>NZ_JAMYUV010000155.1:0-503 GCF_040323405.1 Mesorhizobium sp. M0048 | reverse complement strand
CCGACATGGACGAGACGCCCTCTCATGCCGCCGCATCCTTGCCGCCACTGCCCTTGTCCACACGGCCCTTGGACATCCGCGCCACAACAAGGTCGGCGGCGAGGGCGCTAACCCCCGTCATGTCGATGCCCTTGAGGTTTGCAATGCGGTTCTGAGGCAATCGGGAAAAGCCGGTGCAGGCGCCGGCCATGCCGGCTGCGATGGCGCCGATCGTGTCGGTGTCGCCACCGAGATTGGCGCTGATGACTGCCGCTTGCCAGGGATCCCCACCGGCGACCTCCAGCACTGCGAATGCGGCCGGAACGGACTCCTGGCTGGCGACGCCGGTGCCGACCAGATCGATGATCAGCCGGATCGCGTCCTTCGTCGCCTTGCCGCGCACAAGCTCCTGCGCCCAAGCAATGCGCGCAGCAATGTCACCGCCGGTCGCCCAATGGCCGAGCGTCGCCCCTCGTCTCGCTGCCGTGATGGCGTTGTCGGAAGCGGCACGCCAGTCACCGCCA
>NZ_JAMYUV010000154.1:0-511 GCF_040323405.1 Mesorhizobium sp. M0048 | reverse complement strand
AATGCGCGCAGCAATGTCACCGCCGGTCGCCCAATGGCCGAGCGTCGCCCCTCGTCTCGCTGCCGTGATGGCGTTGTCGGAAGCGGCACGCCAGTCACCGCCAGCGACGCCGCGGCTGATGGCGGCAGCGACCGCTGCGGCCGAAGCGATTGCGATCGACGTGTTGTGCGTCGCCATGCAGGTTTCGGCCACTTTGGCGACCAGCGCGTCAAGCGGCTCCAGCGGCATCATGATACCTACTGGCGCGATGCGCATGGCCGCACCATTTGTGTCGCCACTGCGCCCGGCTTCCTCGGCTGGTATACCATTGTTGATGGCGTCGATGGCGCGTTTGGTTGATGGTCCCAGCAGATCGTAGCTGCCGCGCGCCTTGACATCGCGTTCCCAGTCGAGCAGCGCGTTGACCCACCGCGCATGGTCGAACCGGTTACCGGATTCGACCAAGATACGGCCAAGCAGAAGCGCCTGTTCGGTGTCGTCGGTGATCGTTCCGGCCGGGAGCCCCTTCGAC
>NZ_JAMYUV010000153.1:0-519 GCF_040323405.1 Mesorhizobium sp. M0048 | reverse complement strand
TGGCGATGTCTTCCAGCATGGCCTTGCGGCGATCACCGAAGCCCGGCGCCTTGACGGCAGCGATCTTCAGGCCGCCACGCAGCTTGTTGACGACCAGCGTGGCAAGGGCCTCACCTTCGACGTCTTCGGAGATGATGACCAGCGGCTTCGAGGTCTGCACGACAGCCTCGAGGATCGGCAGCATGGCCTGCAGGTTGGAGAGCTTCTTCTCGTGGAGGAGGATGTAGGCGTCTTCCAGATCCGCAACCATCTTTTCGGCATTGGTGACGAAGTAGGGCGAGAGATAGCCGCGGTCGAACTGCATGCCTTCGACGACTTCGAGCTCCGTCTCGGCGGTCTTGGCCTCCTCGACGGTAATGACGCCCTCATTGCCGACCTTCTGCATCGCTTCAGCGATCATCGAACCGACCGAAGCATCGCCATTGCCGGCGATGGTGCCGACCTGGGCAACCTCTTCCGAGGTCTTGATCTTCTTGGCGTTCTTGATCAGCGTCGCGACGACGTCGGCGACGGCGAGGT
>NZ_JAMYUV010000152.1:0-523 GCF_040323405.1 Mesorhizobium sp. M0048 | reverse complement strand
AGGGCGGCGAAACGGACAATCTGATGATCGATGCCACCCATCTCAAAGCGCATCGCACTGCCGCCAGCCTCCTTAAAAAGGGGCTCTATCCCGATGTATCGGACGCAGCCGAGGCGGACTGACCACCAAGCTGCAAGTGGTCTGTGACGGCAAGGGACGTCCGCGGCTGCTGCATCTGAGCGAAGGGCAGGCCAATGATCACAAGACTGCTGCGGCAGTGATCGAGGATTTGCCCGCCGCCAAATCCCTGCTCGCCGATCGGGCCTACAGTTCAGCGGCCTTCCGCCAGGCGCTCGTCGAGCGCGGTATCACGCCATGCATCCCACCCCATGCCAAGCATCGTGTTCAGCACAGCTACGATCCTGTCCTATACCGACAACGCCACAGGATCGAGAACATGTTCGCACGCCTCAAAGACTGGCGACGCATCCACACCAGATACGACCGATGTGCTCACACCTTCCTGTCGGCGATCGCCTTCGCTGCAGCCTTCATCTTCTGGATCAATGAGTCCTGACCCTAG
>NZ_JAMYUV010000151.1:0-526 GCF_040323405.1 Mesorhizobium sp. M0048 | reverse complement strand
CGGAACAGCTAATCGATGCGGTCTCGACGCATGGCTCCGCGGCGCCCAGATGCGCGCGTTTGTTGGAGGCATGACGATGATTTCCTTCACCTTACCAATGAGATTTCCGAAACTGTCGGCGTCCAACGATAGTCGCCGGGAGGTTGGGCTGAAAAGTGCGGAGACTCTCGTGTTATGGCTCTTTCTCAGTCGAAGCCTCACCGATGCCCTCGAAAAATGCGGTTGGCCTTGGCGATTGGCACTTCGCAGACCTCAGTCAACTCCTTGTACTCCGTCGTGACTCGGCCTGCAGAACTGATCGAATGGCGTTTGCGGTTACTTCGACGTCGTCGTCGCTGATGAGGTAGTGGAGGACGGCGCGAACGACGCCTTCGCGGAGCGTGCCCATTCGCACACCCCGCTCCCACAGCGCAGACAGGAAATTTGGAACCCAGAGATCGTCCCGTTCGAGGCGGAAGAACACCATGTTTGTCTCGATAACGGAGGGCTCGAGGCGGATGCCGGGAATGGCGCGGATGCTCTCCGC
>NZ_JAMYUV010000150.1:0-553 GCF_040323405.1 Mesorhizobium sp. M0048 | reverse complement strand
CCCACCGCCCCGAACGGCACGGGCCCACCATGACCGTCCAGCAGGTACACCCGCGTGTTCGCAATCGGGCGCCCGATCGGGATGGAGGCCAGCCCCCCGACAGATTGGGCGATCTCGCAGACTGTCGCGAAGGTCGTTGTCTCGGTCGGACCGTAGCAGTGAATGAGGCGTACAGGACCTTCTTCTCTCAGCAATCTCAAAAATGAGGGAACGTCACTGACCTCGCCTCCACAGAGGAGGTACTTAAGTTGTGCTAACGTCGGAGCGATCGATGACGTATATTGGTTGAATAACGCTGTTGTTAGAAAAAGGGTTGTCACCCGTTGCTGTTCAAGTGACTTGGCAAAATTTGAAGGATTTATGACGGTCGTGGCATCCAATGCAATGATGCAGCCACCGTTGAGCAGCGGCGCCCACACTTCAAATGTGCTGGCGTCGAAGGCGGGATTACCCACCCACGCCACACGATCACTCGAGCTGAACTGCGCATAGCCATTGTTGATGACGAGCCGGTTGACCGCACGGTGAGCAACAACAACCCCCTTGGGAAGGC
>NZ_JAMYUV010000149.1:0-560 GCF_040323405.1 Mesorhizobium sp. M0048 | reverse complement strand
TGGCCCATTGGAGAAACCGGGCGCCGCATCCAGGCTCGCATGGCGTGCATGAAGGTGCTCGGCGGCGGCAGCGCACCGGAGACAGCGCGCGTGGCATTTCTCAGCGCCGCCAAGGAAGCGAAAATCCTGAACGCTTGACATCTCGTCAATGCGTGCCCCACCACTGTCCATCGTGCATCACTCTTGCAGCGGCGGTTACATTTGTGCAAACATCGTGCGTCGATCATGCGCAGACGCCGAATGCTTGCGCGAGAAGGCTGGAGCCGCGGATCTGCACTCGGCGTCGACCCGCGCGTTGCTGCCCTCTGTGTCGAGTTCGAAGTCGAGATCATTCCCAAGAGCCGATACCAAAGGAAGGCCAGACGCGCGCCGTCGGCTCCATCCGCCGGCTGATCGACAATCATGGCGCTGAGCATGCACGGTTGGTCCTGTGTGTCCTGGGTGAGGGCCGCGGCAATTGCGTGTTTCGGTAAGTCCCGGACGCCGATTTCACTAAGTCCCGGACAGTGATTTCAGTAAGTCGCGGACAGCATTTCCGCTAAGTCCCGGACAGTTTCCGG
>NZ_JAMYUV010000148.1:0-573 GCF_040323405.1 Mesorhizobium sp. M0048 | reverse complement strand
CTTTATCGGTACCGCCGCCCGCAGCCTCAATCTCCTTATCGCGGACATCGTCGACATAATAGGTATCATTGCCGCCATAGCCGATCATCGTGTGGCCGCCGGCTCCGTGGAATACATCGTCGCCACTGGTGCCATACAAGATGTCGCTTGTGTCGACGGGAGGCGGGGTGGTTCCGGTGGTAGCGAGGTTGTGCTCCCGGAAAAAGGCCTGCAGTTCGGAGGAGCTTTCAAGCGCGGTGTCGCCGTTCTGCGTTCCCCATTTATAGGTGTAGTCGAAGCCGGGCGTCGGCACCAGTGCGGCCCAATGATCGATCATGATTTGCATCTGTTCGGGGGTGGGCATGACATGTCTTCCGCCATCGGAAGTCTCCCAGTTACCGCCGCCAAAGGCCTGGTAGACCGGAACGATGTTGCTAACCGGGATGCCCGACTTCACCGCTGCAGCCACGGCTCGATCGATCATGTCGTAGTCGACCGTGTCCGTTCCCGTGCGCACCGGATAGGGGTCTATTCCGAAATAGTCGATATGCGTGTTGGCCGGATTGTAGGTGTTCGTAAAATCCGGATTGGTCG
>NZ_JAMYUV010000147.1:0-577 GCF_040323405.1 Mesorhizobium sp. M0048 | reverse complement strand
TTGATTGTTCCGAGCGCGGTGCGGGCGCACAGAATGACCGGCAACTGCCATTGCTCGAATATGTCGATGAACCTTGTCCGGCGGTTCAGCGGCACCATCAGCCCGCCGGCGCCTTCGATGACGAGCGGTGTCGGCAGGACCGGAAACGAAAGATCGGCAGCCTCGATCGAAACGTCGTCGATTTCGGCCGAACGATGCGGCGAAAGCGGGCTCTTCAAGCGGTAGGCTTCCGGCAGCACGCGCCCCGACGGCAGCCCGGCAAGTCGCGCAACCACCTCGCTGTCGGTCTCGCCGTCGAGGCCCGATTGCACCGGCTTCCAGTAGAAACCGTCGAGCAGGCCGGCAAGCCCGGCCGAAAACACCGTCTTGCCAATTCCGGTGTCTGTTCCGGTGATGACGATGCGCTTGGTCATGTCGCCTCCGGTCATGTCTGGGCCAACACCTCGACGAGCGCCTCGACCATGGCGGAAATGTCGGCTTCGCCGATATTGAGCGTCAGTGAGATGCGCAGCCGCGACGTGCCCTCGGGCACGGTCGGCGGACGAATGCCGCGTATGTCGAAGCCGCGGGCCTGCAG
>NZ_JAMYUV010000146.1:0-579 GCF_040323405.1 Mesorhizobium sp. M0048 | reverse complement strand
GAGCGGTTCATCGCCAGTCCCTTTGTGGAAGGCGATCGGCTGTATAAGACCGGCGATCTGGCGCGTTATCTGCCGGACGGCAATCTGGAGTTTCTGGGCCGCAACGACGACCAGGTGAAGATCCGCGGCTTCCGCATCGAGCCGGGCGAGATCGCGGCGCGGCTTTGCGAGCACGCCTGGGTGCGCGAGGCGGTGGTGGTGGCGCGCCAGGACCGGGCCGGCGACAAGCACCTTGTCGCCTATGTCGTGTGTGGACCCGAGGCAGGATCGGACGAGGACGATGGCGGCGGGCTTGCCGGCGCCTTGCGCGCGCATGTGAGCGGGCGGCTGCCGGACTACATGGTGCCGGCTGCGTTCGTGCGGCTCGCGGCGCTGCCGCTGACGCCGAACGGCAAGCTCGACCGCAAGGCACTGCCGGCGCCGGCCGACGGCGCCTATGCGCGGACGGCCTATGAGGCGCCGCAGGGCGCGGTCGAGACGGCGCTGGCACAGATCTGGGCGGAGCTTCTCGGTGTCGAGCGGGTCGGGCGCCACGACAACTTCTTCGAACTGGGCGGCCATTCGCTCCTGGCGGTGCAG
>NZ_JAMYUV010000145.1:0-582 GCF_040323405.1 Mesorhizobium sp. M0048 | reverse complement strand
CGCCATATACCATCATCAGGTCAGCCGAACGGCAGTAGCGGACATTGCCGCAACTGCATTCCGCCTTCACAAGCATGTTGTGCCGGGTTGCCTTGCCCAGCGTGTCGATCGGATCGTGCGCCATCCCTCTAGAAAAGCCCTGTTCCTTCAAGAGGCTCTTGACTCTGATGTTCTCATTTCGTTCACTGCCAGCAGATTAGAGACACCCCCATGAAGCCGATTACTGCGACCGAGTCCGAGCAGCCCGAGATATATGCCACGGTAAGGCGCGAGCGGGCCGCCATTCACCGGGCCGTCAGCAAGATGGCAAAGCAAATGCGTGGCCTGTCCGACGTCAGCCAGAAACAGGCTATCGCGGAGCTGACGGCCACTTGGATATTGGCGATCTATCCTGGAGACCTCGATCTGGCGTTGTCGCTTTCGGATGCGATGCGCCACCAGACCGACATTTACCTGAGAGAGAACAAGAAATCCGGCGCTCACCACTGACCGATGCGCAGCCGTCGCCCCTCGCGGGCCAAGATTGACCGCGAGTGGCCTTACCAGGTTGCGCTGCCCGATGATCTATGCACGGGACACAGC
>NZ_JAMYUV010000144.1:0-588 GCF_040323405.1 Mesorhizobium sp. M0048 | reverse complement strand
CCCGCGCAACGCCCGCCCCGCCGATATAGAGCTCCCCCACCGCCCCGAACGGGACGGGCGCACCATGACCGTCCAGCAGGTACACCCGCGTGTTCGCAATCGGGCGCCCGATCGGGATACGGCGGAATGTCTCATCAATCGCGGTGACCTCGCAGACTGTCGCGAAGGTCGTCGTCTCGGTCGGACCGTAGCAGTGCAAGAGATGCTGCGGTCGGCTCCCCCTCAAGACCCGTGCTACTGCCGCCACATCAACCGCATCACCGCCGACCAATAGCAACCGCAAGCTTGCCAGCGCCGGGCCTAAATCATCAGCGCTCTGGCTGAACAACCCAGCTGTCAGATGCAGGACGGTAATGCCATGCTGCTGAACCAGACGGCGCAGCACCTCTGGCTGCAGCACATCAATTTGTGGAATCACAACCAGGCTTGAACCGTGTAGCAGCGGTGCCCACACTTCCAGGGTACTGATATCAAACGCGGGATTGCCCACCCACGCCACACGATCACTCGAGCTGAACTGCGCATAGCCATTGTTGATGACGAGCCGGTTGACCGCACGGTGAGCAACAACAACCCCCTTGGGAAGGC
>NZ_JAMYUV010000143.1:0-593 GCF_040323405.1 Mesorhizobium sp. M0048 | reverse complement strand
GACCAGGTGCCGATCGCCATAGCCGTTTCGGACCTTGCCGGTGAAGAGCGCGTGGTCTACGCCAATCCGGAATTCGAGAAACTGTCAGGCCTGACAGCCGCCAGGCTCACACGAGCAAACTGGGCAGCCCTTTTGGGCAAAGGCCTCCATCAGCAAAAGGACAGGCCGCTAGCCGAGGCCGTGGTCGAGGGAACCGATTTGGTCGGCACCTTCAAGCTGGAGCGCGGAGAGGACAAACCCGCGATCGTCGACGTTTATTCGAACGTGATCGAAGACGAAAACGGCAAGGTGTGCTTCCGACTGGTGGCCCTGGTCGACGTATCCGCCCATGGCGAGGCGGGAGATGAGCGCTCGGCGGAGGAGCGTGTTAGCGAGAAAGACACACTGCTGCGCGAACTGCAGCACCGGGTGAAGAACAACCTACAGATGATCACCGCACTGATCCGGCTGGAAAGCCGCAACGCGACCGAGGCCGACCGGAGACGGTTTGAGCGGCTCGCCGGTCGCGTCGACGCTCTGGCGATCCTCTACCAGACGCTAACGGCCGACGAGCCGAAGGAGGAGGTCGACCTTGGCGTCTATCTCAGCCAGAT
>NZ_JAMYUV010000142.1:0-594 GCF_040323405.1 Mesorhizobium sp. M0048 | reverse complement strand
TGTCGGCGCGGCAAGCGGCGGCGCGGTTCGGCGTGGGAGTGTCCAGCGCGATCCGCTGGATTGCGCGGGCGAAGATCGGCGAACTGGCGCCACGCCCGCAGGGCCGCCGCCGCGCCTCCAGCCTCGATGCGCATGAAGCCTTCATCGTCGGGCTGATCGAGGAGCGCAAGGACATCACGCTGAACGAGATGGTGGAGCGGCTCGTCGCCGAGCAGTCAGTGCGGATCAGCCGCAGCGCCTTGAGCGCCTGGCTTCGCGGTCACGGCTGGACATTCAAAAAAAGTCCGCGCACGCACTGGAGCAGGGTCGCCTCGACATCCTGAAGCAGCGCCGGGACTGGTTCGACGGCCAGCTCGATCTTGATCCGGCGAAGCTCGTGTTCATCGATGAGACTGGCCTCTCCACAAAGATGGCCCGCCTGCGTGGAAGAGCGCCGCGCGGCGAGCGCTGCCGGGCCGGCGTGCCGCATGGCCACTGGAAGACCACGACCTTCACCGGAGCGCTGCGGCTGACGGGCATGACTGCGCCCTTCGTCTACGACGGCGCCATGAACGGCAACGTGTTCCTGGCCTATGTCGAGCAGGTGCTGGTCCC
>NZ_JAMYUV010000141.1:0-607 GCF_040323405.1 Mesorhizobium sp. M0048 | reverse complement strand
CCCACCCACGCCACACGATCACTCGAGCTGAACTGCGCATAGCCATTGTTGATGACGAGCCGGTTGACCGCACGGTGAGCAACAACAACCCCCTTGGGAAGGCCGGTCGAGCCGGAGGTGTACATCACGTAAGCAGCAGCCTCGGCGCTCAATGCCAGGCCAGGATCGGCACTAGACCCAGTCCCAGCCATGAGCGGCTCAATGGCCAGAACAGGGATCGTCACCTCAAGCAGATCATCATCGTCACTCTCGCTAAGCACCAGGCGCGCAGCACAATCGGCCATCAGCCATTCTTGTCGCGCAGATGGAAGAGCGCGATCGACCGGCACATACACTCCCCCCGCCTTGAGGATCGCCAGTTGCGCCACCACAAGGGCGACGGAGCGGTTCAGCACTGTCGCAACGCAATCCCCCGGCTTCACACCGAGCCCGATCAGATGATGCGCCAGCCGGTTGGCTCGCGCGTTGAGCTCGCCATAGCTCAGGCGCTCGTCCTCATGGACCACCGCCAAAGCCTCCGGCGCCTGGCGCACCTGCGCCTCGAACAGCTCGTGGACGCACCGCTGCGACGGATAGGCCGCCGCCGTCCGGTTCAGATCCTCCAGCA
>NZ_JAMYUV010000140.1:0-620 GCF_040323405.1 Mesorhizobium sp. M0048 | reverse complement strand
AGAGCACGTCCGGGGTTCGATGAATCGATTGTGATGTGACGCGAATCGGTTTGACTGATTCAACGTCCACTTTATGGAGGTTGACGATGGCGAGAGCACTTGGTGAGGATCTGCGGTCACGTGTCGTGAAGGCGGCGGGTGAAGGAGCATCGGCCCGCCAGGCAGCGGCTCGGTTCGGTGTCGGGATATCGAGCGCGATCCGCTGGATCGGCAGAGCCCGGAGGGGCGGGACGACGCCGCGGCCGCAGGGACGACGGCGCGGCTCGCGTCTCGACGCCCATGCCGACTTCATCGTCGGGATGATCGAGGAGCGCAAGGACATCACGCTGAACGAGATGGTGGAGCAGCTCTTGGCCGAGCGGTCCATGCGCATCGGCCGCAGCACGTTGAGCTACTGGCTGCGGGGGCACGGCTGGACGTTCAAAAAAGTCCGCACACGCACTGGAGCAAAATCGTCCCGACATTCTGAAGCGCCGGCGTGCCTGGTTCGACGGCCAGCTCGACCTCGATCCGGCAAAGCTCGTCTTCATCGATGAGACCGGGCTGTCGACCAAGATGGCTCGCCTGCGCGGAAGAGCGCCGCGCGGCGAACGCTGCCGGGCAGGCGTGCCGCACGGCCA
>NZ_JAMYUV010000139.1:0-639 GCF_040323405.1 Mesorhizobium sp. M0048 | reverse complement strand
CGGCTTCGCCGATATTGAGCGTCAGTGAGATGCGCAGCCGCGACGTGCCCTCGGGCACGGTCGGCGGACGAATGCCGCGTATGTCGAAGCCGCGGGCCTGCAGTGCCGCCGCCACCGCATTGCGCGCCTGACATCGCCGATTACCAAGGGCTGGATCTGCGAGCCGCTGGGCTTTACGCCGCAGCGCTCGACCACCTGGCGGCCTGCGAGGGCAACGCGTTCATGCAGCTGAACACGCCGCATGGGCTCGTCGGACAGGATGGCGAGCGCTTCGCGCGCCGCGACCGCCATCAGCGGCGATGGCGCGGTGGCGTAGATGAATGGCCGGCAACGGTTGACGAGATAGTCGCACAGCGTTCGCGGTCCGGTCACGAGCGCGCCCGATGCGCCGAGCGCCTTGCCGCATGTATGAAGCGCTATGATGTTGTCGCGGCCCTCGAAAGCGGCGGCCAGCCCCCGGCCATCCGGTCCCCAGACACCTGTGGCATGCGCCTCGTCGACGACGAGGAACGCCTCGTGCCGATCGGCAAGCGCAACCAGGCTCTCCAAAGGCGCGCAGTCGCCATCCATGCTGTATAGGCTTTCCACCGCAATCCAGACGCATCCCATGCCGCCTTCGGCGCGCCAACGCTTGATCGC
>NZ_JAMYUV010000138.1:0-640 GCF_040323405.1 Mesorhizobium sp. M0048 | reverse complement strand
CGGCTTCGCCGATATTGAGCGTCAGTGAGATGCGCAGCCGCGACGTGCCCTCGGGCACGGTCGGCGGACGAATGCCGCGTATGTCGAAGCCGCGGGCCTGCAGGCGCGCCGCCACTGCCATGGTGCGCCTGACATCGCCGATCACCAAGGGCTGGATCTGAGAGCCACTTGGCATCACGCCGCAGCCATCGACCAATTGGCGGCCTGCGAGGGCAACGCGTTCACGCAGCTGAACACGCCGCATAGGCTCGTCGGCGAGCATTGCGAGCGCTTCGCGCGCCGCGACCGCCATCAGCGGCGATGGCGCGGTGGCGTAGATGAATGGCCGGCAACGGTTGATCAGATACTCGCACAGTGTCCTCGGCCCGGTCACGAGCCCACCAGATGCGCCGAGCGCCTTGCCGCAGGTGTGGAGCGCGACGATGTTGTCGCGGCCCTCGAAAGCGGCGGCCAGCCCCCGGCCGTCCGGTCCCCAGACGCCGGTGGCATGCGCCTCGTCAATGACGATGAATGCGTCGTGCCGATCGGCAAGCGCGGCCAGGCTCTCCAAAGGCGCGCAGTCGCCATCCATGCTGTATAGGCTTTCCACCGCAATCCAGACGCATCCCATGCCGCCTTCGGCGCGCCAACGCTTGATCGC
>NZ_JAMYUV010000137.1:0-646 GCF_040323405.1 Mesorhizobium sp. M0048 | reverse complement strand
CCGTGGCGGGTGACGGAAATGGCCGCCGCCGCATTGGCGTAGTGCGCTGCCGCAAAAGGCGGCATGCCGCGCGCCAGCGCACTGATGAAAGCGCCGATATGGGTGTCGCCGGCGCCATTGGTGTCGAGGGCGGCGACCTCGAAGCCGGCAATCGTTTGCGCCGAGCCGTCGGCCAGCCGCACATGGCAGCCTTTCGCGCCAGCACGAATGACGACGCCAACGGCCTTAGGGGAGTGGTCGCTTAGCAGCCGTGACGCGAGTGTCTCGACGGCGCCCGGACCGGCAATCGCGGCCGCTTCCGTCGTGTTGCAGCTCAACCAGGTAGTACGGGCGAGTATCCGCGACAGGATAGGGTGGGGAATGTCGGTGATGACAGGTGTCGGGTCGAGGACAAGCGGTGTGTCGGCCGGAAGCGCCTCGATCCAGTCGGTGAGCGCGTCGCGGCTCTTGGGATAGCTCAGCGTATAGCCTGACGTGAACACCCAGTCGTCTGCAGCGACCACCACGGGCGCCAGCATGTCGAGGCTGAGTACGCTTTCAGCACCCGGCCAAGACACGAAGGTGCGTTCGGCATCGCTCGAGATCAAGGCGACGCAATGGCCGCTGTCCATCATGGGCGATGGCGGGGTCATAGTACTGATACCCT
>NZ_JAMYUV010000136.1:0-663 GCF_040323405.1 Mesorhizobium sp. M0048 | reverse complement strand
GAGCAAGCGCGACAAGCCGCACTGGGGCGCCAGGAAGATCAGGGAGCTGCTGATCAGGAAGCTCGCCGGCGATGTGCGCATCCCGGCCAAGAGCACGGTGCATGCCGTGCTCGACCGCCACGGCCTTGTGAGCCAGGCCCGCAAGAGGAACCGGGCGAACAAGGCCATGGGCACGCCGCTGTCGCAGGCCGCCGTCCCCAACGATCTGTGGTGCGCTGACTTCAAGGGCGAGTTCAAGCTCGGCAACGGTCGCTACTGTTACCCCCTGACGGTGACCGACCAGGCCTCGCGCTACCTGCTTCTCGCCGAAGCGCTTGAAGCGACACGGGAAGCGCCGGTCATCGAGGCCTTCGTCCGGCTGTTCAGGGAACGCGGCCTGCCGCTCGCCATTCGAAGCGACAACGGGGTCCCCTTCGCCAGCCCCAACGGCCTCTACAATCTGTCGAAGCTGTCGGTCTGGTGGTTGAGGCTCGGCATTGCCATCGAGCGCATCAAGCCCGGCAACCCGCAACAGAACGGCCGCCACGAGCGCATGCACCGCACCTTGAAGCAGGAGACCACGCGGCCCCCGGGCATGAATGCCCTGCAACAGCAGGCCAGATTTGACGCTTTCATCAGCGAATTCAACGAGGAAAGGCCGCATGAGGCGTTGGCCATGAAGCT
>NZ_JAMYUV010000135.1:0-680 GCF_040323405.1 Mesorhizobium sp. M0048 | reverse complement strand
CCGAGCCGCTTGTACGCGGCCCAGGCATCAGCTGGAACAGCGCTGCCGGCCCGCGCCAGCCAAGCCGCACGATCGGATTCGGCAAGTGAGTTCCACCACACCATTCCGGCGGTCTCATCGGGCGTCGGTTCCTGGTCGTGTTCGTTTTTCATGCCCTCGATGCTCTCATAAGATGCACCTTCCGACAAGCGCTGCAGCCACCGTCCATGTTCCGTAGTTCGAATCGAAACCCGCCCGCCTCATCATGATCCGCGCCCCGGCTTGTCAAGGCTGCGGCGCAACGCGTCGCTGATTTCCAGCCGGGATTCGGTGCGCACAACCTTGCCTGCCGCCTCCAAATCGACGGCAGCGGCTTCAGCTCCGGTTCCGGTCGTCTTCGACGCGTCAAGCTTGGCCCGCAACAAGGCCATCACCATCGGCCAGACCGAGAACTTTCCGACCTTTGCTCGATCTGTCAGGCTGCGCAAATAGCCGCCGGCGCTGTTGATCTGGTCCTGCCGCTGGTAGATCGCGGCAATGGTAATCGCCGCCTGCTGCTCACCCATTGCCGTTCGCGCTTCCTCCCAGGCGCTCGGGCTGACGCCCATGGACGGTCGGGCAACCTCGGCCGCGGCCAGAAATTCACGCCAGTTGCGGATTCCGCCGCCGCCCTTCACCAGCCAAAGCATGTTCGGGCAGGC
>NZ_JAMYUV010000134.1:0-733 GCF_040323405.1 Mesorhizobium sp. M0048 | reverse complement strand
TGGGACGCGGTCGGCGCAGTCGTCGACCTCTTCACCCCAGCCGAATGCGCCAACTACTTCAAAGCCGCAGGATATGAACCGGATTAAACAGGACGTGCTCTAGACAAGATCATTTCGGATTTCAGACTGCTTGGCGCTGACCTGCAGAACGAATTCGTCTCCATCAAACCTCATCATGAAAATTGCTCCAGAGCCTAAGCTGCGGCGATCCGGTTGCTGAGAACGAAGCCAGCTCCTTGGCGGACTATTTTCTGGAAACGGACGCTTATCAGCGTACACTAGCTGGCGAAGCCAACGTTCTTGTGGGGAGAAAGGGAAGTGGCAAAACCGCCGTGTTCCTTCAGGTCCGCGACCGGACCCGGGCGCATAAGGAAAACATCTTTATCGACTTAATCCCCGATGGCTATCAGCTTATCAAGATGAAGGAGTTTATTTTAGACAAACTTAGCTTCGGCACGCGGAAGGAAGTCGTTGCTGCCTTCTGGGAGTACGTTCTTTGGTTGGAAATTGCTTACAAGCTTCTGGAGAAAGACGAGACCCGCGTTTTGCGCGACACTCGTTTGCTAGAGAACTACAAGAAACTTAAGTTGCTGTTCGAAGCGAGGGTCGATGACGGGCTGGTCGCCTTCAACCGCCCCTGGCCTGATGAGCCTCGATCTCCAGCACAGGCTCTTTCATCTCGCCCTTTCGGAGCTCGGTGGCGAGGAGGCATGGAACGAAGTGCTGGAGATTA
>NZ_JAMYUV010000133.1:0-750 GCF_040323405.1 Mesorhizobium sp. M0048 | reverse complement strand
TGGAGGAGAGCGTTCCCGACCACACGGTGCTTTCGCGTTTTCGCAATCTGCTTGTCGGCGAAGGGCTGCTGGAGAAGCTGTTTGGCGAACTGGACCGGCAGTTGGAGAAAGCCGGTGTTATCCTGAAGCGGGGAACGATGCTGGATGCCACGCTGATCAATGCGGTTTCATTGCCCCCGACGGACGAGCGGACTTCGAAGGATACGGATGCCCGGCTCACCGCGCGAAAGGGCAAGGGCGGCTTCACCTTTGGCTACAAAGCCCATGTCGGGGTGGATGAGGGCTCTGGCCTGATCCGCACGGTGATTACCACGCCAGCCAACGTCAACGACACGGTGATGGCCGATAACTTGATCTGCGGCGACGAGAAGACGGTGTGGGCGGACGCCGCCTACGACACCCATGCCCGCCGCGCCCGGCTCAAGGCCGAGGGCAAGAAGGTGCGCATCGCGCGCCGCCCCAACAAGCACCATGCGCTGCCGCCGCGGCTCAAACATTACAACCGCCTGATCGCCAGACGGCGAGCGGCGGTGGAGACCACTTTCGCCACGCTCAAGAACCGCATGAAGCTGACCAATATCCGCTATGTCGGACTGGCGAAGGCCACCGCCCAGGTGACATTGGCGGCGATCGCCTTCAACATGCGCCGATGGGCCGCCATCACGGGATAGGTGCGCCCGCAGCCCGGCCGCCCGGGCCGAAACCGCCGCCGAAACCCCAAACAAGGGGGCGGAGCTCACAAAGACGAGC
>NZ_JAMYUV010000132.1:0-774 GCF_040323405.1 Mesorhizobium sp. M0048 | reverse complement strand
GTCGCCGTGTTCAATTGGCCGCTGGGTGCTGCGCTCTCCTTTATCCTGCTGGCCGTCGTGCTGGTCATCCTGGCGGTTGCCTCGCCGGTGCTGAGGAGGGCTATGTGATGGCGACGACACGGGTCCTCGAATGGCTCGGCCGCCTCTACATCTGGCTATTGCTCGCCTTCCTCTATGTGCCCATCATCATCATGGCGCTGATGTCTTTCAACGTTTCGCCCTTCTATCAGCTGCCGTTCGAATGGACGACGGAATGGTATGCCTCGCTGTGGCAGAACGACCAGCTCATCTCAGCCACCTGGAACAGCCTCGAGATCGCGGTCATCACCACCATCATTTGCGTGGTGCTTGGCTCCGCGGCGTCACTGGCGCTCTACCGCTATGAATTTCGCGGCAAAAAATTCCTGCAGGCGCTGCTGTTTCCGCCAATCGCCATTCCGTGGCTGATTACCGGCACGGCGATGCTGATCTTCTTCTTCGGCGTCGGCATCGGGCGCGGTCTGTTCGCCATCCTGCTCGGCCACGTCGCGCTTGCACTGCCCTATGTCATCGTCGTCGTATCGGCCCGGCTGCAGACCTTCGCGCCCGAGTTGGAAGAGGCGGCGCGCTCGCTCGGCGCCAATCAATGGCAGGTGACGAACCGCGTCACGCTGCCCTGGATCATGCCGGGTGTCATTGCCGGAGGGCTGTTCGCTTTCGCCGTGTCCTTCGACCAGTTCGTCGTATCCTACTTTCTGTCGACGCCCGGCCAAACGACGCTGCCGGTCGAAATCT
>NZ_JAMYUV010000131.1:0-777 GCF_040323405.1 Mesorhizobium sp. M0048 | reverse complement strand
CCTGCGCCTCGAACAGCTCGTGGACGCACCGCTGCGACGGATAGGCCGCCGCCGTCCGGTTCAGATCCTCCAGCAGATAGGTGCGCTCGGCGGCCGGCAGGATATCCAGCTCCCGCACCGGCCTGTCGGGCGCCCGCTCCAGCGCCTCCGCCAATTGCTCGAGCACGTGCTGCATGTAGCCGCAGACCCGATCCGCAGACACCGGCTCCACCACCTGCGCCGTCAGGCCGAGCGCCTCGCCATAATCCTCCACCGACAGGGTCAGCGGATAGTTGGTGCGCTCCTCCCCGCCCAGCCATTCCACCCCGGACAGACCATCATCCGTGCCGGAGCCGGCCATGGCCGCCGGCGTGTTGTGACGGTAGTTCAACAGCGCGCTGAACAGCGGCGCCGGCGCCGCAACGCCGCTGCAGCGTTGCGCCAGCGCCAGCGAGGCATGCTCGTGCGCCAGCAGCTCGGAAAGCCGCGCATGCGTGGTCCGCACGCTCGCCGCGACCCCGGTTCCGTCCAGGTCAAGCCGCACAGGCAGGGTGTTGATGAACAGGCCCAGCGCCCGGTCGGCGCCCGCACCCGCATGCATGCGGCCGAACAGCACCGTGCCGAACACCACCTGCTCTCGCCCGCTGCTGCGCGCCACCACCTGACCCCAAGCCAGATGGCACAGGCTGGCCAGGCTCACCCCCAGCCGCCGCGCCTGCTCCCGCAGCCGATCGTTGAGCGCCTGCGGCAGCATCCGCCGCGCCTCGCCGACCCCGCTGCCGTCGCCGCGCACCTCGC
>NZ_JAMYUV010000130.1:0-797 GCF_040323405.1 Mesorhizobium sp. M0048 | reverse complement strand
ATGGCAAAAGGTAAATTCGAGCGCACTAAGCCTCATGTGAACATTGGCACGATTGGTCACGTCGACCATGGCAAGACGTCGCTGACGGCGGCGATCACCAAGTATTTTGGCGAATACAAGCGCTATGACCAGATCGATGCGGCGCCCGAAGAGAAGGCGCGCGGCATCACCATTTCGACGGCGCATGTCGAATACGAGACCGCCAACCGCCACTATGCCCATGTCGATTGCCCCGGCCACGCCGACTATGTGAAGAACATGATCACCGGTGCCGCGCAGATGGACGGCGCGATCCTGGTGGTGTCGGCCGCCGACGGTCCGATGCCGCAGACCCGCGAGCACATCCTTTTGGCCCGCCAGGTCGGCGTGCCCTCGATCGTGGTGTTCTTGAACAAGGTCGACCAGGTCGACGACGCCGAGCTGCTCGAGCTGGTCGAGCTCGAGGTGCGCGAGCTTTTGACCAAGAACGAGTTCCCCGGCGACGACATTCCGATCGTCAAGGGCTCGGCGCTTGCCGCCCTTGAAGATTCTGACAAGAAGATCGGCGAGGACGCCATCCGCGAACTGATGGCTGCGGTCGATGCCTATATCCCGACGCCGGTTCGTCCGCTCGACAAGCCGTTCCTGATGCCGATCGAGGACGTGTTCTCGATCTCGGGCCGTGGCACGGTGGTGACCGGCCGCGTCGAGCGCGGCGTCGTCAAGGTCGGCGAGGAGCTGGAGATCGTCGGCATCCGTCCGACCACCAAGACGACCTGCACGGGCGTCGAGATGTTCCGCAAGCTGCTCGACCAGGG
>NZ_JAMYUV010000129.1:0-831 GCF_040323405.1 Mesorhizobium sp. M0048 | reverse complement strand
GCAGGGCTATCGCATATGAGTGATGGCATTGATGAGATAGTCGTCGTTCCAGGCGCATTTCTTGATGCGATGGCTGATGGGGACTTTGGCAGCATCGGCGGTCTGAAGGATGTTTCTGGCGAGGCGATTGAGAAGGGCTGTGTTGGCGGGAGCATTATCCTTGCGGGCACGGCTGAGATCCTCATCGAAATGGACATCAAGCATCCAATGCAGGCCGTTCTCGATGTGCCAATGAGCTCTAGTGAGGTCGAGCGCCCGCTGCGGCGACATGAGCGTGGAGGCCATGAACAGGCGCATCAACGGCCTGGCCTGATCGCGCCGGCTGGTGATGCGGATGAAGGCCCGGTGGCCGGGCATCAGCGGCTCGGCCGCCGCCACGATCTCGGCTTGCCGCCACTCGTTGCGGCCGTGGCTGGTCTCGGTCCGCTCGGCAATGGAAGGGGTGGCGTCGGCCAGTTGCAGGTTGGCACGGCGCAGCCAATGACGACGGTTGCCCTTCAGCGCAAGCAGGTAATCGCCACCTCTTTGGGTAATGGCCGCAGCCATGCGGGTGTGGCAGTGGAGCGCGTCGGCGGTGACCAATCTGCCCGTAAGATCAATGAGTTCGACGACTTTGAGCGCGGCCTCGACTTCGTTCTCACCAGCGCTCGGCGAGACTGCCGCCAGGCACAGCCGGGTCTCGGCGGCGAAGGCCGACACCGTCAACGGCGGACTGGCTGCCAAGCCCTTCTCGTAGGCCCGCCGCAAAGCCTTGCCGTCAAGCGACACCACCTCGGGCGTCTCTCGGCTGGCTCGGGCGAAAGCTGCGGCAAAGGCCGCAAAGGCGCGACC
>NZ_JAMYUV010000128.1:0-834 GCF_040323405.1 Mesorhizobium sp. M0048 | reverse complement strand
CCGTTGTGCAAAGATTGATCGCCAACGCCACTTGTGGGAGAGAAGAATGATAGATCTGCTCAGCGATACCGTAACCCTCCCCACACAGGAGATGCGGCAGGCGATGTTCAATGCGGAAGTGGGTGATGCCGGTTACGGTGAAGACCCGACGCTTAATCGGCTGGAAAAGTTGGCGGCGGAAATGCTCGGCAAGGAAGACGCCGCTTTCGTATCGAGCGGATGCCAAGGGAACCTGACTGCGTTGCTCGCGCATTGTCCGCGCGGCCACGAGGTGATCGTCGGCGATCACTCCGATCTCTACGATTTCGAAGCTGGCAGCGTTTCGGTGGTGGGCGGCCTCGTCCTGCACCCCGTGCCGACGGAAATCGACGGACGGCTGTCACTCGATAATCTGCGCTCGGCGATCCGCGACAAGAGCGATTACCAATGCGCGCCGCCAGGGGTCATCGTGCTGGAGAATCCACACTGTCAACGTGGCGGACGGGTCCTGCCTGAGTCCTATATTAAGGAAGTGCGCGAGCTTGCCGACGAGCACGGCCTACCACTGCATCTTGACGGGGCACGAATCTTCAACGCGGCAATCGCCTCGAAGAGGACGCCGGCGGAGATGGCGGAGGATGTCGACTCGATCATGTTCAGCCTGTCTAAAGGACTCGCCGCGCCATTCGGCTCCATGGTGTGCGGACCGCGGCCCTTCATCGACCGGGTGAAACGCTATCGGAAGCTTCTAGGGGGCGGACTGCGCCAAGCCGGCTTCATGGCCAGTGCAGGTATCGTGGCGCTTGAAACCATGGTGGATCGGCTGTTCGAAGATAACCGACGCGCGCAGCTGCT
>NZ_JAMYUV010000127.1:0-841 GCF_040323405.1 Mesorhizobium sp. M0048 | reverse complement strand
GCCGGCGGCCACACGATGATCGGCTATGGCGGCAATGATACCTATTATGTCGACGATGTCCGCGATAAGGAGATTGAGGCTGCGGGCGGCGGTACCGATAAAGTACTCGCCTCGATCAGTCATGCGCTTGCGGCCGGATCGGAGATCGAACTTCTCGCCACCAGTAATCCGTCCGGCACGACGGCAATCAATCTCACAGGCAACGGCTTTGCTCAGACCATTCAGGGCAATGCCGGCGCCAATGTCATCAACGGCCTCGGCGGCGCCGACACGATGACCGGCTATGGTGGCAATGACACCTACTATGTCGACAATGCCGGTGACAAGGTCATCGAGGCGGTGGGCGGCGGCTCCGACCGGGTGATCACGTCAGTGAGCCATGCGCTTTCGGCGGGCACCCAGATCGAGCTTCTCGCCGCAAGATATCCATCCGACACGACGGCAATGAACCTCAGCGGCAACGAGTTCAGTCAGACCATCCAAGGCAACGCCGGCGCGAACATCATCAACGGCGGCGGTGGTGCCGACACGATGACCGGCTATGGTGGCAATGACACCTACTATGCCGACAATGCCGGTGACAAGGTCATCGAGGCCGTAGGCGGCGGTACCGATAAAGTACTCGCGTCAGTAAGTCATGCGCTTGCGGCCGGGTCGGAGATCGAGCTTCTCGCCACCAGCAATCCGTCCGGCACGACGGCAATCAATCTCACAGGCAACGGCTTTGCCCAGACGATCCAGGGCAATGCCGGCGCCAATTTCATCAACGGCCTCGGCGGCGCCGACACGATGACCGGCTATGGTGGCAATGACACCTACTATGTCGACAATGCCGGTGACA
>NZ_JAMYUV010000126.1:0-895 GCF_040323405.1 Mesorhizobium sp. M0048 | reverse complement strand
ATTGGCAACTCGATCTGGAGCGGTGGCTTGAGCCGTTCGTCTCGGCGTTGAGGCACAAGACGCGTGCGCGGATGTGTCCGGCCTATATTGCTGGCCTGATTGGCCTTGGGGATCGCAAGAGCGTCCAACCGATGGCGGCGCGCCATGCAGGCGTCAACTATGACCAGCTGCACCACTTCATCGCGAGCGGCGTGTGGGATGCTGCGCCGCTGGAGAAGGTGCTGCTCGCGGAGGCCGACAGACAAGTTGGCGGGAACGATGCGTGGCTGATCGTGGACGACACCGCGCTCCCCAAGAAGGGGCGCCACTCGGTCGGCGTCGCGCCGCAATATGCCTCGGCGCTTGGCAAGAACGCCAACTGCCAGACGCTGGTGTCGCTGACGCTGGCCTCTGGCGAAGTGCCGGTCATGGTGGGGCTGCGGCTGTTTCTGCCCGAGAGCTGGACTTCCGATCCCGCCCGGCTCGACCGTGCCGGTGTGCCCGAGGACCATCGTGCCTACAGGACCAAGCCCGAAATCGCGCTGGCCGAGATCGACCGGGCTCGCGCAGCCGGCTTACGCTTTGGCTGCGTGCTCGCCGATGCCGGATATGGTTTGAGCGCCCCCTTCCGGCAGGCGCTCACCGAGCGCGGCCTTACCTGGGCCGTCGGTATCCCGTTCAAGCAGAAGGTCTATGCCGCCGACGTGGCGATGATCTTCCCGGTTGCCGGACACGGCCGCCCGCGCCGCCGGCATATCCCCGATGTGAAGTCGATGGCCGCGCAGGCGATGCTGGAAAAGGCCCAATGGCGGACGGTCAGTTGGCGGCGTGGCACCAAAGGCCGCCTCTCGGCGCGCTTCGCCGCTGTCCGTGTCCGGGTTGCAGATGGCCCACCCCAGCGCATCCGCGACATGGG
>NZ_JAMYUV010000125.1:0-913 GCF_040323405.1 Mesorhizobium sp. M0048 | reverse complement strand
TCAGGTCGATATTGATCTTGAACGGCAGCACGGCGTTGAGCGCGGTATCGAGAATGCCCCCTTCGCGCAGCACCATCGCCCAGGAGAAGATGCGCACAAGCCCATTTGACCAGAACGGCAGGATGACGAGCAGGAAAATCGCTTCGCGGCTACGGCCTTTCAGCACCTTGCCTAGCACATAAGCGGCGGGATAACCGACGATGATGCACCACAGCGTCACTTCGAGGCCGAGGCGCAGCGAGGCGAGCAGAAGCGTCAGATAGAGGCTCTGCGAGAAGAAGGCGGTATAGTTTTCGAGCGTGAACGCCCACGGCTTGCCCGACAACGGCAGCTCGGTCATGAGAGAGAAGAAGACCATGGCTGAGAGCGGCAAGAAGATCGCAACCGACAGCCAGAGATAGGCAGGCACCAGTAGCGGCAAGGCCGATCTCAGCCCGCTGCGCGACGCGGCTGCAACCTGTGCTGCCATGACATCCTCCCAGGGAAGGATCAGCCGACATATATGATCGGCTGATCCCGCTTTCTGCTGTTACTTCACGTTGACCTTGAGCTGCTGCCAGAGCGACAGATAGGCTTCGCGCTGGGCGTTTGTGATCGGCGCCTGGAACTGAATGCGCTTGGCAACTGCCGGGTCACCCATCACCTTGCGGTTGAACGCATCCTCGGGAAGTGCTTCCACGGCCTTGGTATTGGCAGATACCGGGGCTCCGACCTTGGTGACCCATTCGACATAGAACTTCGGGTCGACCATGTAGTTGATGAAGGCCTCGGCGCCGGCGACATTCTTGGAACCGACGGGAATGGAGAAGGCGTCGAGCCAGGCGACAGCGCCCTCCCGCGGGATCACGAGCGAGACTGGCAGCTTGAAATGGGTCTTGGCGCGGTCGGCCGAGCCGCTCCAATAGGTGCCGAT
>NZ_JAMYUV010000124.1:0-1059 GCF_040323405.1 Mesorhizobium sp. M0048 | reverse complement strand
CTCACCCCCAGCCGCCGCGCCTGCTCCCGCAGCCGATCGTTGAGCGCCTGCGGCAGCATCCGCCGCGCCTCGCCGACCCCGCTGCCGTCGCCGCGCACCTCGCTCAGCCCGAACGGCATGGTCGGCTCGTCGATGTCCGCCAGCATCGAGCGGAAGAACTCTTCATGCGCCTTGGCATCGACACCCAGCCGTGCCTGCGCCACCAGATTGCGGAACGGCTGCGGTGCCGCAAGCTCATGCGCCTGCCCGCCGAGCACGGCCCGCACCTCGGCATGCATCACTTCCAGCGTCGTGTGATCGCCGATCAGATGGTGCTGCAACTCCAGCAGCAGCCAGCGCCCGCTGCCGGGCTCGCGCGCGATCCCAAACCGCAACAACGGCGCGCGGCCAAGGCCGATGCGGTGCCGGCGCGGATCAAACCGGCGCCTGAGCTCCTCGGCGCCGGAACCGTCACACGCATCCAGCTCGACCTCGGTCACCTCCAGCGGCGCACGCCGCCACACCACCTGGGCCGGGCTCGACAGCCCCTCCCAGACAAAGGCCGTACGCAAAATGTCGTGTCGGTCCACCACCTGCTGAACGGCGCCAAGATAGCGCTCCAACTGGCCGCGCTCGGCAAACGCCATCTGCGAGACCAGCAAATATGGATCGCCCTTCGTCGCCAGCAGATGATGGAACAGGATGCCGTCCTGCAGCGGCGACAACCCATAAATGTCCTGGATGTTGCCGACGCCGCCGGGCACCGTGGCGACGATCCGGTCGATCTCCGGCTGGGCCAGCTCGATGAGCGGCAGCATCTGCGGCGTAATTGCCGTGCTGTGTTCGGTGATCAGGTTGGCAGGCACCGCCACCTCGTGATGGCTGCCCAGGCTTGCGGCAAGATCGGCCAGCACCGGCCTGGCGAACAGGGCACGCACCTCCACCCCCAGCGACAGCCGCCGCAGCCGCTCCATCAGCTGCACCGCCAGGAGCGAATGGCCGCCCAGTTCGAAGAAGTTGTCGTGGCGCCCGACCCGCTCGACACCGAGAAGCTCCGCCCAGATCTGTGCCAGCGCCGTC
>NZ_JAMYUV010000123.1:0-1093 GCF_040323405.1 Mesorhizobium sp. M0048 | reverse complement strand
AGCTCGTCTTCATCGATGAGACCGGGCTGTCGACCAAGATGGCTCGCCTGCGCGGAAGAGCGCCGCGCGGCGAACGCTGCCGGGCAGGCGTGCCGCACGGCCATGTGTGGACGCCCCCTCGGGCGCAAGAAGACTCTTTGATACAGGCTTTTGCGCGTGATCGGGTGCTGCCATGTGTTCGGCCTCTCTTACGGCTCGTCATGGCCGCGGGCCCGTATGGGAGTTCGAGGATCAGGTCCACATCACTGGAACGCGCTGGAAGCGCTCCCCATGCGCCTGGTTCTCCTGATCCCGCCTCACCGACGTTGCGCCATACCTGTCCTTTGACCTCCTCACGCCGCCAACGGCCTCGCGCCCGTCCCGCTCAAGCGGGCACGACCGGAGCCCGATAGCTTTCTCCCTTCGTTAACAGCGCCCAGACTATTGGGGCGTTCTTGTTCGCCAGCGCCACGATCACCAACATCGGCGGTTTGCGCTCGAGCATCCGGCCGAGCCAGGATCCTTTAGGCACCCCTTTGCGCTTGGCCCACCGCACCACGGCGCTCGCTGCGATAATAAGGAGCCGCCTCAGTGTGCGCTCTCCCATCCGAGATGTTCGGCCCAGTCGTTCCTTGCCGCCCGTAGAGCGCTGAACCGGCGTTAATCCGACCCAGGCAGCGAAGTCACGGCCCGATCGGAACGTCTCCGCTGGCGGCGCGAGCGCCTCTATGGCGGTGGCGATCAGGGGGCCGATCCCAGGCACGCTCACCAGACGCCGAGTCGCGTCGTCGGCTTTGGCGCGGGCAGAGATCTCCGTATCCAGCGCGGCGATTTGGTTCTGCAGATGGCGCAACCCCTCGGCGAGGAGGGCAAGGCAGGAGCGAGCAGCTTCCGGCACACTCGATGTGGGATCCTCGATTTGAGCGATGAGGCGTCCGATATGAAAAGGTCCTTGCGGCGCGATCAGGCCGTATTCGGAAAGATGGCCGCGGATCGCGTTGATGAGTTGAGTGCGCATTTCGCAAAAGCCGGACAGTGATTCCGCTAAGTCGCGGACAGCTGTTTCATTAAGTCGCGGACAGTTTGGCGGTGTCGGTTCTCGGGTGCCTTGTTG
>NZ_JAMYUV010000122.1:0-1186 GCF_040323405.1 Mesorhizobium sp. M0048 | reverse complement strand
ATCTGTCCGCCACGTTCGACGAAGTAGGTGCTGCTATTGCCGGCAAAGATGCGTTTCGACACTTCCCCCCGCAGCACGTTCGCATTGGCCGTATCCGGAGCCGCAGCATCGGTGAAGATGCGGATCCGTTCGGGCCGTACGGCGCAACTGGCCTTTGCACCAGGGGCAAGGTTGGCGCCAGATCCAGCGAAAATCGCCGTGCCGTCCGGCAGCCGGATGCCGTTGCCTGTGCTCTCGCCACGAAAAATGTTGGCATCGCCGAGGAAGGTGGCGGCGAACTCGCTCTTCGGCCGATTGTAGATCTCCTCGGGCGGGCCTTCCTGCACCAGCTTGCCGTCTCGCAGAATGCCGACGCGGTCGCTCATCGTCAGCGCTTCTTCCTGGTCGTGGGTGACGAAGATTGTGGTAATGCCGATCTCGCGTTGGATGCGCTTGAGCTCGAGCTGCATTCCGACGCGCAGCGCTTTGTCGAGAGCGCCGAGCGGCTCGTCGAGCAGAAGTACACGCGGCTTGGTGATGATGGCGCGAGCGAGCGCCACCCGTTGGCGCTGGCCGCCGGAGAGCTGGTGTGGCCGGCGACCACCGAGCTTGCCGAGTTGCACGAGGTCGAGCGCCCCCTGCACCTCGGCAGCAATCACTGCCTTGAGCTCGCCGCGCACGGACAAGCCGAAGGCGACATTGTCGGCGACGCTCATATTGGGAAACAGCGCGTAGTTCTGGAACACCATGCCGATGCGCCGTTTTTCGACCGGCACCCGCTCGACGCTCTCGCCTCCGATCGCAATGCGGCCAGAGTCGGGAAAGTCGAAGCCGGCGATCTGGCGCAGCAGCGTGGTCTTGCCGCTGCCGGAGGGACCGAGCAGGGCGTAGAAGCCGCCGTCGGCAAAATCGATGGAGACATCGTCCAGCGCCTTGTGCGCGCCAAAACTGCGCGACACATTCGATACCTGCACGCCCGCCATTATTTCTCTCCGCCGAATTTGAAGAAACGCGCCGTGAGCAGCATCAATGCCATCGACACGACAATGATGATCGTCGAGACCGCATTGATCTCAGGTGTGAATCCCTTACGGATCGCGGCGTAGATTTCGACCGGCAGCGTCGTTTGGCCGGGCGTCGACAGAAAGTAGGATACGACGAACTGGTCGAAGGACACGGCGAAAGCGAACAGCCCTCCGGCAATGAC
>NZ_JAMYUV010000121.1:0-1214 GCF_040323405.1 Mesorhizobium sp. M0048 | reverse complement strand
CCGTCATGTGTCCGCCGCTCCGCTAAACACGGGGGCTGCGCGGCGGACACGCCGACGTCAACGCAATGCCACGCCATTTTGCAGAACTTGACGCACACAACTCCCGCACCAACCACGGCAGGGCGCGATGCATCGCGATCAGCGGCCTGAGCGTCGATGCGGCCATCAGCGCGGAGGTGCTGCACGTCCTGAGGCCGCTTGGCATCGATGCCGCGGTCAAGGCGATTGAGGACTGCATGAGCGAGACGTCAGACGCGCAAAGGCAGATCGAGCTATCTCTTCAGCAGGCACGCTAAGAGGCTGCCATGCCCGTCGGCAGTACGACGCGTCGATCCGGCCAATCGCCTGGTGGCCGGCGAGCTGGAACGCCGCTGGAACGAGGCCTTGCAGGCCGTGCAGAGAATAGAAGGCGAGATCGCTGCCATCGTCTTGAGCAAGCCTCTAACACGGGGCGAGCGGGAACGACAGCAGCTGATGCAACTCGGCGCTGAAGCGCTCCGATTGCGCCAAAGGCGCGGCCGGCCACCCTTTGATGCGGTGATGATGTTCAAGATCATGGTGCTGCAGGCGCTCTGCACTCTCGGACGATCAGGACGAGTTTCAGATCCACGACCGGTTTTCCTTCATGCGGTTCCTCGGGCTGGGGCTCGGCGACAAGGTTCCCGACGCCAAAACGATCTGGTTGTTTGGGGAGCACCTCACGCAGGCCCGGGCGGTGGAGAACCTGTTTGTCCGGTTCGACAAGCACCCCGGCTAGGACCCGACAAGGCGGGCTATCTGGCGATGGGTGGCCAGATCGTGGATGCCACGATCTGGCGGCGCGGAAGCAGCGCAACAACGATGCCGAAAAGGCCGACACCAAGGCAGGAAAGGTGCCGGACGAGTGGCAGAAGAAGCCAGCCAAGCTGCGCCAGAAGGACTGGGACGCGCGCTGGACGGTCAAGTTCTCGAAGGCCAAGGCCAACGAGGAGGGAAAGACGAAGCAGCGCGATATCGCAGTTCCCGCCTTCGGCTACAAAACCATGCCTCGATCGATCGCCGGCACGGCTTCATCCGCGGCTGGAACGTCACCAGTGCTCCCGCGGCGGACACTCGCGCTGATCGATGCAACAGTTGTGTGCGTCAAGTTCTGCAAAATGGCGTGGCATTGCGTTGACGTCGGCGTGTCCGCCGCGCAGCCCCCGTGTTTAGCGGAGCGGCGGACACATGACGGT
>NZ_JAMYUV010000120.1:0-1221 GCF_040323405.1 Mesorhizobium sp. M0048 | reverse complement strand
TATTGCATGGGCGCGGCCTGGCGAAACCCCAAGGCGCGCGACATGGATGCGGTGGTGGCGATGGTCGAAGGCGTCAAGGCGCTGGGCATGGAGACCTGCATGACGCTCGGCATGCTCGATCTTGAGCAAGCCGCTCGACTGAAGCAGGCTGGTCTCGACTTTTACAACCACAACATCGATACGTCGGAACGCTACTATAGCGAGATCATCAGCACGCGGAGCTTTGCCGAGCGGCTCGAGACGCTCGAGCACGTTCGCCAATCCGGCATCAAGGTCTGCTGCGGCGGCATTGTCGGCATGGGCGAGGAGCCGGTGGACCGGATCGACATGCTGGTGACGCTGGCCAACCTGCCGGAACATCCGCAAAGCGTTCCGATCAACATGCTGATCCCGATCCCCGGCACCCCGCTTGCCGACGCCAAGCCGATCGAGCCGATCGAATTCGTGCGCGTGATCGCGATGGCGCGCATCATGATGCCGAAATCGCATATCCGTCTTTCCGCCGGCCGTACGGCCATGACCGACGAGATGCAGGCGCTGTGCTTTTTTGCCGGCGCCAACTCGATCTTCGTCGGCGACACGCTGCTGACGGCGGACAATCCCGGTGAGGACAAGGATACCCTGCTGTTCCGGCGCCTTGGCATCGAGCCGATGGAACTCGAGGCGCAATGAACGGGGCACCGCTTGCCCGCTATGAGGCGACCTTGCAGGGACTGGCGCGCAAGGACCGGCTGCGGACGCTGAAGCCGTGCGCCGGGCGCGACTTCTCGTCGAACGACTATCTCGGGCTTGCCGCCTCCAAAAGACTTGGCGAAGCGGTTGCGGCGGCGATTGCGCGGGGCACGCCGGTTGGCGCCACCGGGTCGCGGCTGTTGCGCGGCAATGCACCGGAACACGAGCAGCTCGAGGCAGACGCGGCGGCATTCTTTGGAGCCGACCGCGCGCTGTTCTTCGGCAGCGGCTACATCGCCAACTTCGCTCTGCTGACGGCGCTGCCGCAGAAGGGCGACCTTTTGGTCCTCGATGATCTCGCCCATGCCAGCATGCATGAGGGGGCACAGGCCGGACGTGCCGAGTTCAAGCTGGCCGCGCACAACGACGTCGATGCTGTCGAGGACGCGATCAAGCGTTGGCGCGCCGAAGGCGGCATGGGATGCGTCTGGATTGCGGTGGAAAGCCTATACAGCATGGATGGCGACTGCGCGCCTTTGGAGAGCCTGG
>NZ_JAMYUV010000119.1:0-1230 GCF_040323405.1 Mesorhizobium sp. M0048 | reverse complement strand
TGCTGGAGGATCTGAACCGGACGGCGGCGGCCTATCCGTCGCAGCGGTGCGTCCACGAGCTGTTCGAGGCGCAGGTGCGCCAGGCGCCGGAGGCTTTGGCGGTAGTCCATGAGGACGAGCGCCTGAGCTATGGCGAGCTCAACGCGCGAGCCAACCGGCTGGCGCATCATCTGATCGCGCTCGGGGTGAGGCCGGACCAGCCGGTGGCGATCTGCCTGGAGCGCAGCCCGGCGATGGTGGTGGGTGTCTTGGCGATCCTCAAGGCGGGCGGCGCCTATCTGCCGCTGGACCCGGCCTATCCCTGCGCGCGGCTGCGGCAGGTTGTCGAGGATGCGGCGCCGCGGCTGCTGCTGGCCGATGCGGCCGGCCGCGCCGCGCTCGGCCCCGAGGCGCTTGTCGATGTGAGCGTGGTCGATCTGGAGACGGCGACCCCGGCTTGGGCCGAACTGCCCGCTTGCGATCCCGAGCCGCGCGCCCTTGGCCTGACCTCACGCCATCTCGCTTATGTGATCTACACCTCCGGCTCAACCGGAACCCCAAAGGGCGTCATGGTCGAGCACCACAACCTGGTCAATCTTACAGCATGGCATGTGCAAACGTTCTGTCGGCAACGAGAAACCTGCTGCGCACTCACGGCCGGAGTGGCATTCGATGCCAGCATTTGGGAGCTGTGGTCTGCATTATCCAATCGTAGCGCATTGCTGCTCTCGCCAAGAGCAGCAGCAGGAGATCCCCTGCTTCTACTGCAATGGTGGTGTGATCAATCGCTGGAGACCGCCTTTTTAGTCACGCCGCTGGCTACAACCGCGTTAGAAGACAAGCAAATAAATCCCACATTGGAGTATTTGCTTATTGGCGGTGATCGTCTCCAGCGTGTGCCTTCCCGGCTACCGTCGCCTCTCAAGTTGATAAACAACTATGGCCCGACGGAAGTTACCGTCGTGGCAACCTCGGGACGGCTCTTCAGTGACAACGTTGTGCCGCATATCGGGCGTCCGATTGCGAACACGCGGTTGTATCTTCTGGACGGTCATGGTGGGCCCGTGCCGTTCGGGGCGGTGGGGGAGCTTTACATTGGCGGGGCGGGGGTTGCGCGTGGCTACCTGAACCGGCCCGATCTGACGGCGGAGCGGTTCATCGCCAGTCCCTTTGTGGAAGGCGATCGGCTGTATAAGACCGGCGATCTGGCGCGTTATCTGCCGGACGGCAATCTGGAGTTTCTGGGCCGCA
>NZ_JAMYUV010000118.1:0-1270 GCF_040323405.1 Mesorhizobium sp. M0048 | reverse complement strand
TGTTTGGACCGGGGACATCGCGAACAGCTGTGCGAGGACATCGCGAACAGTTTGCCATCCTATCGTTGGCTTGCATTGAGGTCGATGGTCTGGATTTTCTGGTGGCGGAAGTAGGCATCGAAGACGCCATCGGTTTCGGTTGGGCGGAAGGCGACGGCTTTGCCGGCAAAAGCCTTGCAGATCTTGACGGCATGCCCGAACAACGAGGTTGTGCCCTTCTGCTGGATTTTGCGGACCTGGTCGCCGGGCGCGTATTCGAACGGCTGGACGGCATCGGCGAAGTCGCGCGTCGAGGCACGATAGCGCTCGAGCGGCACAGCGTCGGCAATGGCCTGGTGCGGCCGCTCGGTGTTGTAGATGTGGCGCCATGCGTCGAAAGCGCACTGTGCCGCCTGCAGGCTGTCGAAGGGCGGGCCCTGCAGCGCCTCGGCCTTGAGCGTACGGTGGAACCGCTCCTCCTTGCCCAGCGTCTGTGGATGGCAGGGTCTGGAATGGCTGACCGACATGCCGTTCTCGATCAGCCAGACGCCGAGCATGGTGAAGTTGTTGCGGCCGCCGTCGCCCCAGGGCGGGCCGTTGTCGGTGGCGATGCGCCACGGCAGGCCATAGCGCCGGAAGGCCGTAATCAGGCGGGTTTTGACAGTTTCGGTGGTCTGGTCGGGGCAAGCTTCCAGCACCAGCGAGAACCGCGAATGATCGTCGAGCACGGTCAGCGGATGCAGCCGCCCGGCGCGCAACGGCACATGGCCCTTGAAGTCCATCTGCCACAGGTCGTTGGGCGCGGCGTGCTCGAAGCGGATGAACGCTTTGGCGCCGCCGCCCAGTGCGCCCAGTTCGACGCCGTTGCGGCGCAGGATGCCGGTCACCGTCGAGGCAGCCGGATGGCCAAACCCCTGGCGCGCCAGAACCCGGGCGATCTTGCGCCCGCCCCAGGCCGGATGCGTTGTGCGCACCGAAAGCGCTGCCGCCTCGATCGCGGGCGTGCTGCGCGTCGGGCTCGACTGCGGCCGGCGCGACCCCTCCAAAAGCCCGGCCGCGCCAAACGCCTGCCATCGCGCCAGCAACTTGTAAGCGCATGTTCGACCAATCCCAAAGCGTCGGCACAAGGCGCTCACATTCGCCCCCTCGGCCGTAGCCAGCCGCACAAACTCCAGCTTCTGTTTCATCGCGCTCGTGTCCTCGAATGGCATCCCGAACCCCCCAGCGCAAAGCGCGCCAAACTGTTCGCGATGTCCTCGCACACCTGTTCGCGATGTCCCCGGTCCAAACA
>NZ_JAMYUV010000117.1:0-1272 GCF_040323405.1 Mesorhizobium sp. M0048 | reverse complement strand
TGACCTTGCCCCTCTGATCTAATCCGGTTTGAAGTTCGTTCTGGCCCATCGAGAGGACCAGGACATGAAACGTAGCCGCTTCTCTGAAGAGCAGATCATCGGAATTTTGAAGGAACACGAGGCCGGGGTATCGGTTGCCGATCTGTGCCGCAAGCACGGGGTCAGCGACGCCTCGATCTACAATTGGAAGGCCCGCTTCGGCGGGATGGATATCTCCGAGGCTCGGCGACTGAAGGCGCTGGAGGACGAGAACACGCGCCTGAAGCGGCTTCTGGCCGACGCCATGCTCGACAATGCCGCGTTGAAGGATCTTGTGGGAAAGAAATGGTGACGCCCGCGGCCAAGCGGAAAGCTGTCGCTCGCCTGAAGGAAGGCTTCGGGATGAGCGAACGGCGGGCGTGTAAAGCCATCGGCTGTTGCCGCATGACGGTTCGCTACGAGACCAGCAGGCCGGACGACCGCGAGGTTCGCGAGCGGATGAAGGCGATCGCGCAGGAGCGTCGCCGGTTCGGCTACCGGCGTCTTCTCGTGATGCTGAGGCGGGAGGGCCTGGTCGTGAACCACAAGAAGCTGTTCCGGCTCTATCGGGAGGAGAAGCTCGCCGTTCGCCGCCGTGGCGGCCGCAAACGGGCGATCGGGACCAGGGCGCCGATGCTGGTGCCGCTGAGGCCCGACGAGCGCTGGTCGCTCGACTTCGTATCGGACCAGCTCACCGACGGGCGCCGCTTCCGCATCATGGCCGTCGTCGACGACTGCACGAGAGAGTGCCTGGCACTCATCGTTGATACGTCTCTCTCGGGCATGCGGGTTGCCCGCGAATTGGACCGGCTCATCACCGAGCGCGGCCGGCCGAGGATGATCGTCAGCGACAATGGCAGCGAGTTCACCTCGAACGCCATCCTCGCCTGGGCGGATCAGAACCGCGTCGAATGGCATTACATTGCGCCCGGCAAGCCGATGCAGAATGGCTTCATCGAGAGCTTCAACGGCCGACTGCGCGATGAACTGCTCAACGAGACGCTGTTTACCTCGCTGGCTCAGGCGCGCGTCGCCATCGCCCTGTGGCGCGCCGACTACAACACCGCGCGGCCGCACTCCCAAATCGCCTGGCAGACACCGGCCGAGTTCGCCAGCACCTTCAATCCGCGACGGTCGCTCGCGCTGCGCTGCGCCAAAGGCTCCGCGCCAGCGCCCGTCGCTTCACCCGCCCAGCAGGGCACAACCCACGCCGGAAACGAACTCAAAACTGGATAGAAACTGGGGGCAACGTCA
>NZ_JAMYUV010000116.1:0-1273 GCF_040323405.1 Mesorhizobium sp. M0048 | reverse complement strand
TCGGGCTTTTCCCGGGGCAATCCATTGTCGATTTTAGGGTGCAGTTTTTCCGGCATTTTTGTCTCCTCCCGTGTTGAACATGTGCATTTTCGGCCGCTGGCTGGTTAGCCGGCGGCTTTCTCCTCCTCAGTAAACCACCACGCTCCTGATCGACTTGCCTTCATGCATCAGGTCAAAGCCCTTGTTGATGTCCTCGAGCTTCAGCGTGTGGGTGATCATCGGATCGATCTCGATCTTGCCGGCCATGTACCAGTCGACGATCTTCGGCACGTCGGTGCGGCCGCGCGCGCCGCCGAAGGCGGTGCCCATCCAGGTGCGGCCGGTGACCAGCTGGAACGGCCGCGTCGAGATCTCCTGGCCGGCGCCGGCAACGCCGATGACGACCGACTTGCCCCAGCCGCGATGCGACGCTTCAAGCGCCTGGCGCATGACCTTGGTGTTGCCGGTGCAGTCGAAGGTGTAGTCGGCGCCGCCGATCTGGTCGGCGCCGCGCTTGGTCATATTGACGAGATGGGCCACGATGTCGCCGTCGATCTCCTTCGGATTGACGAAATGCGTCATGCCGAATTTCTCGCCCCATTCTCGTCTGTCGTTGTTCAGATCGACGCCGATGATCATGTCGGCGCCGGCAAGCCGCAGGCCCTGGATGACGTTGAGGCCGATGCCGCCGAGGCCGAACACGACCGCCGTCGCGCCTTGCTCGACCTTGGCCGTGTTGATCACAGCGCCGATGCCGGTGGTGACGCCGCAGCCGATGTAGCAGATCTTGTCGAAGGGCGCGTCGGCATTGACCTTGGCCACCGCGATCTCGGGCAGCACGGTGAAGTTGGAAAAGGTCGAGCAGCCCATATAGTGGAACAGCCTGTCCTTGCCGATCGAGAAGCGCGAGGTGCCGTCGGGCATCAGGCCCTGTCCCTGCGTGGCGCGGATGGCGGTGCACAGATTGGTCTTGCGCGACAGGCAGGACGGGCACTGCCGGCATTCCGGCGTATAGAGCGGGATGACATGGTCGCCCTTCCTGACCGAGGTGACGCCCTTGCCGATATCGACGACGATGCCGGCGCCCTCATGGCCGAGGATCGCCGGAAACAGGCCTTCGGGGTCGGCGCCCGACAGCGTGAACTCGTCGGTGTGGCAGATACCGGTTGCCTTGATCTCGACCAGCACCTCGCCATCGCGAGGACCCTCGAGGTCGACCTCCATGATCTCCAGCGGCTTTCCGGCGGCGACGGCAACAGCGGCGCGCGTTTTCATCAGGCAATCCTCCCAAGAC
>NZ_JAMYUV010000115.1:0-1293 GCF_040323405.1 Mesorhizobium sp. M0048 | reverse complement strand
GACGTTAGACTGAGCAGAGGCGAGTTGAAAGCGTTGCTGTTGTCGGATGAGGACGGCTTTCGCCAGGCATTGCAGAGTGTCGTGCAGGAGGTTCTTGAAGCCGAGATGACGGAGGCGATCGGGGCCGAGAAAGGCGAGCGGACGGCGGAGCGGACGAGTTACCGGTCCGGCTATTACGAACGCAAGCTGGTGACGCGGGTCGGGGTGCTGGAGCTTCGCGTTCCGCAGGATCGGGCTGGCCGGTTCTCGACGGAGTTGTTTGAGCGCTACCAGCGTTCGGAGAAGGCATTGGTGTCGGCGCTGGTCGAGATGTACGTGCAGGGCGTTTCGACCCGCAAGGTGAAGGCGGTGACGGAGGAATTGTGCGGCCACTCCTTCTCGGCCTCGACGGTGAGCGAGGCGACGATGCGGCTGGATGAGGCGCTCAAGGCGTTCTTCACGCAGCGGCTCGAGGAAAGCTATCCGTATCTCATCTTGGACGCGCGCTATGAACGGGCTCGCGAGGCGGGCGTGATCGCCAGCCAGGCGGTGCTGGTGGCGATCGGCGTGGATTGGGAGGGCCGGCGCCAGGTTCTGGGCGTGGAGCTGGCCAACCGGGAGAGCCATTCGAGCTGGCGCGAGTTCGTGACGGGGCTCAAGAATCGCGGGCTCGCCGGCGTCGAGTTCGTCGTCTCCGACGACCATCCGGGGCTCAGGGCGGCAATCCGCGAAGTGCTGCCCGAAGCGGTCTGGCAGCGCTGCTACGTGCACTTCCTCAGAAACGCGCTCGACTACGTGCCGCGCAAGGTCGACAACGATTGCCTGATGGAGCTCAGATGGTTCTACGACCGGCGCGACCTTGCCGAGGTCAAACGCGACCTGGCGCAGTGGATCGCCAAATGGCAGGCCAAATACCCGAAGCTGGTCAACTGGGTGGAAGATAACATCGAGGAGACGCTGAGCTTCTATCGGCTGCCGCTAGCTCACCACAAGCACATGAAGTCGACGAACATGCTGGAGCGGCTGAACCAGGAGATCAAGCGGCGCACCCTGGTCGTTCGCATCTTCCCCAACCCGCGGAGCTGTCTGCGGCTGGTTCGGGCATTGGCGGTGGAGATCCACGAGAACTGGCTCGAGGCGACCCGCTACCTCAACATGGATCATCTGCGCGAGCACAAGAAGGAGAGCCTGAGGGCCCTGGCCGCCTGAGCACCGTCATGTGTCCGCCGCTCCGCTAAACACGGGGGCTGCGCGGCGGACACGCCGACGTCAACGCAATGCCACGCCATTTTGCAGAACTTGACGCACACAACT
>NZ_JAMYUV010000114.1:0-1307 GCF_040323405.1 Mesorhizobium sp. M0048 | reverse complement strand
AGGCCAGCCGGTCGGCCGCATTGACATCCTGCCGGCCGCCGAGCGCACCTATCTGCTGGAGGATCTGAACCGGACGGCGGCGGCCTATCCGTCGCAGCGGTGCATCCACGAGCTGTTCGAGGCGCAGGTGCGAAATGCGCCGGAGGCGGTGGCGGTGGTCCATGAGGACGAGCGCCTGAGCTATGGCGAGCTCAACGCGCGGGCCAACCGTCTGGCGCATCATCTGATCGGGCTCGGGGTCAGGCCGGACCAGCCGGTGGCGATCTGCCTGGAGCGCAGCGTGGCGATGGTGGTGGGGCTTTTGGCGATCCTGAAGGCGGGCGGTGCCTATCTGCCGCTGGACCCGGCCTATCCCTGCGCGCGGCTGCGGCAGGTTCTCGACGATGCCGCGCCGCGGCTGCTGCTTTGCGATGCGGCCGGCCGGGCCGCGCTCGGCCCCGAGGCGCTTGTCGATGTGAGCGTGGTCGATCTGGAGACGGCCACTCCCACCTGGGCCGAGCTGCCGGCCTGCGATCCCGAGCCGCGCGCCCTTGGTCTCACCGCGCGCCATCTCGCCTATGTCATCTACACCTCAGGCTCCACCGGAACCCCAAAGGGCGTCATGGTCGAGCATGGAAGTCTGGTGAACTATTTGCATTGGTCGGATCGCAGCCATTACGAAGAAGCCGGCAACGGTTCGCCCATGCTGCTGTCGTTCAGCTTTGATGCTGGCGTTACGACCTTATTCGGGCCTTTCTTGGCGGGCGCCAAGCTTCGTCTTGCCAACCCCATTGCCCTAATACATGCGCTTGCTGCTTTAGAGGATGGTCAGACCTATGATCTAATCAAGCTGACCCCTTCGCATCTAAGCCTGCTGAACAAGCGGCTTGAAGCCTACAAGGGACCAGCCCCGACCAGAGCACTCATGGTCGGTGGCGAGGCCTTGATCCCGGCAGACATGCAGTTTTGGCAAGAGCATTTCCCGAACGTGCGTCTGATCAATCATTATGGTCCGACAGAAGCGACGGTTGGATGTGCCACATTCGCAATATCCGACGCTGTCGGGGGGCTGGCCTCCATCCCGATCGGGCGCCCGATTGCGAACACGCGGGTGTACCTGCTGGACGGTCATGGTGGGCCCGTGCCGTTCGGGGCGGTGGGTGAGCTTTACGTTGGCGGGGCCGGCGTTGCGCGTGGCTACCTGAACCGGCCCGATCTGACGGCCGAGCGGTTCATCGCCAGTCCCTTTGTGGAAGGCGATCGGCTGTATAAGACCGGCGATCTGGCGCGTTATCTGCCGGACGGCAATCTGGAGTTTCTGGGCCGCA
>NZ_JAMYUV010000113.1:0-1308 GCF_040323405.1 Mesorhizobium sp. M0048 | reverse complement strand
GGACACCTCGAAAAACCTGGCAATCGAGACCGCATTTTGATTCACTTCGCCTGGTGATTTGCACGGAGGCGTTGGATGCGAGGCCAGGCTGGATTCTGGGACATTGACGAGCGTTATGTCCGGCTGAGCGCGGCCGGCGATCCACTGGAGAAGCTGAACGCGGTGGTGCCTTGGGAGGTTTTCCGGAAACCGCTGGCCAAGGCGCTGAAGCGCTCCGATGGCGCCAAAGGCGGCCGGCCGCCCTTTGATGCGGTGATGATGTTCAAGGTCCTGGTTCTGCAGGCGCTCTACAGTCTCTCGGACGATCAGACCGAGTTTCAGATCCAAGACCGGCTTTCCTTCATGCGTTTCCTCGGGTTGGGGCTCGGCGACAAGGTGCCCGACGCCAAGACGATCTGGTTGTTTAGGGAGCACCTCACGCAGGCCCGGGCGGTGGACAACCTGTTCGCCCGTTTTGACAAGCACCTCACCAAGGCCGGTTATCTGGCGATGGGTGGCCAGATCGTGGATGCCACGATCGTGGCGGCGCCGAAGCAACGCAATTCCGATGCTGAAAAGGCTGACATCAAGGCAGGAAAGGTGCCGGACGAGTGGCAGAAGAAACCAGCCAAGCTGCGCCAGAAGGACCGGGACGCGCGCTGGACCGTGAAGTTCTCGAAGGCCAAGGCCGATGAGGAGGGAAAGACGAAGCAGCGCGATATCGCCGTTCCCGCCTTCGGCTACAAAAACCATGCCTCGATCGATCGCCGCCACGGCTTCATCCGCGGCTGGAACGTCACCGGCGCCTCGGCTTGGGACGGGGCGCAGCTTCGCAACGTGCTGGACAAGAACAACACCGGCTCGACGGTATGGGCCGACACCGCCTATCGCTCGAAGAAGAATGAGGCGTGGCTGGACAAGAACGGCTACGTCTCCGACATTCATCACAAGAAGCCGAAAGGCCGGCCGATGAGCGAGGCGATGGCACGGGCCAATGGCCGGCGCTCAAAGATCCGCGCTTTCGTCGAGCACGTCTTCGCGCAGCAGAAATCCCGCATGGGCCTGTTTGTCCGCACGATTGGCATCGCTCGCGCTTGCACCAAGATCGGCATGGCCAACCTCGCCTACAATCTCACCCGCTTCGTCTGGCACCAACGGCGAACTGCGTTCGCCTGACGGCGAGAGCGGCGGAAAACGCCGCCGCGATGCCGAAATCGGCAACCAGCATCAGCCCCAACGACCGAAATCCAGCCCCCGCCGCGCGTCAGGCTGTTCGCAACCTCATTGTCGCACCACCCACTCTGGAAATGCCGGTAGTTCGAGGTGTCC
>NZ_JAMYUV010000112.1:0-1641 GCF_040323405.1 Mesorhizobium sp. M0048 | reverse complement strand
CCACCATCAACGCGTCCGGCACCACGGCAATCAACCTCACCGGCAACGAGTTCGCCCAGACCATCCAGGGCAATGCCGGCGCCAACATCATCAACGGCCGCGGAGGCGCCGACACGATGACCGGCTATGGCGGCAACGACACCTACTATGTCGATAATGCCGGCGACAAGGTCAACGAGGCGGTGGGCGGTGGCACCGACAAAGTACTGGCCTCGGTAAGCCATGCCCTTGCGGCCGGCTCGCAGATCGAGCTTCTCGCCACCATCAACGCGTCCGCCACCACGGCAATCAACCTGACCGGCAACGCCTTTGCCCAGACCATCCAAGGCAATGCCGGCGCCAATGTCATCAACGGCGGCGGCGGCGCCGACATCTTGACCGGCTATGGCGGCAACGATGCCTTCGTGTTCAATACCGCTCTTGGAGCCGGCAATATCGACAGGATCACCGACTTCAACAAGCTTCAGGACAAGATCCACCTCGACGATGGCATTTTCAAAGGGCTTCCGGTTGGGGCGCTTTCCCAGGCTGCTTTCTATGCCGGGACGGCAGCGCACGACAGTTCCGATCATATCATCTACAATAGTGCAACCGGGGCGCTCTCTTTCGACAGCGACGGGATCGGCGGCACAGCTCAAACACAGTTCGCCACGCTTTTCCCCCCATCTCTCTCGGCAGCCTCCTTCTACGTGACCTGAAGAACCGACGGGGAAGCGACATCGCGCGAGGCGCTGCTGTGACGAACAAGGACCAAGTGGACAACCAGCACCCCGCCAGCCTCTTTCGTTAAGTGCAGATGTGCTGGCATGGACTGTAGCGGTATCGAGGACGCTCCCCAGATACAGTTCGTCACTTACCGTGATGGCGAACTCTTGGAACAGACGGCCGACAATGCCGCCCATCAGCAAGAGCGGGATGAACATCGCGACGAGCGAAATGCTGATCGACAAAACCGTGAAGCCGATTTCGCACGCGCCCTTCAATGCGGCATGCAGGGACTTGGAGCCACCGGAGCCCTCGAGCCAAGGTATTTCTTCGCTGGAACTAGCGCGCACGACGCCGACGACCACATCGTCTATGACAAGGTTACGGGTGCGTTGTTTTACGATTCCAACGGAAACGTCGCAGGCGGCGTCACAAGCCGGCTCTTGCTCAATGCAAAGTGCCAACCTAACGTCTCGATGAGAGCGGAATGAATCAGTGGCATGGGCGAAGATCCTTTTGCTGAGGAATCTTCAATCCAAACACATCATCCCGTTCTCACCCTGACTGTCGTGTACCGTGAGATCTCGTTTTCACGCGCACCGCCGTAGGCGCCGGATCAGATCACGAAAAAATCGTCGGCCAGCAGCGTCGGCCTGTTCCTCAGCGTCGCGAGCTGTGTCACGCTTTGTTCGAAAAACCGGTGACCACTTTTTCGAGCGCTGCTCTAGTTCTACTGCGTCATAAACTGTGTTGGATGTCTTTGGCAGCAGGGATATCGTGTGATGTTATTCCTACAACGTCGCTCCGACTGATCCAGTGCCCGTTCGTGACAGCTAGGGTCAGGACCCATTAATTTGTTGAGTTGATCTCTGTTGGGTGATTCAAGGTGGCAGGAGGTGCCGCCTTGAGTGATTTGCTGATGTTGACGCCGGAGCA
>NZ_JAMYUV010000111.1:0-2010 GCF_040323405.1 Mesorhizobium sp. M0048 | reverse complement strand
GACCAGGTGAAGATCCGCGGCTTCCGCATCGAGCCGGGCGAGATCGCGGCGCGGCTTTGCGAGCATGCCTGGGTGCGTGAGGCGGTGGTGGTGGCGCGCCAGGACCGCGCCGGCGACAAGCACCTTGTCGCTTATGTCGTGTGTGGGCCCGAGGCGGGAGCGGAGCAGGACGATGGCGGCGCGCTTGCCGGCGCCTTGCGCGCACATGTGAGCGGGCGGCTGCCGGACTACATGGTGCCAACGGCATTCGTGCGGCTGGCGGCGCTGCCGCTGACGCCGAACGGCAAGCTCGACCGCAAGGCGCTGCCGGCGCCGGCCGACGACGCCTATGCGCGGGCGGCCTATGAGGCGCCCCGCGCCGCGATCGAGACGGCGCTGGCCGAGATCTGGGCGGAGCTTCTCGGTGTCGAGCGGGTCGGACGCCACGACCACTTCTTCGAGCTGGGTGGCCACTCGCTGCTGGCCGTGCAGCTCTCGAGCCGGCTGTCGCGGGCTGTTGGGGTCGAACTGCCGCTGACGAGGCTGTTCGCCAGACCGGTGCTTGCCGATCTGGCCGAAAGCATCGTCGAGGTGTTGAGCCGCTCCGGTCCGCAAGACCTGCCGGCGATTGCGACGGTGTCGCGCAATGAGCCGCTTGTGCTGTCGTTTGCGCAGCAGCGGATATGGTTTTTGGCGCAGCTGGACGAGGGCAGCACGAACTATCACATTCCACTGGCCTTGCGGCTGCGTGGTGTGCTCGACCGCGGCGCCTGGCAGCGCAGCCTTGACCGTCTGTTTGCGCGTCATGAGGCGCTGCGCAGCGTCTTTGTCGCACCGGAGGGCAAGCCCTGGGTTGAGGTTCTGCCGCCGGATGCGGGACTGCCGGTGGCCGAGCACGATCTGCGGGACAGGCCGGATGCTGAGGCTGCGCTTTTGGATCTGTGCCATGAAGAGGCGCGCACGCCGTTCGATGTTGCGCGCGGGCCGCTGATCCGCGGGCGTCTGATCCGGATGTCGGATGAGCAACACGTCTTCCTGCTGACCCAGCATCATATCGTCTCGGACGGCTGGTCGATGGGCGTGCTGGTGCGTGAACTCAGTCAGCTTTACCGGGCGTTCGAGGCTGGACAGGACGATCCTTTGCCGCCGCTGGCGATCCAGTACCCGGATTATGCCGCCTGGCAACGGCGGTGGCTGTCGGGGGAACGGCTGCAGAGCCAGGCGCAGTATTGGCGCGACACCCTGTCTGACGCTCCGGCCCGTCTTGCGCTGCCGACGGACCGGCCGCGGCCGGCCCAGCAGTCGTATGCCGGGGCCGCTGTGCCGATCGTCATCGATGCGGATCTGACGCGGGGTCTGAAGCGGCTGAGCCGGCAGCATGGCACGACGTTGTTCATGACGGTGCTGGCGGCCTGGGCGGCGGTGCTGTCGCGTCTGTCGGGGCAGGACGACCTTGTGATCGGCGTGCCGAGCGCCAATCGAGGCCGGGGCGAGATCGAAGAGTTGATCGGCTTCTTCGTCAACACCCTGGCGCTTCGGCTGGACCTGTCGGGCGAGCCGAGCGTGTCGGAGCTTCTGGAACGGACGCGGCGCACGGCCTTGGCTGCCCAGGAGCATCAGGACCTGCCGTTCGAGCAGGTCGTCGAGATCGTGCAGCCGCCACGGCATCTTGATCACACGCCGCTGTTCCAGGTGATGTTGGCCTGGCAGAACAACGCCGTCGGGTCATTGGACCTGCCGGGGCTGAGTGTGGAAGCTGCCGGGGAGGGGTATGATCAGGTCAAGTTCGATCTGGAGCTGAGCCTTTGCGAGCGTGGCGAGGAGATCGCCGGAACGTTTGGTTATGCCACGGCGCTGTTCGATCAGGCGACGATCGAGCGGCAGCGTGGTTATCTGCTGGCGCTGCTGCGGGCGATGGCTGCCGATGCAGGCCAGCCGGTCGGCCGCATTGACATCCTGCCGGCCGCCGAGCGCACCTATCTGCTGGAGGATCTGAACCGGACGGCGGCGGCCTATCCGTCGCAGCGGTGC
>NZ_JAMYUV010000110.1:0-2180 GCF_040323405.1 Mesorhizobium sp. M0048 | reverse complement strand
TCGATCTGGTTAGAGGCAACCATCTGGTTCCAGTCGTTCTCCGAGCTCCAGAACGTCTTGATCTGCGGCATGAGCGAGGTGAGTTTCGCCTTGACCGCCTCCATGTCCTTGACATCGTTGATGTTCTGGCCGGTGGCAATGGCGCCGAACTGCACCGCCTCGACGGCATCGTCACGGATGGTGACGCGGCCCTTGTGGGCGGGATCCCACATTTCGGCGATGCTCGTTGGCGGCTTGTCGAAGGACTTGTCGTTGATGGCGAGCGCCGTCAGTCCCCAGACCCACGGTACCCCATAGACCTTGCCGTTATGGACAAGCATCGGCGAACTCGCCTTGTCCTTGCTGATGTCGGCATAGTTCGGCAGCTTGGATGTGTCGATCGGCTGGATCAGCTTTTCCGCCATTGCCTGGTCGTTGAAGGCGGCGTTGATCATAACGACGTCGTAGAGGCCGGGATTGGTCCTGAGCTTGGTCAGCATTTCCTGTTCGGAATTGAAGAAGTCGTTGACGACCTTGTTGCCGGTCGCCTTCTCGAAGGCCTCGATGGCCCACGGCTCGTCGGCGCCGTAGCCCTTCCAGTTGAGTACGTGCACCTCGTCGGCCTTGGCAGCAAATGCGAGTGCGGAGGTGAAGACGGCGGCCGCCGTCACTAGGGCAGTAAAGTCGGGCATGCGCATGTTCGTTCCTCTCTGTGTTTGCCCGCTTCCCGGGCTTTGTCAGGCTGTCGGGCGTTTGACCTCTTGCTTCCGGCCATGGAGGCCCATCTGGGGACCGCCGGCATGGCTTAGGAATGTCTGGATCTCGTAGTCGGTCGGCGCTGATGAACCACCGTGGCGGGTGACGGAAATGGCCGCCGCCGCATTGGCGTAGTGCGCTGCCGCAAAAGGCGGCATGCCGCGCGCCAGCGCACTGATGAAAGCGCCGATATGGGCGTCGCCTGCGCCATTGGTGTCGAGGGCGTCGACCTCGAAGCCGGGGATGGTCTGGACGGAACCGTCTGCCAGCCGCACATGACAGCCCTTGGCGGCGCTCCGGATGACGACGCCGTCGGCCTTCGGGCAATGGCCGGCAAGAAGCCGCGCTGCGAGTGCCTTTACATCGCCTTGACCGGCGATCTCGGCCGCTTCCCCCATGTTGCAGCTCAACCATGTGGTGCGAGCAAGCACCCGCGCCAAGGTCGAGCCCGGAATGTCCGCTATGACCGGTGTCGGATCGAAGACGAAAGGTATCCCAGCCGGCAGGGCCTCGATCCAGTCGGCGAGCGCATCGCGGCTGCCCGGATAGCTCAACGTATAACCTGACGTGAACACCCAGTCGTCTGCAGCGACCACCACGGGCGCCAGCATGTCGAGGCTGAGTACGCTTTCAGCGCCCGGCCAAGACACGAAGGTGCGTTCGGCATCGCTCGAGATCAAGGCGACGCAATGGCCGCTGTCCATCATGGGCGATGGCGGGGTCATAGTACTGATACCCTCGGCGTTGAAGGCGCTGTGCAGGAAGTCGCCATTGGGTCCGCTGCCGAGTTGGCCGCCGAACACCACCTTCATGCCGGTGCGGCTGGCCGCGACCATCATGTTGAAGCCGCCGCCGGCGACTCGTGCATAGCTCGACGCAGTCTTCTCCGTGCCCGGGGCCGGCAAGGCATCGATGCGGTAAACATAGTCGACCACCGCGCTGCCGACATGGACGAGACGCCCTCTCATGCCGCCGCATCCTTGCCGCCACTGCCCTTGTCCACACGGCCCTTGGACATCCGCGCCACAACAAGGTCGGCGGCGAGCGCGCTAACCCCCGTCATGTCGATGCCCTTGAGGTTTGCAATGCGGTTCTGAGGCAATCGGGAAAAGCCGGTGCAGGCACCGGCCATGCCGGCCGCGATGGCGCCGATCGTATCGGTGTCGCCACCGAGATTGGCACTGATGACTGCCGCCTGCCAAGGGTCACCACCGGCGACTTCCAGCACTGCGAATGCAGCCGGAACTGACTCCTGGCTGGCGACGCCGGTGCCGACCAGATCGATGATCAGCCGGATCGCGTCCTTCGTCGCCTTGCCGCGCACAAGCTCCTGCGCCCAAGTAATGCGCGCAGCAATGTCACCGCCGGTCGCCCAATGGCCGAGCGTCGCCCCTCGTCTCGCTGCCGTGATGGCGTTGTCGGAAGCGGCACGCCAGTCACCGCCA
>NZ_JAMYUV010000109.1:0-2499 GCF_040323405.1 Mesorhizobium sp. M0048 | reverse complement strand
GGCCGGCCCCTCCAACAGCCGACCTCTCATGAATCACGCAAAACCGCTCTTGGGAATCCTCAAAACGCTCCCAGAACTAAAAAACTGCCAAAGTAGTGCTAGCCAGCAACACTGCGTTGCGTGGCCTGAAAGTTCCACATGCTAAAGCGCCTATCACCTCGCGAGCGATTCGAACAGCTTGTCTCGACCTATGAGCCGATGCTGCGCGCCGCGTTCATCGAGGCGATCGACGACATCCGCTCGAACATCGTCCTGCGCCGCATAGTTGAGCGCCTTGAGCGCGGCGACATCAACGGCGCGATCCAGGCGATGAACCTCGACGAGGCCGCGTTTCGGCCCCTGGAAGAGGCCCTCCGGCAGACCTTCAACGGCGGCGGCGTTGCCAGCGTCGAGCAGATGCCGGCGCTTCGCGATCCAAGCGGCTTTCCGGTCGTGCTGCGGCGCCAATCCGACCAGGACGGCACTGGAGGTGGTCGGGCGCATCAATCGGGTGACCGGCAGCAGAAAAGGCGGGGTGATCGGGCTCACCACAGTTCAGAGCGACTATGTTGCCCGAGCCCGCGATGAACTGCTCTCTGGCGAGCCCGACCAGTTGCGGGCCTATCTGACTCGGAAGCAACGCGACAAACGTTTCGACCGAACGATCACATCTGCGATCCGAGATGGTAAAGCAATCCCTACCAATCTGGTGGACCGGATCACCGCCCGATATTCCGACGGACTGCTGAAGCTCCGCGCCGACACGATCGGGCTGCACGAGACGTTTGCCGCACTTGGAGCATCCAAAGACACATCGCATTTGAGCAGGCGATCGCCAAGGGTGCGGTATGGCCCGATGCGATCACAAAGGGTTGGAAGCACACGCCGCAAGAACACCCTCGGGTTCAGCACGTCGCCATGCAAGGCCTGGCCGGAGCAGGCCTTGCCAGCGTGGTCTCATCGGCGCTGGACAATTCTCCGATCACATTCGAGGGGGTGACGGTGTTGACCCCCGGATGTGCCGCAGGGCGGCGTCCGATCTCCATATCCGATTGTCCAGAACTGGGTATGCGCGGCCACCGTGGAGCGCTTCGTTACCGACTCCCCCGGGACAGTCCACGTCCCCTCGACGTACACCCTTGACCGTCGCGCTTTGATCGAAGGGTACCCTCCGGAAGGTCGGGAAACCTATCAGCGTTCCGTCACGATCCCTTTGGCGGCCGCAGTGGGCAAGGCCCGCTACGATGCCCGTTTTCCTATGTCTGCAATCTGTGGCACAAGCTGACGAACCGCCATGGTTCGATCAAGCACCGTGCCACCAGGTCGGCGGCATGCACTTTAGGGAGCGACGCTTGGCTACATGGACGCAAAGAGATGAGAGAGAGCAGCGCACGACAGATGCTGCACGGTCATTAATCGATATTGAGCGCGCGGCCCGGCCTCCATCGAGGTGGATGTTGAATCAGCACAAAACGCAGCCGTCACATCACAATCGATTCATCGATCACAGGACGTGCTCTAGTAAGCGGCTAATTGCTCAGCCGAGCGTTGGCTGATCTCCTGCCTCCACGATCTTGTCGAGAACTGCTTCGGGCGCCACATCGCGCTTCAGTTCCTTCAATTCCTCGTCTGCTTCCGTCTGGATGTCTAAACGCTTGGCAATCTCCTCGACCATCTTGATCAGCTTGGTAGTCTCGTGTTCGTTGAGCAGGCTAACCTGGAGATCGAGATCAGCCCGCGCGTCATCTTCAGCGGCCATTCGGTTCTGGTTGATAAGCACAAAGGTGGAGAGAAATATTGCCTCCACGGACGCGAGCATGGCCAAGATGACTAAAGAAGGATCCCAAGCCTGAACGATCGGAGCGATACCAGTGTTAAAGGCGATCCAGCCGCCAAAGAAAACGAGATGGATGTAGACGAAGATCATGCTGCCGGCAAATCTGCTGATTGCGGCGGCGGCCCTTTCCTGAAGAGAAGCGGCTTTCGCCTCTCGCCTTCTACGCTCGACGAGAGCGTCAATGTTGCGGGCCAACGCCGGAGCTAGCCCTTCCGCGGCCGGCGTAGTCGGAGTGCCGCGAGCCATATTGTTCGAGGTGAGGCTGGGGTGCATAGGTCGCTCCTAATCTTTACACCTAACAATGCATTTTGAATTTTGCTCCTTGACCCCAAGGCGACGGCTAGATCGCATGTATCGACAGGTACTTTTTCGCGGGAGGTAGAGTCGAACGCGTAAACGCGGGCCTGACCTGATGCGTTATGATTGGCCCACTGGAGAAACTGGGCGCCGCATCCAAGCACCCATGGCCTGCATGAAGGTGTAGGGCCGGAGATTGCCGGCGTGGCATTTCTCAGCGCCGCCCCTGCCTTGTTATTGGGACCAGCCCTCGCTCTTCGCAGAAATCGCGGATCAGCGAGAGGCTGTGTCCCGTGCATAGATCATCGGGCAGCGCAACCTGGTAAGGCCACTCGCGGTCAATCTTGGCCCGCGAGGGGCGACGGCTGCGCATCGGTCAGTGGTGA
>NZ_JAMYUV010000108.1:0-2596 GCF_040323405.1 Mesorhizobium sp. M0048 | reverse complement strand
GTAAGCGCTATTTTCGCTGCACGTTGACGCGAGCGCTTTCGACGGATGGCCTTCGAATCGGGAACGGTATCTGGTCTGATCAGGCTGCTGTTGCTTTGGCGAAGTTGAAGGGCAGCAGATCCTCGATGGCTGCGTTCTCGGGGCGCTGAGGTAGTTCAGTGAGGACGTGGCGCAGCCACGCTAACGGCTCGACGCCACAGGCGCGGCAGGTCAACATCAGGCTGTAGATGACGGCGCTGGCCCTGGCTCCGTCGACGGTATCGCTGAACAGCCAACTTTTCCGGCCAGTGGCAAAGATTCTGATGTCACGCTCGAGAAGATTGTTGTCGATCGGCATGCTGCCGTCCTCGGTGTAACGAGTCAGATATCCCCATTGGTTCAGGGTGTAGGAGACGGCGTCGCCGAGCTTGCTGTCCGGCAAGACTTTTGGGGCGATGTCGTCGAGCCATGCCTTGAGAGCATGGAGGATCGGGACACTATGTTGCTGGCGGAAGCGGCGAATGCAGTCATCTCGCGTTTCGCCGTCATCGGGGATTTCGTTCCGCGCCTGCCTTTCAACCCGATAGAGCTGTTCGAAGAACCGGAGTGCCTGTTCCGGCGGGCCGCCACCCTTCTTCCTCGCCTTTAGGGCATCGACGAAGCGCCGCCTCGAATGAGCCATGCAGCCAAGATGCGTTGCCCCTTCCAGCGTGCGCCAGGCGGAATAACCGTCACTCATCACGATGCCGCGGTAATCGCCCAAGAAGGTCTGCGGGTGTATCTGGCCGCGACCCGGCTGATAATCGAGCAGCACGATCGGCTCGTCACTGTCGTGGCCGCTCCGGTATGCCCACATGTACGAGGTGCTGGTGGCCTCTCTGTCCATTTCCTTCAGCACCTGGACCGTGGTCTCGTCGCCATGGATGAGGGGCTGCGATCTGAGCCGCAGCTTCAGCACGTCATAGATGCGGGCGAGATGCTTTTCGCTCGAGCCGATCACCCAGTGACCCAGAGCGCCACGGCTGACAGGAACGCCCGCGCGCTCGAAAGCCTGCGCCAGGCGGTAGAGCGGTGTGCCGTCGACATACTTATGAACGAGCGCGAAGGCCAGCGTCGAGGCCGTAGCGATGCTGCCCGGCAAGGGTTGCGCGGGCATCGGCGCGGTCACGACCGGCGTGTTGATGCCGGTACGCTCACAATGGCGGCAAGCATATTTGAACCGCACATTCTGCAGAACCTTCGCCTTCACCTCGATATGAAGTTGCTCGGTAACGGCCTCGCCCATGCGATGCATCTGATGACGGCAGCAAGGACAAGCCTTCTGGTCGTCGGGAAGGTCGTACTCGACGCGCTCGCGCGGCAGGTTTTCCGGCAAGGCCTTGCGGCCGCGCTTCTTTCCCGTCGCCCCTTCGCTCGCCGGCAAGCCCGTGTCCGGCAGGACAACGACGCCGCCATCTTCGCTGTCGGCGGCGTCCTCCTCCGCGGCCTGTTCGGCTTCATTGAAGAGACGGTCAATGTGCTTTTCGCTCTTCGGCGCAAAACGATGCAGCCGCGCAAGCGCCAGCTCTTCCTCGAGTTTGACGACGCGTTCGGCGAGTTGACGGTTCTGCGCCTGCAGCGCAGCAATGCGCGCCATCAACTCTTCAACAGTCGGTTCGCCGGGTCGATTCATCAGATTCTTGAATCGAAAGCATGCCGCCGCGTCAACCGCTCAATTCGAGAGCCCTCAACCGGCAACCTGATATTGCCGCACCGGATGGCGGACCATCGCATCGATGTCGATGCCGTCGAGGATCCAGTGCAATTGCTCGGTCGTAAGCGTGACCACCGCTGCCTCCCGGCGCGGCCACCGGAACTTGTCCTCGGTCAGCCGCTTCATTACCAGCACAAAGCCCGACCGATCGAAGAACAGGAGCTTCATCCGGTCGCGCCGGCGATTGCAGAACGCAAAAACCGCCGGAGCAAACGGATCGAGCGCCATCGTCTCTTGGACCAGAACCGCAAGGCTGTTGATGCCGGCCCGGAAGTCGATCGGCTCGCGGTGCAGGTAGACTTTCAGGTCAGCGCCCAGTCTGAACATGACCCAGTGCTCCGATGGTCGCCGTCAACGCATCCACATCACCGCATTCCAGCGTCAACTTCACGCCGTTCGGCAGCGACGCGCTCACCTTGGCTGGAGAGGAAAAAGGCGCTGTCCTTTTCGATGCCGACCTACGTGCCCCATCGCAAGTCCCCGGCAAATCCACCGCAGCCATGCTGCTCTGTCGCAGCAAGGCCCGATCGGAAGTGCTTTCAATCTGAACCGGGATGAACGCCGATGGTGGGGGCTGTGGGAGGGACTGGGTCTCCGCCCGCTTCTTTATCCACTTCCGAAGAACGTTCGCATTGACCCCATGTTCGAGCGCAAGCCTCGATACCGACACGCCAGGCTCAAGACAGGCCGAGACAAGACGGTCCTTCGATGCCGGGTCGTATCGGCGTCGCCCGTCCCGACCGACAAGCCTCACCCGCAGTTTCTGCTCATCTTCTTCCATCACAAGGTGTCCACCTATTTTGGTGGACACCTCATGCATCAGAGCACTCAACAGCAAAAGGTGCGGGGAAATTCGCGCTTACG
>NZ_JAMYUV010000107.1:0-2631 GCF_040323405.1 Mesorhizobium sp. M0048 | reverse complement strand
TGCGCATTTCGCAAAAGCCGGACAGTGATTCCGCTAAGTCGCGGACAGCTGTTTCATTAAGTCGCGGACAGTTTGGCGGTGTCGGTTCTCGGGTGCCTTGTTGCGTTCATGGATGATTGATTTCGCCGTTTTCGGCGCCGGTCAAGAGGGGCGCGGCTTTTTGCTTTCGCATGCTGTCGCCCTGGAGCACGATGCGGTGGGCGTTGTGGACGATCCTGTCGAGAATGGCGTCGGCGACGGTGGGGTCGACAATCAGGTCATGCCATTTGGCCACGGGGGCCTGGGCGGTGATCAGGGTGGATTTGCGCCGATAGCGTTCCTCGACGATTTCGAACAGATGGAAGCGCTGCTGGTCGGTGAGGCTGTGGGTTCCAAAGTCGTCGAGGATGAGCAGTTGCGCGCGGGTGAGTTTGTCGATGAGGCGCGGGAAGCGGCCATCTAGGCGGGCGAGCGCCAGATCCTCGAACAGGCGCGGCACGCGCACATAGAGCACGGAATGGTCAAGCCGTGCCGCTTGCCGACCGAAGGCGCAGGCCAGCCATGACTTGCCGGTGCCGGTTTGGCCGGTGACGATCAGGTTCTCATGCGCCTTCAGCCATTCACCTTGGGCGAGCGCCATGGTGCTGCGCCGGTCGAGCCCGCGCGTCGCGGCAAAATCGATGTCCTCGATGCAGGCTTCGGGAAAGCGCAGCTTGGCTGAGGCGAGCCGGTTCTTGACACGCTTGTCGGCACGCATGGCGACCTCGCGGTCGAGCATCAGGCCGAGCCACTCGTCGCGGCTGAGCTCATTGGCGTTGTTCTGTTCGGCCAGCTCGCGCCAGGCGGTGGCCATGCCGGCCAGGCCGAGGGTCTGCATCTGGTCGAGGGTGGGGTTTGTCAGCATTCTTTCTTCCTTTCCTTCACTGGTAATAGGTGCTGCCGCGGATGTTGGTGTGCGGCGGTGTCGGCTTTGCCGGCTCGGTCTGCGGTCTTGCCTGGTCGAGGCCGGATTTGAGGATGGCGGTGACGGAGGAGTAGGCGATCGCGTTGATCAGAAGCGCCCGCTCGCAGGCGGCATCGAGACGCTCCGGTCCATAACGTGGAGCCAGCGACAGAATGCCCATGGCCGAGCGGTATCCCTGTTCCGGATGCGGCCGGTCGCGCATCATGCGCTCGACCAGGATGGCGGCGTTGGGGCCGATCCTGGCCGCCCGGCCAATTAGGCTGGCCGGCGTCGTGTTGGCGTAGCGCTGATGCGCCTTGGGCATGTGTTCATTGACGGTGACATGGCCGGAACGCTGCGAGCGACGGACATGGCAGGCGACGCGCTGGTGATCGTGGAAGATCTCGACCACCCGGTGGGTGAGCCGCACGTCGACGGTGCGTCCGATCAGCCGGTGCGGCACCGAGTAGAAGGTCTTGTCGATCTCGACATGGTAATCGGGATGCACCTTCGCCGATTTCCACTCGGCATATTCGAACGGCGTCGCCGGCAGCGGCCTCAAGGCCACCCGCTCGATTTCCTCGAACAGTTCGCGGCGGCTTTTGCCGACATGGCGCATCGGCCGGTTGTTCAGCTCCTCGAGCAGCTCGGCGATCGCCGCATTGAGCTCAGCCAGCGAGAAGAAAGAGCGATTCCGGAGCCGGGCCAGAATCCAGCGCTCGACGATCAGCACCGCGCCTTCGACCTTGGCCTTGTCGCGCGGCTTTCGGCTGCGGGTCGGCAAGATGGTGGTGTCGTAATGCTCGGCCATCGCCGCAAAGGTCGTGTTCAGCGTCGGCTCGAACCACAACGCCTTGGCCACACCAGCCTTCAGGTTGTCGCAGACGATCGCCTTGGTGACTCCGCCGAAGAAGGCAAGCGCCCGCATCTGGCCGTCGATCCAGTCGGGCAGCTTCTGGCTGGAGCTGGCAAAGGCGAAGGTCAGATTGGAGGCCCCCAGCACCGCGACAAAGATCTGGGCGGCGTGGATGACGCCGGTAGCAGGATCGATGATCGGCACCGTCTGCCCGGCATAGTCGGTTTGCATCACCGCGCCCGCCGCATGCCGATTGCGGAACGTTGCGCTCGTCCGGCGCTCGAAAGCGGCGAAGTGCTCGCAGAACCAGGTGTAGCCGTAACCGTCGGGATGGGCAGCGCGATACTCCTGCCACAACAGCGTCAGCGTCACGCCCTTGCGCTTCAGCTCCCGGACGATCAGCGCCCAGTCGGGCTCACTCAGATCCTGTGGCGGCCGGCCCATCCGGCGGAACAGAAGCCGCTCGAGCGCGGCATCGTCGTCGTAGCCGGGCGGCAACGGCCAACGCGAAAGCCCCGCCTCGCTCGCGCGTAACAGATAGGTCGAAACCGTCGTCTTGCTGATCTTCAGCCGTTCCGATACCGCACGCACCGAAAGGCCATGCTCATGCGTCAGGCGCAAGATCGCTCGGATGTCCTTCACCGTCGTCTGTCTCGTTTGCTTCCGTCTTGGCATGGGCCCCTCTCAACGTCATCGTGAGAGGTCAAAATGCCAGAACGGCGCAGCCGAGAACCGACCGTCAAATCCGCCCCGGAAACTGTCCGGGACTTAGCGGAAATGCTGTCCGCGACTTACTGAAATCACTGTCCGGGACTTAGTGAAATCGGCGTCCGGGACTTACCGAAACACGCAA
>NZ_JAMYUV010000106.1:0-3701 GCF_040323405.1 Mesorhizobium sp. M0048 | reverse complement strand
CCAACCCCTTTTGCGGGGGGGGGCGGCGCCCCCGGGCGGGCCCGCCCCCCCCACCGATGCCTCACTGGGGGTTGTTCCAGAGGATGACCTTCTTGTTTTCCTCGCCACCCGGGGCGGGAGCGAGATTGCCGAAAATGACGCCGATCTCGGGGGCTTCCAGCTTGACCGAGAGGTACTCCTCTCCCGACCGCTGGGAGATGCGGTGCCAGCCGGCTCCGATCTCGAAGCCCGTGCGCTTGTTGACGATCCGGTAGTCGGGTGCGTCCTCGCGCGACTTGTTGGTGTTCGGGATCAGGGTGATCGGGGCGTTGACCCGGAGCGTGGCAAAGACGCCTTCCATCGAGCCGTCGGCCTTGGTGGTGAGGTTTGCGATCGTGGTGGCCATGGCAGTTCTCCTTCGGTTGAATCGGGACCATTCCCGATGGCGCCAAAGGAGAGGGCCGTCCTGCTGCGGTCATCTCGGCGAAAATTCTGGAAAATTCTATTTGCCGAAAAATAGCGGGCAGGCCCTTCGCCTGCCCGCAGACAAGAAACAGAAATCGAATTTTCCTGAATATTCGCCGAGTGTACCCCCAACGGGGGTTGACCGCACAAAGCAGGCGGTCGTCTACAAGGGCGACATGAAACGGGAATGGCCCCGGATGCGACCGAAGGAGAAGAACTCAGGCCACCATCGCTAGATCGCCGACGCAACGCTGCCGGATCGCAGGACCATGCAGCAGCCTCTCGGGTCATATCGTCGGCATTGCCAACACATCGAACAGCAGCCCGGCGCGTGACCGCCTTGCGTGTTCGGTATGGCGGCATAGCGGTTTCGAGATCGGGGCCGGCTGGCAGCGGCCTTCACGCCCCTCGGGGACGATACCGCGCAGTCAGGTTGGATGACCCCGCAAGCCAGGATGTTGTTCGGCACGCTTGCACCCGCTTCAGAGGCGAGACGGGTCAAGATGATCATCCGCACAACGCCCCGCGTCTCTGCGCGTGGACCGGTTTCGAAAGGGGCCGGCTCCGTCCGCTCATACAAGTGGATTAGGCGGCGAGGAGCCGGATCACATATCGGATTGAACCCGCAGGGCTGTCGGCAGGACCGCATCCATCATCCTGGCAACGTTAGACGCTCATCCGGCGTCATGCGGGCTTCGGCTTGGCGGCGAATGTCCGGATCAGCATGGCGGAGCATCGCGCACCAGTCTTCCACATTGTACGTGGTCGCCATCCGGCCCCTGGCCAGATCGTAAATGACGCACGGCTTGTTCGCGATGGCGAGCCGAAGCACGTTGACGGCCGTGCCCGGTGATGCGCCGTCCCAGACCATCATCCCAAAGTCGGCGCGCCGCACCATCTCCCGGTCCTTGGCGGCGTGGAACCAGTGCTCGTGAGCTCCTTCAGGAGAAGGAACATGGTAGGCGGCCCAGTCGCCCAGATTGTTGCGGGGTTCCTTGCCGGCATGGAAGACCCCGACGTGCTCGTACTTGTAGCCGGCGAGCACGCCCTGCGCCTCGGCATCGGCTCCAGGCGCGTCGCCAATCAGCACGCCGTGCTCGGCAGCAACGATTGCGCCGATGCGAGCGATGGCAGGTTCCGGCAGCTCGAATATCTCGCGTGATCCACCTATGAATATCATCGACATCGTGACTTTCCCTTCTCTCTAGCGCCCCCCGCCCCGCGCCGGCCGCCCTCTCCCTCGCCCCTGCGAGAGGGATCGTCACCCGAAGGCCGAGACGGCGAAAGCCGGCTCGGGGAGCGGCGAGGCGCCGCGACTAGAGCCCGGCCGGCCGTAGGCCGGCGCGCCCGGACCCTGCCGCTGCCGGAGGCGCTACGCGCATCTGGCTAGTGGCGCTTCGCGCTTGGAGCTAGTGGTCTTTGTCGGCCAGCCAGAGGCTCACGTCCTGGATCGAGCGCATGGCCGCGAAAAGAGAACGTCAATCCAGACGGCTGACGCGGCGGCCCTCGCTGCGCGCTTCGATAAAGGCGCCTGCGATCTTCATCATGAATGCCTTGCTGAAACGACCAAGGGGCTTACCGTCGGATTCGATGTACCAGGAGCGTTCGGCAATATCGTAGTTGTATTCGTCAACCACGATCCAGCAGCGTTTGAGATCGGTCAGACCGGCGCGGCGGCACTCGATAGCGGAGACTTCCAAACCGACCCGATCGCTGGTCGGTGGCTGGGTGGTTATCGCCAGGAGCGCGAGATGGGTCAGGCCATCTCTTGCGCCGCGGACAGCGATGACCACGCAGGTCGGCCGGCTCTTGCGGCCTTCCGTTTCGCCGCGCTCGTGTTGCCATGCCCAAAGATACGGATAGGAGATCACCTGACCGGGCAGAAATCTACCGCTCATCATCGTATCCTTCCCCGCGCGCCAATCGGTCGATCTCGGCGGCGAAGAGTTCCGTGTGTTCCTCCGGCATCTTGGAGACATGGTATGCGCGGCGGGGATCGCCGCCGATGCGCATCCGTTCGTAGTGCTCGTAACTCATCAGCACGAACCGGGGTTTCCGGTGCTTGGTAAGAATAACGGGTTCGCGGCTGGCAACGTCGGTGACGTCGCCAACCTGCTTGTTGAGATCCGCCGTCGTGAACTGGCGCATGGCTGGACTCCTTATCGATCTCCATATTATCTGGATTTTCTTGATTTGCAAGAAAACGGCGCTCACGCGCCGCCCTCCGCGAACCGCCAGACGGGGATGCCGAGCCGACGGGCCTTGTCGGCAAGGTTGTCGGTGATGCCGGAGCCGGGAAAGACGATCAGGCCGTAGGGCACCACCGAGAGCAGCTGGTCGTTGCGGCGGAACGGAGCCGCCTTGGCGTGTCGGGTCCAGTCCGGCTTGAAGGCGATTTGAGTGACCTTGCGGTTCTCGGCCCAGCAAGCGGCGATGCGCTCGGCGCCGCGCGGGCTGCCGCCGTGGAGCAGAACCATGTCGGGATGCTTCTCGCGAGCCTTGTCGAGCGCGTCCCAGATCCGGTCGTGATCGTTGCAGTCGAGGCCGCCGGCGAAGGCGATCTTGGTCCCGGCTGGAACGAGCACCTCGGTTTCGGCATGGCGACGGGCGGCGAGAAAGTCGCGGGAGTCGATTACCGCCGCGGTCATCGCCTGGTGGCTGACCTTGGAGCCGGTGCGCGGCCGCCATGCCGATCCGGTTTGTGCCTCGTAGAGGTCGGCGGCCTCATCGCGCATGATTTCCAGCACGTTGCGGCGCTCGATATAGGTGATGCCTTCCGCGGTGAGCCGTTCCAGCTCGACCGACTTCACCTCCGAGCCGTCCTGTTCCTGCTGGCTCGAACGCTGGGCCTCCTCGTTGCGGTCGAGGCTGCGGGCGACGCGCTCGGCGGCGCGGTGGAAGACGTTTGCGAAGGACCAGAGCAGGTCGTCGAGATCGGGTTCGAGCCTGGTGTCGCCAAGCATGCCGGCGAAGGTCTCGACGATGCCGGCGAGGCCAGCCCGGATCACTTCGTCGTCGGGAAGCGGGCGAGGATCAGGTTCGTCCTGATGCGGGCGATGGCCGTACATCTGTAGTTCGAGGATGACGCGGTCGGTCGGCGAGGAGGCGTGGTAGGGCTCGTAGGCGTCGTCGAAAGGAAGCTCGTAGGTCATGGCGGTGTCTCCGTCGGTTGTGGCCGCGCCTATCGCGGCCTGACAGCGCATCCCGGCCGCGCCCGGGGCGGGCCCGCACCGAAGGCCGGAGCGCGAGCGGAGGAC
>NZ_JAMYUV010000105.1:0-4083 GCF_040323405.1 Mesorhizobium sp. M0048 | reverse complement strand
CGCCAAAGGCTCCGCGCCAGCGCCCGTCGCTTCACCCGCCCAGCAGGGCACAACCCACGCCGGAAACGAACTCAAAACTGGATAGAAACTGGGGGCAACGTCAAGTTGGCTCTCGATGCACTGGGCGATGGCCGAAAGCGTAGGACATTTGGTTCGCGGAAGTATCCCTTCGTCCAAACCCAGCGAAAACGATTTGCGATGCTGTCGCGACTTGAGGGCGCAGGAGGGAAATGGCGACCTTCAGACGCTCCGATAAGACCGGTCGACAGTGGTCATGGCGAACATGATCGGGCAGTCGAGAACCGGACGTGGCGTTCCTTGGTGCGGTCGACGCCGCCCAACTTTACCAGCAGAGCGCCGCAAAGGCGGAATCGCCATTGAGGTCAGGCGCGAACCCGGCGACGGCTACTGGTCAAACGTATGGAAAAAGCAGCCTTTCTGCATGACTTTCATTTCGGCCGCCCGACCCAGGATCAGGTCTGCTCGCTCTCCTACTTGTCGACTGCAGAGTGGAACGAGACGCGCTTTGTCCGCGAGGACTTCGACAAGCTCATACGCGGCGCTCGATTCTTTCGATACGAAAGGAAATGTATCACGACGCGACTATGATGGTGCGGGACAATGGCGAAGCCATGATCCCCATATTCGGCGACTTCAGCGACAAGAGAAAGCTGTCTGACAGGAATCAGCCCAAACGAGTCAGGCGCCCTTCCGAAGAACGGCACGATAGCAGTCCTAACCCGCATTTACGAGCAGTCCCTCGCATCGGCGGCCTAAATCGATCGACGCCCTCCGCGAAGGCCGGATTGCGAGGTCACCCGCAGCCCGTGGTTCAGGAAACATCCACGACACGGAAGACCTCCCCCGATCCTGCATCCCGCACAAGATCGACGCGCTCGCCGTCCCAGTGGTAGTCGAGATGGCGGCCCTGAACGGGTGCCGAAGCACAATCCGGGTAGAAAAGGCCAACGCACTCGCCGTTTGGGTGCCGGACGCTGGGATATATCATACCGTCCGACCCAGCGTCCTTGAGGCGCTTCGCCAACCCTTGCGATGACTGGTAGTTGTCCGGGGCGAGGGCCGAATGGCCCTGCCGCTCAGGCCCTCTCAAGTCGTGCAGATCGGCATCAACCGAAAGAACGATCTCACGGAACTGCGAAGTCCAGCCAGCTTCTTCGGCTGTCCGCACCATGAAGCGCTCGTGGTGATGGATGGTCTCGAACAGCGCCGTCTCGAAGACATTGCCGACGTAGAGGACGCCAAAAGTGCCGTCGGTGAAGCGGCTTGGCCTGTCGGTGCTCACATGCGTGAAGGGCGCCATGAGGTAGGACGCGCCATTGCCGCCGACCCTGCGCTCGACCGGCACGAGATCGAGATTGCCGATGCTCGCCATGACCCGCGGGTTGGTCTTCTGCTCCGCGGAGATCAGCAGCGGCCAATCGGCCGGATCCGCAATGTCCTCGAATAAATCGATCGGCGGAAAGGCGCTGCGAATGATCCTGACAGCACCTTTCCACTTAATCCGCGAAACCGGGATCTGTTCCGGCGCCGTCACCAGCCGCCGCGCTCGGCGTCGAGATAGCGGCGGACCCGCATGATGTCAGTGAGCTCGCCACCAAGCATCACATCCAAGGCGCTTGCCCCGGCAAAGGCGGAATTGCCGGCGCGGATCCACGCATATCCGCGCTGCGGCTCGGTGAAGATGATCCTGAGGGCCTTGTGGATGCCCATCAGGTTGGAAAGGCGCGCACGGCCGTCGCGGGATATCCGTCCGGGCCCTTCAGCCTTCCAGCGGCGGAAGGACCGGACCGGCATGTCGAGCAGGGTCGCCGACTGCTCGTCGGTCAATTCCCATTTGCCGAAAAGATTGAGCGCGGCGCGAAACATGGCAGCCGCCTCGGCCTCGGTAACAGGATCGGCACGGAATGCCTCAGGGGCCGTATCGACGCGTTCAAGTGCTAGCATGCGTCATCTCCATATGGCAGTGAATATCTCATTCCACACCATTTGGCAATACGCGAGAAGAGCGGAGCGCTGAAGGGGTCGGAGCGCTCTCCGCGAGCGGCAGGAACAGGTGGGTCATGCAGCGGATGCTCTCGGTGAAGCAGCCCTGCGCCTTTCGGACGGCCCGTAGTCAGAACCGCCTGCACAATGTCGTCAGCTGAGATGGTGGGCCCGTGCTCCAGCCCGAGGGACGCACAGTACTCTGGAACACAGTAGACTTCGCACCGAGCGGTGAGCGGCGATAGTCTAGCGGCAGCTTGTCCCGGACCGGCAGCAGCAGGCCGGTCGCGGGAGGGAGCGATTTGGCCGCTATAAATACTCACGGCATCGGCGGGTTGTCGCGTCAACAACCGTCCGGGTCAACATCCGAATACCCGTGTTCTCCCAGAGCCGTCGAATTGATCGTGCCAAACAGAGGCCGCGATATAGGCAAACCCGCCGGCTGAAATGATCTGCCGCTTGGCGCGCAAACTGCTTCGGCGCAAAGCTCAGGGTCGAGGCCTCGGTAAGCGGTGCTGCCATTTTGCGACAGCATGTGGTGGGAAGATATTGCTCAGGTTGGAGGTCGCTTGAGTTGGAGGGAGTGATCGTCCTCTCGAACCTGCACCGCCACCAACGCTGCCCAAATTCGAATGCAGCCGACTGCTTGAGCGACCGCGGACCGAAATCGGCTTAGGCGGCGTAGCCGCCTCACGTTTTATCCTCACTTCGCCCGTGCTGAAGGGCCGCCCAGGTGCTCGATCCCGATGCACGGCAACGAGCGGCCTTCCCAAAGCTCCATCACCTGCATACCCGCCTTCATTATCTCAACAATGCAGGCTGGCGTGGCGGTTCAGCTAAGTGATCCCTCTTTGCCGCATTGCGAGCAACCGCGCGAATAATCCGCTTCAAGTATTCGGCCTTATGGGGACCGGCCAATTCGATAACGCTCTCCACCTGGACACCGTCGGCTCTGAAGAACCTGACGGAAGCTTCTTTGTTCTTTTGCATCAGACGTGAGCCACTGACAACAAATTCGGAATAAAATATCCCCGTAGGGAACACAGCCGAAAACCGGAAAGCACCATGTTCGTGGCGGTAGCAACCAATCCAACGAATGCACGCATCACGGTTTGCCTACAGCACGCTCTCATGTCCCGACAGCGCAATTTCGCGGTTACCTCCGGCCACGAACAGTCAGACCACTTTTGATGTGTAGGTTAGACCTTCGTCGTCGGCAAGATTGGCCGATGCGATGACTCGCTGGTGAATTACCGGCTCGCGCGTGATGAGCGCGAAGGCGTCAGGTGCCCCCGCCGTTCCCGAGGGTCGCGGTCTACGGAACTAGCGTCAGTCGCCGAGCCGTGCCTTGCGTCCGAACGCGGTCACCGGCGCCTCCAGTGGGATCGGGCGAGCCGCTGCAGGCGCATTCGCAGCAAAGGGTTATGACGTGTTCTCGTGACCCGTGAGCCGGCGCGTGCCGAGTTGGCGGCGTCCGATTGCTGGCGGCTCGAAGCGCGCGTCGGGCGCCCTCGCCTATTTGCAGCCACCTGCTCAAAACCGCCATGAAGCCAGCCGCCAGCCTGCTATGTTCGACAGCAATCGTTCAGCTTGCTGCCGCCCACCGTTTGAAAACGATGGTCACCTTCGTCCCTTTGTTGGCGCTGGACTCGACGGCTAGCTGGGCCTTGGCGTTCTCGGTCAGCGATCGCGCGATCAGCGCTCCGAGCTTGCCTGGCTTGGGCCACATCTCGCCTTCCGGCAGGCCGATTCCGTCGTCCGCCACCGTAACCCGGCAGCCATCGCCATCGACGACACTGTGCAGCATTATCGTGCCGCCGTCGCGCCCCCGGAAGGCATGCTTTAGTGAATTGGTCAGCAATTCGTTCACGACCAGCCCCGCCGGCATGGCGACGTTTATTGACACCGGATATGTATCCACCTTCATATCCAGCCGGATCCCCTCGACTGCATGCGAGCTCATCACCGCGGACGCTATCTGGCTGAGATAGACGCCAAGGTCGACCTCCTCCTTCGGCTCGTCGGCCGTTAGCGTCTGGTAGAGGATCGCCAGAGCGTCGACGCGACCGGCGAGCCGCT
>NZ_JAMYUV010000104.1:0-4089 GCF_040323405.1 Mesorhizobium sp. M0048 | reverse complement strand
TCGGATAGCCCTTGCTGAACTCGGCCAACCGCGGCGCCAGCCATTTCTCGCCGAAGGAAGGACTGACGCGCAGGCTAAGCTGGAAGCTTTCGCGCTGCCGCACGATGGCATTACGCACCTCGCGTATGGATTCGAAAGCCTGGGTGGTGGTCTGGAAGAGCCGCTCACCGTCGATCGTGAGCGAGAGATGGCGCTTTTCGCGCTGAAAAAGCCGGACCCCGAGTTGGTGTTCGAGCAGCCGCAGCTGCTGGCTGACCGCCGAAGGTGTCACCTGCAATTCCTGCGCGGCCTTTGCCACGCCGCCGAGCCGCGCGACCGCCTCGAAATGCGTCATCGAATTGAACTTGATGTCTGACATCGTCCTCGTCAGTTAAGCTCAGCTACACAGAATATTAAGAAACGAGAATTGAGCCTAATGTCAATCGGTCGCATCATCCTGTGGTCTCGGGAGGAGATGCAGGATGGAACCGGGTTCACCCCAAAGCTTGGGTAGTGCCGGCAATGTGCCGGCAGTTGGACAGGCATCGACCAGGAAGCCCCTGATCGAGGCTTCCAATGTCAAGAAGAACTACGGCGCAACACGGGTCCTTCGGGGCGTGAGTTTTCAGGTCCGGCCTGGCGAAATCCACGCGCTCCTGGGCGGCAACGGCGCCGGCAAAAGCACCCTGATCCGCATCATCACCGGGCTGATCTCACGCGATGCCGGCGATATTAGCTTCGCCTCGTCGAAGGCCGGCCACACCAGCCCGATCATCGCGGTGGTGCATCAGGAGCTGGCGCTATTGCCCGAGCTGTCGGTCGCGGAAAACATCGGCATTGTGCATGCGGGGTCGGGCTGGTCGCAGATCAGCCGTCGCCGCATGCGCGAAACCGCGCTCGGAGCGCTGCGGCTGATTGACCCAGCGATCGGCGAAGAGATCATCGATTTGCCGGCGCGCAAATTGTCCCTCCACGAAGGCCAGATCGTCGAGATCGCTCGTGCCCTTTCCACCGGAGCCGAAGTGCTGCTTCTCGACGAGCCCACGGCCAATCTCACTGCCGGCGAGACTGCCAAACTCTTCTCGGTGCTGAAGCGGTTGGTGCACGAGGAAGGCATCGGCATCGTCTTTGTTTCTCACCGTATGCGGGAAATCCGCGCGCTCTGCGATGTCTGCACGATCTTGCGCGATGGCGTCACGATCGCGAATGCCACGCCGCTTGCATCGCTCAGCGACGCCGAAATCGTCCAGCAGATGGGCCAACACGCGCAGCGTCCGGCAAGGCACCGCAACCCGCAAAAACACCTCCGACAGGGCATACCAGTCGAACTCCTCGGCCCCGGCGACGTCAGGATAGCGATTTCGTCCGGCACCATCCTGGGACTGGCCGGCGCGGCCGCAGGCCCGACCGGCCTCATTGCTCCCCTGGTGGGCGCCGGACCCGGGGCTGGCTGGCGCCTTTCCGGCGAGGGTTTTGCGGACCGCTTCTCGTCTCCAGCGGCAGCGGCGCGGGCCGGTGTCGGCTTTGTTTCGGGCGACCGCGCAACCAAGGGGATCCTTTCGCAGCTGCCCATCGTCGATAACGTGCTTGCAGCACGCAGGGTTCGCGAAAGACGGCGGATCGTGGCCGCAGCCGAGCGGCAGGAATGTCACGATCTCGTTTCAGCGCTGAAGTTGAAAGCCAGCTCGATCTGGGACCTGCCGGCCTCGTTGTCCGGCGGCAACCAGCAGAAGCTTCTCGTCGCACGCTGGCTTGGGCTGCCGCTCCGGATGGTGGTGCTGGAAGAGCCGACGCGTGGCGTCGACATCGGCACCAAGCATGACATTTACGGTTTGATCCGGGAGATGGCCGACGCTGGCGCGATCATCATCTGGTGGTCGACCGAGAACGTCGAACTGCTCGAGCTTTGCGACGCCATTTTCGCCTTTGACACCGATGGGCAGCCGAAGGGATTCCTGCCTGAAGAGCACTACACCGAAGACGGGCTCGCCGAACTGACGGGGATGGCGGCATGACCGACGCGAGCAACGGCACCACGACCACCGACAAACTCCGGACCACCAACTCGCGCGTCCCAGCAGTTCTTTTGTCCTACCGAACGGAAGGCGCGATTGCCGCCGCAATCGTCGTCCTGCTGCTGGCCGTCGGCATGTTCGTGCCCGCTGCACTCAGCATGGGCAATGTGCAAAACATCATCCAGGCCGCCGCGCCCCTCATCATCATGTCACTCGGTGTTTTGCTGGTCGTGGTCACCGGCGGCATCGATCTTTCGGTCGGTTCAGTCTTTTCCTTGACCGGTATGGTGACCGCGCTGGCGATGGCCAGTGGCGCCGACGGACTGACCGCCAGTGCTGCCGGCCTGGCCGTCGGCCTTGTCTTCGGCTCGATCAATGGTCTTCTGGTCACGGTCGTTGGGCTCGCGCCTTTCGTCGTCACGCTCATCACCTACGCGGTGGCGGGCAGTCTGGCCTTCATCGTCACGAATGGTCGTTCGATGCCGATCGGCGCGCCGGATTTCTGGCTCCTGAATTCGGGCGAGATCATCCCGGGCGTCCCCAACCATCTTCTGTTCTGCATCATATTGATGATCGCGCTGGAATACGTCCTGCGAAAGGTCGTGCTCGGACGCTGGTTCTATGCCGTCGGCTCGTCGGCAATTGCTGCCCGGCTGCTCGGCATCCCGGTTCTGCGCATCAAGTTTGCCGCCTATGTCGCTTCGGGCCTGCTTGCCTCTTTCGCCGGCCTGTTGACGGTAAGCTACATCCTCAACGCCGAAGCCACGGCCGGCGCCAGCCTGATGCTGCAGGCAATCGCCGCCGTCGTCATTGGCGGGGCCAGCCTCTTTGGCGGAACCGGCAGCGCGATCGGTGCCGTGCTGGGCGCTCTGATGATCACCTGCATCCAGAACGGCGTGAACCTCATCGGCGTGAACAGCTTCTGGCAAGGCTCCGTCACCGGCGCCGCGATCCTGCTCGCGGTTCTGATCGACCGCTTCAGCAGCAAGAACCGACTCTAGATCATCAACGGGAGGAACCAAGATGAAGTTGAAGACCATACTACTTGCAGCATTGGCGGCGGCCGCCTTGTCCAGCGCATCATACGCACAGGACAAAAAGACCGTCGCTTACATCGCCCCGTCGCTGGACATCTCCTACTGGCAATGGGTCGGGTACGGCGTGAAGGAGAAGGCCAAGGAACTCGGCATGGATTATGTCGAGTACACTTCGGAAAACTCACCCGCCAAGCAGATGGACAATGCGCGGACCGCCGTGACCAAAGGCGTCGCGGCCATCGTGATCGGCCCCGTCAGCTCGACCTCGACACCGCCGCTGCTCGACTATCTAGCGAAGCAGAAAGTGCCGATCGCCTTTGCCGGCATCGGGCCGCAACCGGGCCTCACCAACTATACGTCCTCGGTCACCGCGAACAACTATGAGACCGGCAAGGCGCAGGGGAAATTCACCTGCGAGCTTGCCAAGGAGCGTGGCGGCAACAAGGTTGGCATGCTGTCGCTGCCGCAGGACCGGGAGAATGCACAGAAATACCTCAAGGGCGCCAAGGAGGCGTTTGCCGCCGACGGCTGCGACCTCGCCCAGATGCTGGAAACGCGCGGTCTAACAATCAACGAGGCCGTCACCCAGGCAAACGACCTTTTGACCGCCAATCCCGACATCAAGGCCATCTACGGCATGTATGACGAAGCCGGCACCGGCGCCGCCAAGGTGGTCGAGACCCGGGGCCTCACCGGCAAGATCGGCATCACCGTAGCCGACGGCTCGCCGACCACGATCGCGCTGCTCAAGAAAGGAGCGCTCCAGGGCATCTTCTTCCAGGAGGCAGTAGGCCAAGGCATCGACGGAACCCAACAGGTCTACAACGCACTGACGGGCGCGCCGGTGACCCAGGATCTGGCCTTGGTCATGCCTCTTGTTACGGCCGACAAGGTTGACAGTCCCGAGGCCAAGAAGGTCATCGCCCGCGTCTTTCCCCCGAGCAACTGACCGCCACCCAATGGACCCCCCCGCGTTGCCCGGGGGGGCCCCACGACAACAAGCAGGGCCGCCCCGGGCCCCGGGGGCGGTTATCCAAACCGCACCAAAATTTTTGGTT
>NZ_JAMYUV010000103.1:0-5226 GCF_040323405.1 Mesorhizobium sp. M0048 | reverse complement strand
GAACGGTGTTACGGCTGACGGAGAAACGCTGGACGAGCTCGTTCTCGCTTTGCAACCGGTCGCCGAAGCCCAGAACACCGGAGCGGATTTCATGTTCGAGAACCGTGGCAATCTGTTCTGGCTTGCCCGTGCCGGGAGACAGTTGAACCGAACGCCGCTTCATATAAGTACCTGTTCAATGAGCCTGTATAATCCTGTTCACATCACCGCAAGCTTGTCAACGAGGTGACGAATCGCGGTCACTATGCAAGCCGTTTCTAAGCTGGTCGCCCCAGTCGCGTCCCCTGCATTCCCCGATGTATTGGCAGTAGGGACGAGCGCCTCCTTGAGGCAGATTTGTGGCTGCTTTGATCAGTTGTGACGGCGCCCCGCCCGCGGCAGAATAATTTAGCCTATTCGACTGCCGCCCGCGCCGGGTGGATCTATCTTGACCAGACGTGCTCTGGCCTCGCCCACTCGCCGTTGCGCAGACCTAATCCTGCCGCACAGCGCGATATTAATGCCGACGTCGCAGTTTTTGTTCAGCATTTCTTTTGCACGCTGGAGAGACAGCTCCGCTCGTTTAACGCGCTGCCTGGCCTCAGCCAGCTCAATGTTCAACAGATCGACCGTCATTCCGGATCCGAGAGGTCCCTTCGGTTGTTAATCGGCCCAGGTCGCATTGGTTCCAGTCGGAATCGGCAAAGGCTTGGACGCGAGGACACGTAAGCCATGGGTTACCGGCCAAGGCAGAAAATCTTGCCGTCGATGCATGCGGCGGCGTCTGGCTGGGCCAGCCGCAGCTCATCAACGGCGGCTCATCGCAAATGGTCAAGGTGATGGCCGAGTATGAGTTTGGAGCAGATCGGCGTTAAGCTGCCTGTCGTGCGGCGCCGCCCGTGTCTACGACTGCACAGGTTGCCGATGCTAAGTCGCCTTGGCAAAAAAATCTGCGACCGGGACCCGGCAGGGTATGGACCGGTATGTTACTCGATCCTAATTAAACCCTATGAGCCGTTTGCTGCTTAGCTTCGTCTCGTTGTTATTTTCCGCCACGCTTCTTTATGCGCAAGAGTGGCAGCCCTTCGGCGTCAAGCAGTTTGGCTTTGTATTCGATGTGCCCCCTGGCTTTGTTCTGACTCAGCGTTCCGACCAGGGGGCAGCTTTTCAGGGCAAAAACGGGGCCTTTCTTGCTGTTTGGGGCGCAAGGCTCGGAAAGGCCAGTTTCCGCGCCGAGATAGAGCATCGAATTGTCGAGGACGAAAAGGCGGGCTGGAAAGTGACCTATCGGCGCGTTAAGCCGACTTGGGCCAGTTATTCCGGCCTCAGGGACGGGCAAATCCGCTATGTGCGCGTCATTGCGATCTGCAATGACCGTGCGGCGCTCTTTACGATGAACTACAGCAGATCCGAAAAAATCCCGTACGATCCGATCGTGGTGCGAATGGTGCGATCCCTACGGGCGGAAGGTTGCTAAAGTCAGACCAACAAGCGCGCAGCGACGACTGAGATTTGACGGCCGGTCTCATCCGCTCATAAGTGACAATCACCTGGTTCGGCAGTCAGTTTTCGCTTCGCCGAGATGCATCCGTGCTCTTTCCTGGCGGATCTCCCCTGCCGTCCAACCGGCTCCGGCCGGCCGACCGCCGGAGGGCCTTGATGGCTTCCGCAACCCCCGTGCGATCGTTGTCATTGGCCCGGATCAGGTCGGGAACCTGGTCCACGGCAATGCCATTCTGCTGCGCGAAATGCTCCACGTCGAAGTCTTGGCTGGATCCCAGGCGGGCTCGGTCGCGTGTGCTCTTGTCGTCGCCCATGTGGTCCTCCTGGTGGAGCTTCGGATCAATGGCAACGCGGGCAAGCAGCTTTCGTTGCGCTTTTTACAGCCCGCGGCTTCTGAAATGTTTGCTGGTCCGCCGCTATCTTGGGCCTGCGTTCGCCCCATTCTGCCTCCCATCGGTTACTAGGAGCCAGGAGAATTGTGCGATTTAGCTCATCTGAGACGCTTGCGGATCTGAGCTCCTGAGAGAGCAGTTTAGTGGCTTAGTGGCGTCACTAGTTCGCCGTGACGGGCGGTCGCTGCCAGGCTGGTTCGCCGGCCTCCGAAGTGAACTCGTTGATCGTGGCGGCCCCGGGCGGTTGTTGCGGTCGTCAAAGGATTGCCAACTTAGAGAAAATGCCGACGCCAGCCTGAATCCGCAATTTGTTTCGGAACCGATTCGAACCAGCGATATTGATTCAAATCGCAGCGTTTGGAGTGCGCGTGGATGCTAACCGAGCTTGGCCTTGGCCGGCTATCGTTCATTGAGTTCCAAATGCCAACGTTGGTCGACAAGCCGCCCAAGGGCCGCGGGTGGACCCACGAAATCAAATACGATGGATACCGTACGCAGCTGATCATCCAAGAGGGTAGGGTGCAGGCCTTCACGCGAAACGGCTACGACTGGACCGACCGATATGGACCGATCGTCCGGGCTGCGGCCCAGTTAAAGACCACGGAGCGGGCCATCGTTGATGGCGAAGCGACAGTGTTTGGCACCACAGGACGTCCTGATTTCCAGGCGCTACGTCGCGAACTTGGCAAGGCTGAATCGACGAACCTTATCTTCCACGCATTCGATCTCCTCCACCTCGACGGCAATGACCTGCGGGACGTTCCGTTGCTTGAGCGCAAAAGGACCCTGCAACGTCTCCTGAAAGGCGCACCGCCGGCCCTGATCTACGTTGATCATCTGGAAGGCGACGGCCCGACTGTGTTTGAGCACGCTTGCGAAATGGGCCTTGAGGGGATTGTTTCGAAGCGTGCAGATTCGCCTTATCGCTCCGGTCGGCAAGACAGTTGGCTCAAGCTCAAATGCATCAAGAGCGACAATTTTCCGATCGTCGCCTTCGTCGAGAAGCTGGGTGCCAGGCCGCGCAGGATCGCCTCGCTTTACCTCGGCCGCAGAGATGGCAATCGCGTCCACTACGCCGGCAAGGCGCAGAGCGGCTATAGCCTTACCGATGCACGCGAAGTGCGCGAGCGCTTGGACCCGCTAATCGTCGACAAATCTCCGCTCGCCGAGCCGATAGACAAGCCCAAGGCGACGTGGGTGCAGCCGGCCGTTGAGGCCGAAATCCAGTATAGCGGCACCACCGATGACGGGCTGCTGCGCGAAGCGGTGTTCAAGGGCCTGCGCGACGATCTGAGCCCGCCGGCCGGCGCGTCATTGGTCTGCAAGAAGCCGCCGTCCAATGAAAGTTCCGGCGTCCCGCGCGAGAACATTCTACAACTGCTGCCCGACGCCATGGTGCCATCGAAAGAGGAGCTGATCCGATATTGGAAGAAGGTGGCGAAGAAGGCGCTCGTCCATCTCGGCCGGCGGCCGCTCAAGCTGGTTCGCCACTCTCACGGGATCACCTTCTATCACAAGGGCAGATTGCCCGACATTCCGGATACCGTGCACCAACTGCGTGTTCAGAAGCGCGAGGGTGGAGAAGGCGTGAGGCTGTGGGTCGATGATCTTGATGGGCTGCTTGGCTTGGTGGAAATAGGCGCTGTCGAGTTGCATCCCTGGAACACCACCGTCGATGATATCGAGCATGCCGACCGGGTTGTCATCGACCTGGATCCTGGCGAAGGCATCGAATGGGAGATGATCGTCGAAACGGCCCTGAAGGTCCGGGATATGCTGCGTTCGGAAGGACTCGATAGCTGGCCGAAGGTGACCGGCGGCAAGGGCCTGCATGTGATGGCGCCTCTGCAGGCCGTGATCACCCACGACGACGCCCGGCAGTATGCCCGAAAGCTGGCACAGCAACTGGTCAGCAAGCACCCCGATCGCTATCTTTTGTCGGCTGCGCCGTCGGCTCGTTGTGGGCGCATCTTTCTGGATTACCTCCGCAACGGCCGTGGCAACACAGCCGTCGGCGCTTACTCGCCTCGAGCCCGTTCAAGCTTTCCGATAGCCGCTCCAGTCACATGGACACAGGTCGAAAAGGGAATTCTGCCAGACGCGTTTACGTTGGAGAGTCCATTTCGGCCGGCGAAAGCCGCCTGGGCCATGCGGAAAAACCGATAGCAATCGCGAAGTGTTAGTCCCATGCGAAGGCCTTAACCGCCGGCGTCACTGCGGCTGCGGCAAGCGGCCGGCGTCATTGGGGGCCGTTGGGGTAGATGCCAAGAGACGCCGGCCCAGCGGGTTGGGGTCCGCCGCCTGGAACAATAGCGGGTTTGGAAATTCAGGTAACTCCGTGATTGCGGAAGACGAGCCTTTGCGATCTCGTCCGTTTCGCTCTTCGTCTCTCGAGCGCACGCGTCAGGGAAGCGTTCTGTCCAACCACTCCGCAGGACGATGCCAAAAGTTCCCCCTTGGCCATCCTCATTCGGGTTGCCCTGTGGGACATACGAGGTGGCTCAGCCGGTGAGACAGCATAAAAGGTCGCGAGGAGAAGGCGGCCACCTCCGCAAGCTGCTCGCCAGCGCCATTGATCCTATTAGGAGGCTTTAAACTATTCTTGATACACGACGCGGTCTCGTCCTTCCGACTTGGCCCGGAAAAGCGCCAGGTCGGCTGCATTGATGAGATCATGTGGCGTATGGGTCTCATTGGGTACCGTCGTTGCAACACCAACGCTTATGGTCACCCGCTCGGACCCGTGCGGAATGCTCAACTCCCGCACGCTCTGGACGAGCCGCTCCGCGACGGTGCCCGATTGCGCCAACGAAGCGTCGACCATCACAACAACGAACTCCTCGCCCCCATATCGCGCAGCGAGATCCGTAGAGCGATTGCAAGTGCTCTGGATCACACCGGCGACCTGCTTCAGCACCTCATCGCCCGCCATGTGGCCATGGGTCTCATTATAGCGCTTGAAGTGATCTGCATCGATCATCAAAAGCGACAACGGACTCTGCGTGCGGACTGCGCGCTTCCATTCCGCCGCGAGATACTCATCGAAGTAGCGCCGGTTTCCGAGACCGGTAAGGCCTCGCTTGGCCTTGAATTTGCTGTGCCTGATCGAATGCGGGGAATCGTAGCTCGGGGTGGAGAGGCTGACGCGGTCATCTGTCACGCGCCTCGGACCGTAGCGGTAAGCGCAATTCCGTCTCCAATGCCCATTCCCAGCGCCGAGGGACCAGCGGCTTGGCTGCGGGGGGCTCTCAGCTAGGGTCAGGACCCATTAATTTGTTGAGTTGATCTCTGTTGGGTGATTCAAGGTGGCAGGAGGTGCCGCCTTGAGTGATTTGCTGATGTTGACGCCGGA
>NZ_JAMYUV010000102.1:0-5228 GCF_040323405.1 Mesorhizobium sp. M0048 | reverse complement strand
CGTCAGGCAAGCCATCCTCACCGCGCTCGCGCAGCCGCCCCCAATCCGTTGTCCCCACTGCCGCAGAACCCTCTCCGCTAAAAATCTGCCAAAGTAGTGCTAGACACGGAAGCCAAAACCGACGTGTGAGGAACGCCATGACCACCAAGCTCGACATCGCCCCCAACTCCAACCGCGAGCTGGTTCTCGCCCGCATCATCGATGCGCCGCGCGAGAACGTCTATCGCTGCTGGACCGAGCCGAACCTGTTGACGCAATGGTTCTCGCCGAAGCCGTGGACGACGCCGCGCGCCGAAATGGATGTGCGGACCGGTGGCTCCACCCTTGTGGTCATGGCCGATCCCGACGGCAAGGAGTTCCCGAATCCAGGCATCTTCCTCGAAGTCGTACCAGGCAAAAAGCTCGTCTTCACCGATGCCTATACCAAGGCGTGGGAGCCGTCCGAAAAGCCGTTCATGACGGTCGTGCTGACCTTCGACGACGAGGGCGAGGGCAAGACCCGCTACATCGCCCGGGTTGCGCATTGGTCGGTCGCCGACCGCGAACAGCACGAGAAAATGGGTTTTCACGACGGCTGGGGCCAGTGCGCCGAACAGCTCGAGGAGGTCGCCAAGCTACTTTGATGCACAAGCGACTTTGATGCAAACGAGAGAGGGAGACTGATATGTCCAGATCGATATTTTTTGCCATTTTCGCCTCGGCCGCCGCGCTCTTTGCCGCGCCGGGCACCATCAACGCAGAGGAGGCCAAGCCTGCCATGACGACCGCAACCGCAACACTGCCGAAGCCGCAAAAGTCCGGCCTGCTGCCGATCAACGGCCTGAACTATTATTACGCCGTCCATGGCAAGGGCGAGCCACTGCTTCTGCTGCATGGCGGTCTCGGCACAACCGACATGTTCGCGCCGATCCTGCCGAAGCTTACCGAAGACCGCACCGTCATCGGGGTCGACCTGCAAGGCCATGGCCGCACCGCGCTCGGCGACCGGCCGCTCAGCTTGGAGGCGATGGGCGACGACATGGCGGCGATCGTCAAGGCGCTCGGCTACGACAAGGTCGACGTCATGGGTTATTCGCTGGGTGGGGGCGTCGCCTTCCGCATGGCCGTGCAGCATCCCGACGTGGTGCGCCGGCTCGTCCTGGTCTCGACCGGCTACGCCGCGGACGGCTTCTATGCCGAGATGCGTGGCCAGCAGGCACAAGTCGGCGCAGCGATGGCCGACATGATGAAGGACACGCCGATGTACAAATCCTACGTCGCGGTCGCGCCGCATCCGGAGGATTTTCCGAAACTGCTCGACCAGCTCGGCGCCTATATGCGCAAGGACTACGATTATTCTGCCGACGTGCCGAAGCTGAAAATGCCGGTCATGCTGGTGTTCGGCGACAGTGACATGTACCGGCCCGAGCACGAGATCAAGTTCTACCAGATGCTTGGCGGCGGGTTGAAGGACGCCGGCTGGATGCGCGAGAACCTGTCGCAAAACCGCCTGGCGATCCTGCCGAACCGCACTCATTACGACGTGTTCTTCGCGCCGGAACTGACAGCTGCCGCGCTGCCGTTCCTCAATGGCGAGACCAAGGTCAAGACTTGGGATGAGGTCGTCAACGAAACGAACTGACGTCCAGTCAATTGGCTGCCGGCCGTCTCCCGCGAGATGGCCGGCATTTCGTTGATGAGGCCTTGGCGCGGCGCATCCAGCCGATCGCCCATCGGCCCGGATCACAGCTTTAGATGACGCCATCAAAGCTTTTCAATTGACGGTGCCACGCCTGTCGATAGGTATCGCCTATCCTCGCAGGAAGGGACATGGGCGATGGCAAGATATCAGGGCGGGTGTTTGTGCGGTGTGGTGCGCTACCATGTCGAGGCGACACCGATCAATGAGCGCGTCTGCCATTGCCGGCTCTGCCAGAAGGCACTGGGTGCCGCCTTCAACGCGCGCGTGCTGTTCCGCATCGACGATGTGACGGTCGACGGTCCGCTGGCGACGGTGAATTCCTCGCCCGATCTCAAGCGTGGCTTTTGCCCGCGTTGCGGCACGACGCTGTTTTCCCGGCGCGATTCCGCCGGCATCATCGGCATCACGACCGGCTCGCTCGATGATCCTTCGGTGTTCAGGCCTGAGATGCATATCTGGACCGCCTCGAAGCAGCCCTGGGTCCAGATCGACGACGGCCTGCCGCAATATGAAGGCGCGCCACCTCCGGCTTGAGGTGAAGTCTGGGTAAAATTTAATCCAAAGCGACACGAGATAGCCGGCAAAGCGTCATTGGCGGGCCATCATTGCTGCCCATCTATTGCGTGCGGGCGGCAGTCGAGGAGGCGACGGAATGAACGACAGCATCAACACCCTGGACGAGCTCTTGAGTGATCCGATGATCAAGCTGGTGATGGAGCGCGACCGCGTGCAGCCGGCAGAACTTCGCACGCTGCTCGAGGAAAAGGTCCGCCGGGCGGACGATGATGTGGCGGTCAACGATCGTTTTGTACCGCCGGCCCACCTTATGGCCACGACCTGCCACAAGCTGTGGCTTTGCGGCTAGGTCTTGAAGCGGTCAGCCGGAATTTGCCGGCAAATAGCTGTAATGGCTGCGGAAATAAGCGAGCCTGAAGCCGAGGCGCGCATAGTTGCGATACGCCGGCCCGTCGCGTTCGCACTGCCGCGCCTCGATGTCGGCCACGAACAGTTTTGCACCGGCCGCAAGTCCGTCGCGCACCATCGCTTCGCCGAGCATTGCATCGAGGTCGAAGCTCGGCGCCATGATGCCGGGCACCGGCGCGTCGATGCCGCTCCAGGCCATGCCGTCGGCACCGATGAACATCGAGCGCACCGCCGCCACCGCGCCGTCCCGCCGCAGCATATAATGATGCCAGCCGCGTCGGCCGGCCAGCGCTAGCAACCATGGTGAGGTCGGCAACCGATATTGGCTGTCGATGAACCCAGCCCATTCCCTTGCCGTTGCCGACGTCACCCGCTCGACCGAGACATCCTTCGACGGGAAAAGCGGCTCCGTTGGCAATGGCGTGGCGTCGCGAAAGATGCGTTCCCAACCGCCCTGACGCTGCAGGCCGCGTGCCTCGAGCCAGCAGCTGAGCGTCGCGGGCTCGGTATGCGGATTGGTGTAGAACCAGGGCCGCAGAATACCGGCCTCGCGATAATGCGCCAGAAGCGCGTCGAGCCGGCTCTCGGTGGCAGCGCTATCGACACCGAGATTCTTGACGCAGTTGAAATGGATGAACGGGATCGTCGTGCAGGTGGTCCAGACGAGATCGCCATCTTCGGCGATGGCAAGGCCTTGCCTTGCGGCAAAGTCTGCCGGGGCGGCGCGATAGAGATCGAGCCAGGCATTGACCTCGGCGCGTTCGATAACGCGGCTGAGATCGCGCGATATTTCGTCGATCCCGATGGCGGGCGAGCGTGGCTCGGGCGGGGCTACGGGCTGCAATTCTGATAGGGCGGCGGGCTGCATGACTTCCTCCCAAGTATGGCCTTACACCGTAAGATTAGTGGAGACTAATCTCATGCCGTGAGTTGTCAAGCGGGATTGCGAGGCAGCCACGTGGTCGAACGTTGGGGGATGGCGCACCCCCGTCCGGGCGAACGTTCCGATGCAAACCCCCTAACAATTCGATTCAAACTTTGTTGGTAGTTTCTTGTTAGGAATCCAGCTTGGTTTGTCCGACGGCGTTGTCCTGCCTTCGGTCTGTTGTGTTTTGCGTACAGGTCCAGATGCGGTTATCAGGCGTCGTCATCTTTTCGATCGCAGCGCTGTGCCTTGCCGGCTGCACGTCGACCTCCGGCGTCGATGCGCTGCAAGTGCCGTCCGGCGAGACCACCAGCTCGGTTGTGCGGCCACCCGCGCCGGTGGCATCCGTGGCGAAGACTGATGCTGCGCCCGCTTTTGCCGAACAGGAGCACGACGAACAGCCGGTCGCGATGAACGTGCCCGATCAGGACATCGAACCGCCGGCCGAGGTCATCGCGCTGATGTCGCCGCCGAAGCGGCTGACACGCGCAGCACCGGCGATGCTTGCCGAGCCGGTCACGCGCTATGGTTTTCGCGACGCCAAGCCGATCAATTTCGGTAAGTCCTCCTCGCCGAGGCGCCTTGCCGTCCATGGCGTCGACGTTTCGCGCTGGCAGGGCAATGTGAACTGGCAAAAGCTGCGCGCCCAGGGCGCCAACTTCGCCTACATCAAGGCGACCGACGGCGGCGATCATATCGACCCGATGTTTACCAGGAACTGGCGCAATGCCGACGCCGCCGGCCTGAAGCGCGGCGCCTATCACTTCTTCTACTGGTGCCGCACCGCCGGCGAGCAGGCCGACTGGTTCATCCGCAACGTGCCGAGGGTCGAGGGCGCGCTGCCGCCGGTGATCGACGTCGAGTGGAACGGCGAATCCAGCTGCAAGCGCCGCCCGTCGCGGCAAAAGGTGCTGGAAAAGATGCAGGTGTTCATGGACAAGCTCGAGCGCCACTACGGCCAGCGCCCGATCATCTACACCGCGCCCGATTTCTACCGTGACAATCTGCGCGGCGCCTTCCCCGATTATCCATTCTGGCTGCGCGCCGTGGCCGCGCATCCGTCAAAGGTCTATCCCGGCCGCAAATGGCTGTTCTGGCAATATTCCGGCTCCGGCCTGTCGCACGGGGTGAGGGGCCGCATCGACCTCAACGTGTTCCATGGCGATGAGCGGGCATGGCGCGACTGGGTTGGCGGCCGGCAGATGGTAGCGGAGGCGGAGTAGCGGCAGCTCTTGCCTTCTCCCCTTGTGGGCCTGTTGCGTAATTCGCTGATTGTGATTCTCTGAGACGAAGCTCGGAGGGAATCGCGATGGCAGTGAAGCAGATGGGCCAGTTGAGCTTGGCGGAGGCTTTTCTGGGCGGCAAGTTGGCTGGCGGTTCTTCACCGCTTGATCGATTGTCGGGTCTGGTGAAGTGGTATCGCTTCGAGAAGCTGCTCAACCCGCTGCGCGATGGCGGACCCGGACGGGCAGCTTGGCCACCGCTGGTTCTGTTCAAGGCGCTTTTGCTGCAGTCACTCTACGGCCTGTCGGATCGCGAACTTGAGGAGGCGCTTGGCGACCGGCTGTCGTTCCGGCGCTTTGTAGGGCTCGGGTTGGAGGAGAGCGTTCCCGACCACACGGTGCTTTCGCGTTTTCGCAATCTGCTTGTCGGCGAAGGGCTGCTGGAGAAGCTGTTTGGCGAACTGGACCGGCAGTT
>NZ_JAMYUV010000101.1:0-5245 GCF_040323405.1 Mesorhizobium sp. M0048 | reverse complement strand
TCACCACTGACCGATGCGCAGCCGTCGCCCCTCGCGGGCCAAGATTGACCGCGAGTGGCCTTACCAGGTTGCGCTGCCCGATGATCTATGCACGGGACACAGCTTCTCGCTGATCCGCGATTTCTGCGAAGAGCGAGGGCTGGTCCCAATAACAAGGCAGGTGCAGGCGATATGGCCGGATCAGACATATGAGAACTGGCGGCTGTACTGCTTCGCCGACCAGGCGTCTGCACAGGCGTTCCTTGACCACTTCGGAGGCATCATGTTCGATCCTAAGCGTGATCGGGAAAACGGCAAGGCACGCGGTGTCTGGCGCCGGACTGGCGAATACAAGAGAACTCTCGATCTCGCGCCGCTGAGCGTTCCCCAGGCCCTGCGTAACTGAGGCGACGACATGTGTAACCTCTACAACATCACCACCAGCCAAGAGGCGATCCGCCAATGGACCGGAGCCTTGCGCGATCTCCTGGGCAACCTTGAGCCGTCGATCGACATCTATCCCAACCAGTTCGGCCCGGTCGTCCGCAATGCTCAGGACGGGACGCGCGAGCTTGCCAAGCTGCGTTGGGGAATGCCGACGCCCTTGGAGCGCGTCAAAGGCAATGCCGATTCCGGCACGACCAATATCCGCAACCCTCAATACGGCCACTGGCAGCAGTATGTCGGTATCGAGCACCGCTGCGTGGTGCCGGTGACGAGCTTTGCCGAGCCCCGCCCTACCCCAGGCGATAAGGACCCGGAGACAGGCGGCATACAGCGGAACTTCTGGTTCGCCCTCAGCGAGGACCGGCCGCTGTTCTTCTTCGCGGGCCTGTGGACACGCTGGCAAGGGGTCCGCAAGGTCAAGGAAGGCCCCGGCGATCATGAGCTTTATGCCTTCATGACCACAAAGCCAAACGCGTTAATCGAGCCGATCCACGAGAAGGCGATGCCGGTGATCCTGACCACGCGAGAGGAAGCCGAGACCTGGCTGACCGCGCCATGGTCGGAAGCGAAATGGCTGCAGCGGTCGGCGCCTGACGACGCTCTCGTGATCGTGGAGAAGCCGGCCACACAGATCAAAGTTCCGCTGCCGGCACCTGCACAAGGGTCGCTGCTTTGAAAGCATCCCCATGAGCGACGAGCTGATCCGCCTTCCCGGTGCAATAGAGCCCGTCACACGTCTGGGCGTTCAGCATCATAGGTGCGAGCATCCCGATTGCGGCAAGGATGCCGGATGGGGATTCGCGAAGCCGAGGCAGCCATCGCATTGGTTCTGTTTTGAACACCGCGCCGACGGCGAAGCATATCTCTGAGGAGCAATTCGAAATGATCAGCCCGCCAAGACGAAATGGCGAGTATGCCGACCGCGAGATCGATTGCCAGGAGGCTATGGAGCCGGGCTTTCAGGCGATCGTCGATTGCATGCTAGAGGCCGGCTGGACGCGCGGGGAGATCATGCGGTCGCTTCGGTGGCTGATCGCGGCCGACAACATGACGCAGAAGGAAAACGCCAAAGTCGAGGCGCAGCTCGCCATCGCGCGCGCGATGATGCGCCTTGACGATCGCCACCGCAGCGCCAGTATCCTGACGATGGACGAGAATTATATCTACGGCGAAGAACCGGCCTGCAGCTCGTACGCATGGCTATCGAGATGACCTGCCCGGCTGGCGTGCTGCCGAGCGAGGAAGCCGTGAACTGCCTCTACGGCCCGTTGCCGGCGCACGAGGGCGAGGCGTTGGCAAAGGCGATTATCGAGACGGTCGAGCGACTGACCCGGTCTATTGACGCTTTGCCGTCGCCATCCGGGCCAGCGCTCCCAAGATCAGATTAGTCGTAGACTTTGACAATCTTGCGTGTGCCGGGATCGACAAGGACGGTTCTGCCGTCGACCACAACGTAACGGTATTTGACGTTCGGGACCTCGTGAAGCTCGACGGTGTCTGGGAGGGGCGAGCCGATATTAAGCTCCACTCCAGGGATTTTCACCGATGCGAGCGGCTGCTTCTTCACGTATTCCTTGATGACGGTTTCCTGCTGAGGTTCGATGATCACGTCCTGAGCAGCAGCGGCACCAATGCCGGCCAGCAGCAAAAATCCCGCGGCTGCGGTGGAAAGATGCATTCTCATAGCTGTCTCCTTGTTGGAATTTGCCGGGACGCAATCTTCATCGCGCCAAGCTCACACAACGTGAGCCAACCAACGAACGTTCCTCGGCCGGCCTTAGGTCCTTAGACCGCCGGACCTAAGTCTGAAGCTCTAGACGTAATGGTCTGAACAAGGTGTCGCGCGGAACCGCGACATTCCTTGTCCCGTTCTTGCGAACTCATGGAGGAGAAACGGCCCATGGAAGATAGTGTCCACCAAGCCCGCTGGTTGCTTGCACCGGTGTTCGCGGTCTCCATTACATTTTTGGTGATAGGAATGGTCGCCAGCTGAAAAACGACACTCCAGCCCAAAGTCAGTATCTGCGCATAAAAAGTCCCTTCATGCGCTGATAGGGTCCGCCGGCCTTGCTGGATTTGGCAGGCGGACCCTTAGTTCCCCGGATGCTTCGGATCGTCGCCAAAGCCCAGCAGCGAGGCATGGCGTATATATTTGTGCTCGCCACGAAGGTGCTTGATCCGCAGCTTCACGCTAGGCTCAACCCACTGCGTTGCCGGTCGCTTCTTGACACCCTCCGACGGCGCGCCGGCATGTTCCTGGACCCGTTTCCACAGCCGTTCCTTCCTGTCGCGCCCCAAGCTGATGAAGGCTGAACCGACATATTTTCCGGTACCGGGCTTCGCCAGCAAGGCGAATGCCGCCTTGCCCGGCTCGCGCTCGACGCCCATCATGCGCTCGATCGCTTGGTTGCGCTCCTTTGCCAAGCGATGCGCGGCCCGTAAACGCAAAAAAGCCCGCCGCACCTTTCGGCGCGGCGGGCGATGATTGCTGACCTCACAGATGATAGAGTGCAGCGACCTTGATGCAGAGAAGCCCGCCACCTTGCGAGTGACGGGCCCGGCCGCGAGGCCAGGAGAGTGCCTCAAAGCCTGCACGGCCGATTCGACGCTCCCGTTAACGCAGCACTCTCCTCAGCGGCGCGCGATCAGCAGGCAAAGCTGACGCAGATCGCTGTCATACGTCCCTTCGCTGCTGAGCACGTCGACACAGCGCTTTTTCATGCGCGTCAGTTGGCTGCTGGACATCTGGGCGACCACGGTCGGCAGGCCGGGAGTGCTGGGCGTCCCTGGTGTTCCAGGTGTCCCTGGCGTTCCGGGAGTGCCGGGAACGGTACCGCCACCAACGCCGACACCGGCGCCCACGCCGACACCACCCGTGCCCCCCACATTGACGCCTACGCCCGCTGTAGCGCCGCCCGCGCCACCGACATTCGCACCGGCGCCAGCAGCGACACCACTCGTGCCGCCTAGGTTAGCACCCGCGCCAGCAGTGACGCCGCTAGTGCCACCTATGTTTGCGCCAGCACCGGCGGTGACGCCACTCCTGCCGCCAATGTTCGCGCCGGCTCCGGCGATAATGCCCCGACTGCCGCCTATATTAGCGCCTACACCGGCATTGACTCCACTGCGACCACCAATCGAGGCGCCGGCCCCCGCGTTGATGCCGCCACTGCCGCCGATTGAAGCGCCGAGACCAGCCTTGATGCCGCCGGTCCCACCAATTGCTACGCCTGCACCGACGCCAACGCCGGCTGCGCTGGAGGGGAAAGATAAAGATAAAACCAGTGCACCACTGGCCAAAGCCGTGGCGAAACTCTTAAGGACATTTGCCATGACACTCTCCTTTATCTATTGCGTCTCACCAGCAGAAACGATGACTGCTACTGCACTGACAACGCACTCAGAGAGATTTTTGACTTACTTGATCCCAGGTATGTTGCGATCGTGGCTTACGAGGAGCAAATTATTCTGAATCAATTTGAAAAAATTGCGGTACACCCCGGTGGGTAGGTCCAGACGCATGGCCGATCTAGTACTACAGTTGCAGATGCCGATGCCGTTTGTAGTGACAGATGGTGGCCGCAGCCTGATGTCGTCGTCGCCATAACGACCAGGCGATGATGAAGGGCTTTTGTGTCGGTGGGAAGATGAGGATCCGGGCGAGGAGATAGCGGATCTCGGGGACGCTCGGGACGAGCGCAGCCATCCGGATCAGGCGGCGATTGGCTCCTTTGGACTCGTTTCGTTCGGTTTGCTCCATGCGCTGCGGCGAAGATCAGCCGATAGCTTCGAGAGGAATGCCAGGGCGGCCATGCACAGGCTCATATGGCGATGCCATCCGTGCCAGGACTGAGCCTCGCAATGATCAAGTCCGAGATCATCCTTGGCGCCCTCAAAACACTCCTCGATCGCCCAGCACAGGCCGGCCACTGCCGCCAATTCGGCCAAGGAGGAACCGGGCCGCGGGGCGAAGACCAGGTAGTAGGCTTTTTCTCCGGATGTCGATCGCTTGCGGCGGACGAGAAGCCAATGCTCGAAGCCGCCTTGACGTCCAAGGGCGGCGGATGCGTGCCCCGTCGTAGAGCCGAGGGCCTTTGGCGCCTTCACCTGCCGCATGACAGACCCAGTCGTCGGGCTCGAACTCGCCGGCCAGTTCCTCGGGCGAGGTTCCTCAAACAGACGATCCCCTCCACGGCGCATGAAGTGAGCGCCTCGAACCGCCAAGACATAGGGCTGCTCGCGAGCTTCCAGCATCCGCGAAGGCTGCTGTCCGCCCAGTAGACAGCGTCGCCCAGAACGTATCACGCGGCGGGCTCACGACCAAAATCCACGGTCGTCGTCGACGGCATGGCCTCCCGATCCGGGTCGGCCTGACGGCAGGCCAAGCGCATGACGGGCAGATCGCCGACACGCTCCTCTCCCATCTCGGCCCGCGCACCATTGTGCTGGCCGACAAGGCCTATGATGCAGACCGCATCCGCGAGCTGATCCAGGACCAGGGGGCCACGCCCAACATCCCGCCGAAGAGCAACCGACGTTGGAAGCCCTGCTTCAGCAAGCGCCTTTACCGAGAGCGCAACCTGATCGAACGCTTCTTCTCCAAGCTCAAGCCTTCCGCCGCATCGCAACCCGCTACGACAAGCTTGCCGCCAACTTCCTCGCCATGGTCCAGCTCGCCTCAATGCGGCTGTGGCTGCGCGCTAATGAGTCTACGGCCTAGCACTACTTTGGCAGATTTTTAGCGGAGAGGGTTCTGCGGCAGTGGGGACAACGGATTGGGGGCGGCTGCGCGAGCGCGGTGAGGATGGCTTGCCTGACG
>NZ_JAMYUV010000100.1:0-5293 GCF_040323405.1 Mesorhizobium sp. M0048 | reverse complement strand
CTTCTGCTTGAGCTCGGAGGTGGTCGAAGCCAGTTCCGAACGCAGATCGCCGGCGATCTTCTCGAGGTCCATGCCGGCCAGAAGGTCGTGGATCGCCTCGGCGCCGATCATGGCGGTGAACGAGTCCTCGCCATACTCGTCGACGGCCATCATGTACTCTTCCTCGCTGAGCAGCTGGTGCTCCTTCAGCGCGGTGAGGCCGGGTTCGGTGACGATGTAGTTCTCGAAGTAGAGGACCCGCTCAATGTCCTTCAGCGTCATGTCGAGCAGCGTGCCGATGCGCGACGGCAGCGACTTCAGGAACCAGATATGGGCGACCGGTGCCGCCAGTTCGATATGGCCCATGCGCTCGCGGCGGACGCGCGACAGCGTGACTTCGACGCCGCACTTCTCGCAGATGACGCCCTTGTACTTCATGCGCTTGTACTTGCCGCACAGGCACTCATAGTCCTTGATCGGACCAAAAATGCGCGCGCAGAACAGACCGTCACGCTCCGGCTTGAAGGTGCGGTAGTTGATGGTCTCCGGCTTCTTGATCTCGCCGAACGACCAGGACAGAATCTTCTCAGGGCTGGCAAGCGAGATCCTGATGGAATCGAACACCTGCGCGGGCGCCTGGGGATTGAAGAGATTCATGACCTCTTGGTTCATGCCGTTCTCCTTTTCGGGGTCCTCGAAACCCCTTGCATCTAGCGCGGGCCAAACGCCCGCCGACTTGATCGGCCATCGGCCGAAGAATTTGGGTGCGCCCCGGTCGCGAGAGCCCTCTCCCGCGACCGAGCGTCTTGCTTATTCGGCCGCGTCGGGCAGCCGGATCGGGTTGTCGTCGAGTTTGGTGTTCTCCAGCTCGACATTGAGGCCGAGAGACCGCATTTCCTTGACGAGAACGTTGAAGCTCTCGGGGATGCCGGCTTCGAAGGTGTCGTCGCCTCTGACGATCGCCTCGTAGACCTTGGTGCGGCCGGCGACGTCGTCCGACTTCACCGTCAGCATCTCCTGCAGCGTGTAGGCGGCGCCGTATGCTTCGAGCGCCCAGACCTCCATCTCGCCGAAGCGCTGGCCACCGAACTGCGCCTTGCCGCCCAGCGGCTGCTGGGTAACGAGCGAGTACGGCCCGATCGAACGCGCGTGGATCTTGTCGTCCACAAGGTGGTGAAGCTTGAGCATATATATATAGCCCATCGTCACTTTGCGATCGAACGGCTCGCCGGTGCGTCCGTCATAGAGCTGCGACTGACCGCTGGTGTGCAGGCCCGCCTGCTCCAGCATGATGTTAATGTCGGCCTCGTGCGCGCCGTCGAACACCGGTGTCGCGATGGAGACGCCGCGGCGCATCTGCTCGCTGAGGCGAATGATGCTCTCGTCGTCATATTCGCGGATCGGCTCGTTGCGGTCGTTGGCCGGCATGAAGCTCTCGAGCGTCTTGCGCAGCGGCTTGATGTCGCCCGCAGTCTTGTACGCGTCGATCAGATCGCCAATCTTCTTGCCCATTCCGGCGCAAGCCCAGCCCAGATGCGTTTCCAGGATCTGGCCGACATTCATGCGCGACGGCACACCCAGCGGGTTGAGCACGATATCGGCATGCGTGCCGTCCTCGAGGAAAGGCATGTCCTCGACCGGAACGATCCGCGACACGACACCCTTGTTGCCGTGCCGGCCGGCCATCTTGTCGCCGGGCTGCATCTTGCGCTTCACGGCCACGAAGACCTTGACCATCTTCATGACGCCCGGAGGCATTTCGTCGCCGCGCTGCACCTTCTCGACCTTGTCCATGAAGCGCTGCTCGAGCGCCTTCTTGGAATCGTCGTACTGGCCACGCAGGGCTTCCAGCTCGCTCTGGAGCTTTTCGTTCTCCACGGCAAACTGCCACCACTGCGAACGCGGATACTCGTCCAGCGTGTCCTTCGACAGCTTCGAGCCCTTCTTGAAGCCCTTCGGCCCGGCAATCGCTTCCTTGCCGACAAGAACGTCGGAAAGGCGCGAATAGACGTTGCGGTCGAGGATCGCCTGCTCGTCGTCGCGGTCCTTGGCGAGGCGTTCGATCTCCTCGCGCTCGATCGCCATGGCGCGCTCGTCCTTCTCGACGCCGTGGCGGTTGAAGACACGCACTTCGACGACGGTCCCGAAGGTTCCCGGAGGCATGCGCATCGAGGTGTCGCGCACGTCCGAGGCCTTTTCACCGAAGATGGCGCGCAGCAGCTTTTCTTCCGGCGTCATCGGGCTTTCGCCCTTCGGCGTGATCTTGCCGACCAGGATGTCGCCCGGCTGCACTTCCGCACCGATGTAGACGATGCCGGCCTCATCGAGGTTCTTCAGCGCTTCTTCCGAGACGTTCGGGATATCGCGCGTGATCTCCTCCGGCCCGAGCTTGGTGTCGCGGGCCATGACTTCGAACTCCTCGATGTGGATCGAGGTGAAGACGTCGTCGGCGACGATGCGCTCGGACAGAAGGATGGAATCCTCGTAGTTGTAGCCGTTCCACGGCATGAACGCGACCAGCACGTTCCGGCCGAGGGCCAGATCGCCGAGCTCGGTCGACGGGCCGTCGGCAATGATGTCGCCCTTGTTGACCCGGTCGCCCATGCGCACCAGCGGACGCTGGTTGATGCAGGTGTTCTGGTTCGAACGCTGGAACTTCATCAGCCGGTAGATATCGACGCCGGACTTGCCGGGATCGAGATCTTCCGTGGCGCGGATGACGATACGCGTCGCGTCCACCTGGTCGACGATGCCGCCGCGGCGGGCGCCGATGGCGGCGCCCGAGTCACGGGCGACGATCGGCTCCATGCCAGTGCCGACGAACGGCGCTTCGGCGCGCACCAGCGGCACGGCCTGACGCTGCATATTCGAGCCCATCAGCGCACGGTTGGCGTCGTCGTTCTCGAGGAACGGGATCAGGGCCGCGGCCACCGACACCATCTGCTTCGGCGATACGTCCATCAGATCGACGTTTTCGCGCGGCGCCATCATCACTTCGCCGGCGTTGCGGCAAATGACGAATTCGTCGACGAAATGACCATTCTTGTCGAGCTCGGCATTGGCCTGCGCGACGTGGTGCTTGGCCTCTTCCATAGCCGACAGGTAAACGACCTCATTGGTCAGCTTGCCATTGACGATCTTGCGGTACGGGCTCTCGATGAAGCCGTATTTGTTGACCCGCGCGAAGGTCGCCAGCGAGTTGATCAGGCCGATATTCGGGCCTTCCGGCGTCTCGATCGGGCAGATGCGACCGTAATGCGTCGGATGCACGTCGCGCACTTCGAAACCGGCACGCTCGCGGGTCAGACCGCCCGGTCCAAGCGCCGAAAGACGGCGCTTGTGGGTGATCTCCGACAGCGGGTTGGTCTGATCCATGAACTGCGACAGCTGCGAGGAACCGAAGAACTCGCGCACGGCGGCAGCCGCCGGCTTGGCGTTGATCAGGTCCTGCGGCATCACCGTGTCGATCTCGATCGAGGACATGCGTTCCTTGATCGCGCGCTCCATGCGCAGCAGCCCGACGCGGTACTGGTTCTCCATCAGCTCGCCGACCGAGCGCACGCGGCGATTGCCGAGATTGTCGATGTCGTCGATCTCGCCCTTGCCGTCGCGCAGTTCGACCAGCGTCTTGACCACGGCCAGGATGTCCTCTTTGCGCAGCACGCGCACGGTGTCCTCGGCCTTGAGCTCGAGGCGCATGTTCATCTTGACGCGGCCGACGGCCGACAAGTCGTAGCGCTCGCTGTCGAAGAACAGCGAGTTGAACATGGCTTCGGCGGTCTCGAGCGTCGGCGGCTCGCCCGGGCGCATGACACGATAGATGTCGAACAGTGCGTCCTGGCGGCTCTCGTTCTTGTCGACGTTGAGCGTGTTGCGGATATAGGCGCCGACGTTGACATGGTCGATGTCGAGAACCTTGATCTCGTCCTCGCCGGTGCCGAGCAGCACTTTCAGCGTCTTTTCGTCGATCTCGTCGCCGGCTTCGAGGAATATCTCACCGGTCGCATAGTTGACGATATCCTCGGCGAGATAGTTGCCGAGCAGATCCTCGTCGGTCGCCTTGATCGCCTTGAGACCCTTTTCGCCAAGCGCCCTGGCCTGGCGGGCAGTGATCTTCTTGCCGGCCTCGACGACGACCTCGCCGGTGTCGGCGTCAACCAGGTCACCAACGGCCTTGAGGCCGCGGAAACGCTCGACGTTGAACGGGATACGCCAATGGTCGCCGGCGCGCTTGTAGGTGATCTTGTTGTAGAAGGTCGACAGGATCTCTTCGCCGTCCATGCCGAGCGCCATCAGCAGCGACGTGACCGGAATCTTGCGGCGGCGGTCGATACGGGCGTGCACGACGTCCTTGCTATCGAACTCGATGTCGAGCCATGAGCCGCGATAGGGAATAACGCGCGCGGCAAACAGAAGCTTGCCGGACGAGTGCGACTTGCCCTTGTCATGGTCGAAGAAGACGCCCGGCGAACGGTGCATCTGCGAGACGATGACGCGCTCGGTGCCGTTGACGATGAAGGTGCCGTTCAAGGTCATGAGCGGCATGTCGCCCATGTAAACGTCCTGCTCCTTGATGTCCTTGATCGACTTCGCGCCGGTATCCTCGTCGATATCGAACACGATGAGGCGCAGCGTCACCTTGAGCGGCGCCGCGTAGGTCAGGTCGCGCTGACGGCATTCGTCAACGTCGAATTTCGGTCCCTCGAACTCGTACTTCACGAATTCCAGCATCGAGGAGCCGGAAAAATCGGAAATCGGGAAGACCGACTTGAAAACTGCCTGCAGCCCCTCGTCAGGACGCCCGCCCTTGGGCTCCTCCACCATCAGGAACTGGTCATAGGATGCCTTCTGAACCTCGATCAGGTTCGGCATCTCCGCAACTTCCGGGATCTTTCCGAAAAACTTGCGTACGCGTCTGCGGCCATTGAAAGTCTGGGTCTGGGCCATCGTCGCTCCTTAGCTCAATTCTCGGGACGAGCCTCGCCGCGGCTCGCCTTGCATCTCGGGCCACCTTGGCGGCCCTGTCTTGTTGCCCGCCGCCTGTCGGCGGCTTCTTGTCTTTTCACCCACCACCAATTGGCGGTGGGCCAGAAACGGGAGAAAACCCGTTTCCTGAAGGCCGGTTTGCGGCCCTCAGGAAAGAGGTTTTCGCACTCTTCGCGCTATGAGCCTCCCCTAGACGTGATGGGAGTGGCGGGGCGGGCCCCCCCCGGCCCCGCGGCGAACACCGAAAATAAAGTGAACCAATGGGCCCGCGGGTTGACCCAGGGGGGGGGACATTTTCGCGGGGGGGGGGGGAAAACCGGAAATTTCC
>NZ_JAMYUV010000099.1:0-5759 GCF_040323405.1 Mesorhizobium sp. M0048 | reverse complement strand
ACGGCGCCGGCGATTTTCTGTATTTCGGGCGACAGGCCACCAAACGAAAGCGCACCGCCGTTCAGTATCGATCCGAACGACGGCGCCTGGGCAATCGACATGTTGCCGCCGAGGCCCATTTGTCCGATGCCGAGCGAACCGTCACGACTGCCGCTGAGAGCCTGCAGGATCTCCTCGCTCTTTTTCAGGATATCCTTGTTGGAATCCATGATGGAGTTGGTGTTGTCCGCATTCTTGCGGGCGACATCGAGATTGGCGCCATCAATGACGGCAATCTGTGCGTGGGCCGTGCTTGCCCAAAGCGCCAGACTGGCGGCAATCGCGAATTTGTTCATGTCAGCCTCCTATTGCTGTAGAGAATTAATGACGCTGGCAGCGCCGGCAGGATCACTGGTGATGATCATCGAGCGACTGTCGGCCGAGCTTGCCCCCGCGTTCTCAAGTGCGCATGGTAGCCACCGGCCGCGATCGATCCTCAACCGCTCCAATTCCGCGGGATCACAAGAGAACGGGTTTGGAGAGCCGCTCTTCGGCTGTTGCACCAGCTTGGACGACTGCGATGCCTGAACACTCTGCAACGATAGAAGTTGGGCCAGCAATGCCGTGAAGTCCCCCGCCTGGGCGAGGTACTGGTTGGTGACATCGGCGTTGATCCCACGAGCCGACGAGTTTAGCTCCCAAGCGTCCTTGTATTCGGTCACCTGGCCAACGTTGCCCGCCAGCGCGTCGATTGCAGCATTGTTGGCGCCCATCTGCGATGAGCTTGCATCGAGGCCGCCAGCCGCCTTCCTGACCGTGCCCATGGCCGCGTCCTGGGCCGTGCCGCCTGCGCCGTCGGCCGTTACGATCGAGAATGGTGGCGGCGCGGCGGCCGGAGCCTTGCCGCTCGACACATAGTCGTTGAAGTAGGTGTTCCAGCGGCCGACACCGCCGGCCCACTGGTTTTGCTCGCCAGCGTTCGATCCGTTGTAGAAGGAGGCGAGACAGCTATAATTCGTCGCCCCGCATTGCTTCACGCCCATTCCGAGATATTTGACGCCGCCTTCGACATTCTGCTCGTTCACATCGCGGTCAAGCCCCATTGACTTGCCGGTGCCCTTAGTCAGCTGCATGACGCCTTTGACGCCGGTGTGGCTTCCGGCGCATGTGTCGAAGCGCGATTCCTGATAGGCGACGGACAGCGCCAGGCCTTCGGGCACCCCGTATTTTTGCGCATAATAGCGGATCATCTTCACGTTGCCCGCGTCGCGCTGCAACGCTTCGGCTGGCGACCGGCGAAACATTTGTGAGCGGTATTTGCTTGAATAGGTGCAGACGACGCTTTTCTTCTTGTCGGTTTCGTCGTTCTTCGCTTCATCCGACTTCTTGCTGTGCTGCTCGTCCTCTTGCCGCTTGTCGAGGTTCGGCCCGTCGATCACCGCGATCTGAGCGATAGCCACGCTCATGCTTCCCGCCGTCGCGAGAGCCACGGCCAGACAAGCGCTGCTAAGCCGCTTCGTCATGCTCGTTCTCCCATCCGCAGAAGTATGGCAGCCACATCTCCGGCTCGTCGCCGAAGGTCTCCCGGAGCCGTGCGCATTCCTTGCTGTTGGCTTCGTTTGAGGACAAGACCTTGATGAGATCGGGCATCGCCGACAAATCGAGCTTGGCTACTATCGAGTCGCTGTCGTGCTTGACGAGGAAGGTGCGTGTTTCCTTGGCGGTTCGGCGCACGAATTCGAATTCCTTCGCCGTCAACGAGAAGCGCTCGATGTAGGAGTCCTTGCTCGCCTTCGGGTTGGGGAAGAAAATGTTGGTCTTCGTTTGCTCGATCAGCGACGGCGAGATGGAGGAATTGACGACGTCCTCCGCCGTCTGCGTGCCGAAGCCGACGACGCCGTTGCGGCGACGAATGGTCTTCAGCGTCTCGTTGATGAAAGCGGCGAAAACCTCGTCGTCCAGCAGCTTCCAGCCTTCATCGAGGAAGAGCATGATCGGCGAGCCATCGATGACTTCCTCGAGACGGTGGAAGATGTAGAGCAACGCCGCCGAGCGCAGCTTTCGGTCGCCCAGGATCCTGGTCATGTCGAAGCCGACGACGGGTTTCGAGAAATCGACCAGATCGACGGGATTGTTGAAAAGCCAGCCTTTGTCCTTCGGGTCGAGCCAGGGCTGTATCCGCGCGGCCAGATCGTTCATGCCAGGCATGAGCGACCCCCGCAGCACTTCCGGCAGCAGGTCGAAGGTACGCTGTTCGCGCGGAATCTTGTAGATCATGTCGACGGCGGCGTTGATGACGCGCATCTCCGCCACATCCAGCGCGCCGCCTTCCGGCGTCAGAATGTAAATGAGCAAATCTTCAAGGAACGAACGGTTTTCTGCCGTGTCATCAAGCTGCAATGGCGCGAACCCGGTCGGCTGAGAAGGCTCCATCACCTCGTAGCGGCCGCCGAGCGCCCGAACGAAAATTTCAGCGCCGCGCATATAGTCGAAATACACACATCGCGGCCGCGGCATGATGCGCATGGCCTGCGCCATCAGGAATGACAGCACGACGGTCTTGCCCGAGCCGGTCGGGCCGAACACCGTGAAGTGCCCGACATCGTGAACGTGGAAGTTGAAATAATAGGCCGTCTGGCTGGTCGTTTCGAGCAACGCGATGGGCCGTTTCCAATGCAGCCGCTCACGTTGGCCGGAGGGGAAATTGTGTCCTGAAAAAAGGCCGGCGAAGTTCAGCGACGAAATCAACGCACGTCGCGCGATGTAGCTGAAATTTCCCGGCAACTGCGCCCAAAAGGAGAGTTCCGTGTTCAGTGTCTCGCGGACAGGCACGATCGACATGCGCGAAAGCTCGGCCGTAATGTCGGACAGCGCACGGTTGAGCCCAGTCATGTCCGATGCCAACGCCATGACGCTCATATGATGTTGTCCGAAGACGACTTCGCCGCCAGCCAGCTTGTCGGCGCCGTCGTGGACGGACTCCTCGACCGTCGTGCCCGCTTCGTCGGAGCCTTCAACCTGGTTCGCGATAGTGTTGATCCTGCGCATCGCCGTTACACGATCTTCGATCGCAAAACTCTGCGTCAGGACAAACTCATGCGGCAGGCGCAAGAGACCGTCCAATGAGCCCGGCGCGGTGAACGGTGGGTATTCCTTGATCGACACCATGGCGCCGAGCTTGCCAGCGTCCGGTCCGCGAAGTTCCAGCGCGGACTTGCCGAAAAACAGCTGCCGCGTCGCCAGCACGTCACCAAGGCTCATGCGCGGCAAAGGCATTTCCACGTCGATGCCGCCGGCGAGGATCTTTGCCAAAAATTCCGCGGGCTCGGAAGAGAAGCCGTTGCGGCGCTTCACGACCCCGAGAAGACGTGCACCATAAGCCGTAAAATCCTTGACGACTCCGTCGAGAACGTCGTGCAGTTCGGCCATCGCCTCTTCGCGGGTTTCTTCGCCTGCGGTGCTGATGCGGAAGGCATTGAGCGCCTTGTCCACCCAGCCGACGCGGCCGACCATCGGTCGGCGTATGACCGTCAGATACGCTTCGTTGACGAAAAGGTTTTTCGCCCCAAGCTCATCCATGTAGCGAGCGTCGAGCTCGGCCACGAAAGGATTGTCAAAGTCGCCTTCGATCTCCGGCGTCACGTGGCGGCGGATGATCGTCGTGTAGACCGCAAAGCGAGAGGTCGAGAGATTGCGGAACGTGGTGTTGCGGTTGAACATTCGGCTGTTCAACTCGGCCTGGTCCATAGTCTGGAACGGCAGGCCACTGAGCTGGATGACGCCGACCAGAAAGCCGCTCTTCGTCACGATTAAATTGTCATCGACATGGCGAATGTAGGGGATGTGCATCGCCGCGGGCTTTTCGCGGCGGCGCTCAGGGCCAAATTTCAGGTCAGCATCGAGGCTCATGGCGAATAGCTCCTCGCCCCCCAAAAAGTAAGGTTCGCCACCGCTCCGCGTTTGGAGACGCGCCGCTCGAAAATATGGAACATGTAGGGGTCGCGCTGGCACAGATATGCGCTGACCAGATGCACCACGCCGAACACGCCAAGGCCGAGCATGAAGCTGCTCGTAGCGATAAAACCGATCACCGCCAGGATGCCGTTCAATGCAAAAACCTCATAGCGCACGCCCCATTTCATCGGGGGGCGCGTTAGTGGCAGACTGACCGGCTCGACATAGACTTCCTCATCATCCATGCCTCAGCTGCCTCCCGCGGTCGCGCGAACCGCATCCACCAGCTGGGCAGCGCCGAAGATCAGAGCGATGCCAATGATGATGGAAAAGGCCATCATCCACGCCAGTCGGCCCGTCATGGCGAGGAAGCCGAGAAAACAGACCGCGATGATGGCGAATGAACGCGCTATGTTGCCCTGCAGAACTCCGACGAACCACTCCAGCACATTTTCGACCGGTGCCGCCGACTGGGCATACGCAGTGGCTGGCGCGAGAGCTATTCCGACCGCCGAGGCCAAGGCCAGTTTCAGGGCAAATTTGCCCGCTTTCCTGTATTCCACCCTTGGCTCCTTTCAGTTGCCGAAATCCATGACATGACCTTCCTGCCAAGCGTCCTCGCTTGCTGGCGGTGCGGCCGCGAGCGTTTCGGATTTGGCCGGGGCAGACTTCTTCACGACACCGCCGAACTTCCAGCGGTTCAGTATTTTCACGATGTATTCGGCCGTCTCCGGATTCACCGGAATGCCCTGCGCCTTGTAAACGCCGTTAGGCCCGGCGTTGTAAGCCGCCAGCATCAGGAGCGGATCCTGGAACTCGCCATAGAGTGACTTCAGATAGCGGAGGCCAGCCCGGACATTTGCCGCTGTGTCGCAACGGTCGCTCACGCCGAGATCGGCCGCCGTGCCCGGCATCAACTGCATGATCCCCAGGGCTCCGGCCTTCGAGGGACCCTGACTGGCGCCGAGATCGCTTTCGGCCCATGCAATTGCCTCGGCCAGATCGGCGTCGAATCTTTCGTCTTGCGCGATTGAACGCACAAGTTGGGAGACCTCAGCACGATTTGTGGTCTTACACGCCCCCCGCGTTTGCGCCCCGACTGAGGCAACGGCTTGCGTCGGCGTTGCAAAGGCAACTGCGACGCGGTCTGATGCCAAGTCCCGGCCGAACGCTTGCAACGGCATCGTGGCGCCAAAGAGGGTGAGCAGAAGAGCGAATCGAGTGTTCATAGTGTCGCCAAAATTTAACACTTTACTATGGCTACACGCAGCCCTAGTAAAGTGTCAACACGATATCGATCGCGAGGACGGATTTCGATGAAACAGACGGCCCTTTGCACGGTGTTGCTGCTCCAGGGCACCGTGGCTTATGCTGCAGGCGCCGACGCCCCGAGTGCCTTCGCGCAGCCCTCGGAGCATTACCTGCTCCAGTTTGCGAAGCCGGGCCAAAAGGTGTTCGTCTATGAGCGCTACGATGCGAAAGGTGCGCTCTTTCAGCGCGATGCGGCGACCCTCATCTCGCCAGTCAAAGTGCCGTCGGCGACCGAGCGCGTCATCAACGGCATGGCGTATCGACTGCGCGGCCTTGCAGCCTGTCCAAAACCAAAGATTACCTACAAGGCGCAGCAATGGGACTGCACGAAAGCCGCGCAGGACTATGAAGAGGCAATCTACAACGATCGTGCATCCGTCGTGCTTTGCAAAACACTCGTGCTGCAAAGCAAGAAGGGTGAACCCGACGCTGTGTCGTGCTTCTCGCTCGTGGGTGCGGGCAACGCAAACGACCCGTACAACGTCGCCTACGACGATGACGAAATGGTTTTTTTC
>NZ_JAMYUV010000098.1:0-6129 GCF_040323405.1 Mesorhizobium sp. M0048 | reverse complement strand
CGCCTGCCGCATCTCCTGTGTGGGGAGGGTTACGGTATCGCTGAGCAGATCTATCATTCTTCTCTCCCACAAGTGGCGTTGGCGATCAATCTTTGCACAACGGACTTTCAGCACCGTTCCGCGCCCATCCAGCTGCAAGTGCGGATCAACGGAAACGGTGCAGACGACCCCAAACCCATGGTCTGGTGAGATACCGCCACGCAAGTTAGTGTCGACGAGATATCGCTCTCACAATATGTGGCACAGGATGGCCAAGGTTGCGCCAAAATGCATCGGTTTTGAAACGGGACGAGATGGTCCACATCCCGGTTGCACATATCGACCCGGACCTAACGTCGAGGGCCACCCTGACTTCTTCGCAGGCATCAGGCGCTCCACTCATGTTGGGGGGTCAGATGACTCCCAATTCCCGGCCCACCTCATTGAAGGCCTCCACGGCACGGTCGATATCCTCATTCGAGTGTCCGGCAGACATCTGCGCGCGGATGCGGGCATGACCCTTCGGCACTACGGGGAAGGAGAAGCCGATCACATAGATGCCGCGCTGGAGCATCTTCTCGGCCATCTGCTGTGCGAGGCTGGCGTCGCCCAGTATCACAGGGATGATCGGATGGTCCGCGCCCGCCAGCGTGAAGCCCGCCTTCGACATCTTCGAGCGGAAGCGGTCCGCATTGGCGTAGAGCTTCTTGCGCAGCGCATCGCCTTGTTCAATCAGGTCGAAAACCTTCAGCGACGCCCCTGCAATGGCCGGCATCAACGTATTGGAGAAGAGATACGGTCGCGAGCGCTGGCGAAGCCAATCGATGACCTCGCGCTTGCCTGACGTGTAGCCGCCCGACGCGCCTCCAAGCGCCTTGCCGAGCGTGCCAGTGATGATGTCGATGCGGCCCTCGACGTCGCAATGCTCCGCCGAGCCGCGCCCATGCCTGCCGACGAAGCCGGCCGCATGGCTGTCGTCGACCATGACCATCGCACCATGTTTCTCGGCCAGATCACAGACGCCGGCAAGATTGGCGATGATGCCGTCCATTGAAAACACGCCATCGGTCGCGATCAGCTTGAAGCGGCTGCCTTCAGCCTTCTCCAGCTCCTCCTCCAGCGCTTCCATGTCATTGTTGGAATAGCGGAAACACTTTGCCTTAGAGAGCCGTACGCCGTCGATGATGGAGGCGTGGTTCAGCGCATCGGAAATGATGGCGTCTTCTCCGCCGAGCAGTGTCTCGAACAGACCGCCATTGGCGTCGAAACAGGATGAATAGAGGACCGTATCTTCCATGTTGAGGAACGAGGAGATACGCGCCTCAAGTTGCTTGTGCTCTTCCTGAGTCCCGCAGATGAAGCGCACCGACGCCATGCCGTATCCATAGCGGTCGAGCGCAGCTTTGGCCGCGTCCCGCAGATCTTGATTGTCGGCCAGACCGAGATAGTTGTTGGCGCAGAAATTCAGGACCTTGCCATCCCCAAGTGTGATCTCGGACGACTGCATTGATGTGATGACGCGTTCGGACTTGTAGAGCCCAGCAGACTTCAACCCAGCAAGTTCCGCCGACAAATGGGCAATAAACGCGTTCTTCATCGGCAACTCCGCAGAAATGGCATGAAGTAAGCCCTAGACTAGTACATGACCGGTGAGGACTTGACGCTCTCATCGAGCAGTAACGGTTGCGGATTCGCTCAACGCGCGCCAAGAGGCCATAGGTGCGCCTGCTCGACTTTCTGACTTTGCGTGACGACGACTCATGATATCGTCGCGAAGCCGCGCCCCAATTGCGACGCTTGGCGCATATGAACGAGTGGATGACAAATCCATTTTGGATCGACGCTTTTGCCAGTAAAGATTCATGAGCCGCCTAGGGAAGGGATACGACCTGCCCATCAGCAATGCCGTGGGATCATCGGATCATCGAAGCATCGAAGCATCTAGCTGTTCGGTTCAAGTGACGACCTCCTAGGAAAACCGGCTGCCCGTCCAGCTTCAAATCTATGTCGGACACCCTCTAGCATACGCTTCAATCGCTGCCCGATCTGGTCACAGTCGGCTCGGGTGACGGTCAATGGCGGTGCGACGATGAACCAGTCTCCATATTTTCCTCCGGACGTACGCCTCGAATAGATTATGAGACCTTCCTTCAGTGCCTCGGTCCGAGCGACTTCGGTCACGTTAAAATCGTAGTGAAATTGAGTTTTCGAGTCCTTATCTTGTACCAATTCAACCGCATATAGTAGCCCTATTCCGCGCACATCGCCAACAATGGGTGAGGTGTTCATGAGCTGCCGCAATATTCGTCCAAGGTGCTGGCCAATTTGCGCGGCGTTGGCGATTAAATCGTGATTTTCATATTCGTCCAAGACCGCGAGCGCGGCGGCGCACGAAATAGGGTTTGCGCCATAGGTGTGTGAAAAATTAAACCCGGTGAGCTTTGCCAATTCATCAACGGGTTCCGCAGGGAGAAGCACCGCACCCAAAGGACTGTAACCTGCGGCAATTCCCTTTGCCATGACTACGACGTCCGGAATGCAGCCGCTCAAATGGTGTAACGCGAGAAACTTACCAGTTCGGCCGGCGCCGCATAGAATCTCATCAAAGACGAGAAACACGCCGTATCGGTCGCACAACTCACGGATGCCTTGAAAATAAACAGGTGGTGGCACGAGGCAGCCCGTTGCCACACCGCCTACTGGTTCAACCACGTACGCTAGGACGTTTTCTGGGCCTAGATTTACGATAGCATTCTCAAGTGCCGCTACGCTTTGCTCAGCGATTTCTTCAGGCGAGAGTCCCGGTTCTCCTCGATAGGTCATTGGAGCCGGCACTTTCGTGCCTGCAACTGCGAAGCCAGATAGAAAAGGCGCTAAGGATTCATCGCCCGAAATCGCGAGCGTGCCGATGGAGGCGCCATGATAGGAAGGCATGTTAGAAATCAAAATGCGCTTGGTCGAGAGGCCTTTTGCAACCGCGTATTGCCGCAGGAACTTCAGCGCAAGATCCATTGCCTCGCTTCCGCCTGACGCGAGACCGACCCGTTCGAATGGGGCACCCGCTAGGCTACAAAGCCGCCCTGTTAACGCGGCGTTGGTGGTGTGACGCGCAACGCGTGGATAAGCATAATCAAGTGTCATTGCCTGCTGATACATCGCATGGGCAACGCACCCATTAGCATGTCCGATATTGCAAGCGATAGGGCCCGACGACCCGTCGATGTAGGCCTTCCCATGCTCATCGAACATCCAAATCCCTTCCGCTTTGATCATCAGCGGAACGGGCTCAGAACCATCTCGGCTAAAAAACGCGTCCTGAAACATTCCTGGGTTTGCTACAAAATTCGTGGCCAAATAACGTCTCCAAGCGGTACTCTGGTTCGGAACGGCAAGTTCAAGATCTGCTTCCTTGGCAGCCAATCTATATATTCTAAATAACCTGAGAAGTAGCGTTGGCAGCTGCAAATTGTCCATCGAACACTATGACACCTGAGGTAGAGGTTTCGTACCAAAAGGGGCCACCTGCTGAAACGGTTATCGCATAAAGAGGTGCGGTTTGAACCAAAAGGAATCCGCGACACCACTCCGACGATCGGGACAGGTCCGGAAATGACCAACGTTTGTGAGGGGAGCCTCGCCGTCACGCTGGACGGCATGCCTCTGGGCCTTCCCACCTAAAGTTTTGGACGCGGACGAAGTTCAAAGGGAACCGCCGCGCTCAAAAGGAGATCAATCCGACGCGGGTGCCTATTGAGGAGAAGGAGAGCTTCCGAACATGCGCCAGTCGATCGCTGCTCGGCGATCCCGCGCGATGCATCCACGTCGGCGATCGCGAGAGCGACATCTACGAGCTTTGCTGTATTGCCAATGAACTCGGTACTTCCGGGTGAGGACTTGCGTCGATCGCTTGGCGGGTGATGGCGAGCACACGATCGCCGCCGAGATGAACAGGAAGAGAGATCAGCGGGCTGCATTAGGATGAGGTTCGCGACCCCAACGGCAAGGCTTAGACCGTCGCGGTCGAGATCAAATATCTCCGCATCCATGTCCTGATGGTTCGATCGGCAAGCAGAAGCGCTATCCCGCGCTCGACCTCACGGTGCTGTACGTGAGGAAAACAAAGCATCGACAAAGGATGACCGGAGGCTGATCACCAATCTGCCGGTGCATTCCCACGACGACGTCATCGAGAAGCTCCAGTGGTATGGCATGACCCGATGTCGTGCAAGCGGGTCATGCCGCGCCAGACGACCATGTTGCCAGGAGGCGGGTCATGTTTGCGGGCGAGGTAGCCGCCAAGCATGGCGATTTGCAGCAGGTAGGCGGCGAGCGTGGGCCGTTGGACGCGTGGTCGCGTTCGGCACGCGTCGATCTGGTCGAGCGCAGTGATTTCGGCGAAGGTGAGAACGCTTTCGGGCGCGGCGTCTGGCTTGGCACGCGCCCCGACATAGTGATGAAGAACATGCGCCAGCTGACCACCGGGATGAGGGCGAGGAACTTCGCCAGCCTCTCGGCGGTTTCGAGCCTTGCCTCCTCCGCACGGCAGCCGGACTTCATAGCCCTGTGGAAGACCTCCGCCTTCCAGCGCAGGGCATACCAGCCGAGCTTCTCAACCGCCGCGGAGAGATCGCCGACCGGCAAGTTGGTCACCAGCTTCCAGTCGATCGGCTCGCGGCCGGGCGGCGGATCCTCTTCGACGGCGTGGATGTAAGTCAGAAGCTGCGGACTGTAGCGCTTCTGCTTGCCCACGGGCGCCAAGGTTTTGATGGCGGCGAACTTCACCTGCAGGCAGGTCGTCTCGTCCTGATCGACCGTAATGCGATGACGTCCCGCCCAAGGCGCCGCCGCAAGTTGGGCGAAGACGCGATGAGCAGGACCGTGTGGGGCAGCATCGGCAGGCCGCTCGGCCAGCCTGTTCGTCTGCACCCGCACGAGGAAGCTGGTACTAAGGTCCTGCGCGGTGCAATAGAGCTGTAGATGTCGCTCTCTCGGTCGCCAACATGCACGCAGCGCTCGGCTGCGCCAACGAGCGCGATGGACTGGCGCAGGTTCTCCAGCCAGCGGTAGCTCTCCTTCGTCTCGATCGGCACGCGCGTGGGATTGATGTGCCGCTTGAGCGCGAGCCTTCCCTTGAATTTCGTTCGTGTCCAGAACTTCACCGCCGTCAGACCGAGGGGTGTGCCGGTGAGGGTGACGGCCAGGCTCGAATGCATCAGCACCCCGCACAAAGTCAGCACGTTGGGCTGCCCGGCCTTGTAGCGCCCGGCGTTAATGGTCTTGGTGAAGCCGATTTTGCCCGACTGCGCGCGGCTGTAGATAAATTCGGTCGTGTCCTGCAGGATAAGGATCGGACCTTCGCTCGCCGCAATGCGCGCCGCGGTGGCGGCGAAATAGCCGGCCAGAACGCGATGTTCGGTCACACGCGGGTTGTCAAGGAAGCGGTAGGCCGCCTTCGCCGCCGCCCAGTCGCCGCAGGCCGCCGGGATTGGCTTGCAGCGCCGTGATGATTGCTGGGGCCATGCCGGTCGCGGCGAGCAACCCGAACGAGATGGCGTAGGTTAAGGACCGGATCGTCCCCGCCGGCGACACAGATGCGGCGGCGGTTATCAAGCGGAGGATGTCGTCCTGGGTATAGATATGAGGACTCCTGCGGGTGAACAGGCCACGCCCCAGAGCATCGGTGGCCGGTAGCTCATGCCGGGCATCCTCCGCACGCAATGCGATCGCAAAGTGGCGGACTTCGAGAAGACCGTTGGGGTAAGCGTCGAGAATGGCCGCAAGCGCATGCGGCGAGGTGTGCACCGCCCAATGGCCGAATGGGATGTCCTAATTAAGGATCATCACGAGGCCTACATCACCTGGGACGAGTTCGAGCGGTACCTGCGCGTAATCTCCAACAATGCTAATGGCCAAGGAAGTGCGAAGGTAAGGGGAGCAGTGCGCGGTGGAGAGCTGCTGCCCGGGCTCCTGCGCTATGGTCATTGCGGGCCCAAACTGCTTGTGTCCTACAGCGGCAAGCTCGGCCGCTATAATTGCTACGGCGCCCGCAGCGATAGTGTGCTGAAGGTTCTGCAAAAAGTTTTGGAGAGAGAACGGGGCTTGCTCTGAGGGGCGAGCGGCCATGGCACGGTGGTGACGTTGCGATCACCG
>NZ_JAMYUV010000097.1:0-6251 GCF_040323405.1 Mesorhizobium sp. M0048 | reverse complement strand
GTCAGGCAAGCCATCCTCACCGCGCTCGCGCAGCCGCCCCCAATCCGTTGTCCCCACTGCCGCAGAACCCTCTCCGCTAAAAATCTGCCAAAGTAGTGCTAGCGAGAACAGCGCCCATAAGCTCCGGCAAGGCCGCTGGTGGCTTTTCCCGTGGTGGGCGAAGGAGATGCCGAACGCCTGATTTCAGGCGTTCGCGATCGATTTCCAGCGCGCCAGCCGCTCTGCGATCAACTCCGCGCACTGGCGATCGTCGTTTCCGTCCAGGATGGCCAATCCGCCGGATCGGCGCGCAGGTAGACACCGGACGTCCGCGCGTTCACGCCTTCGGGGCCATCCGAACGGGTCGTAAAATACCCGGCGGCGCGATCGACGGACTCCAGCAGGATCTCTCCCGTACAATTGCGGTGCGTTAGGGTCGCGGGGCCGTTCTCCGTTCCAGTAGTAGAATACGCCGGCAGGCTCCTTCCTCTCCTTCAGGGCTTCGCTCCAGTATCTGGCGGACAGAGTGCCGTCCTCCAGCCATGAGCGGCCACGCAGCTCCAGCGTACTGTCGAGGGCTCGCGAGATGCGCAGGAGGCCTACGGCGGAAGGCTCCCGCGGGCCCGCGCGCCGAGAGGGAGAATTGCCACCACAGGCCCTCAATGCGTGCGACGCGGCCCTCGCTCTCGATCGCCTTTCGAAGCTTCTGGTTGATGGTCCTCATCTCGGCAGCCTTTGTCGCTTCGCCGTATCGTACGCACGTCAATCCGAGGAGATCGGTCGGAAGCTTCGAACCCCTCGCATGCAGTATGAAGGTTCGGCGCGAGCCGAGGACGCTGCTGAAAGACCGGCTTCGAAGACGACATGGTCGCGCGGAGAAGCCTGGCCGGAACCAGCGGAAGGGGAAGCGTGCAGGCTGGCCGTCGTCCACTCGTCGCGGGCGAACACGAACGCCGCGAAGTCCACTTCACGCGTAAGCTCGAGGAGACGGGTCAGCGTGGTCGTGCCTGGATTGAAGGATGTCGTCCAGGGATCGACATGCGCGACGTCTTCGAGGCCGCGCGTAAGCGCCTGCACCAGCTTCATCTGCGCTCCCGACGAGCCAAGGAAAATGCGGGGCTTGTTCATCTATTCCCTCACTACAGCAGGTCGTACCACCGCCGTCCCCGCTGCCACCGTGTCTTAACCACGCTGAATGCGCAAGACACGCACGGAAACGATCCCCGCCCGCGGCCGAATCTGTAGGATACTTGTGGAGAGCAGCCACCGAGAGAACTGCACTTGCGTGCGCGTTCAGCGTTAGGCTGTCGCGACCTGAAATGACCTGCCGAGGTGGAAGGAGCCCCGCTAGTTGGCGACGGCTCGCAAGGGCTAGTCCCGATTTGAACCGCTGAGGACCTTTGCCACCTATGCGCCACCGATCTTCGTCGAGGGCGCATTCATCGCCGCCTCTGGCGGCTTCATCTCCATCGCCGTGGCGATCGGCATCTCGGTCTGGCGGGCGCGCGAGGCGAAGAACGTCGAGACATAGGGATCGGCGCGCTGGGCGAAACCGAATGAGGTCAAGTCCGCCGGTCTGCTCGGGCTGACGGCGTGGTACTCGGCATGTTCGATCGCGATTATCTCCGTCACGACGGGCCGGAACATGTTCTGTGCTTCGCGCCGACGAGAAGCGGCAAAGGCGTCGGCCTCGTCGTGCCATCGCTTCTCACCTGGTCGGGTTCGGCCATCGTGCACGATATCAAGGGTGAAAACTGGCAGATCACGGGAGGATTTCGCGCCAGGCACGCCAGGCACGGGCGGGTGCTGCTGTTCGATCCCACGAACAGGAAGTCCTCCGCCTACAACCCGCTTCTCGAAGTGCGCCGCGGCGAGTGGGAGGTGCGTGACGTCCAGAATGTCGCCGACGTGCTGGTCGATCCCGAAGGCCCGCTCGAAAAGCGCAATCACTGGGAGAAGACCAGCCACTCGCTGCTCGTCGGGGCGATCCTGCACGTACTCTACTCCGAGCCCGACAAGACGCTGGCCGGCGTCGCGGGATTCCTATCAGACCCAAAGCGGCCGATCGAGACCACTCTGGCAGTGATGATGACGACGCCGCATCTCGGAGAGATCGGCCCGCATCCCGTCGTCGCCTCAACGGCGCGAGCTCTTGAACAAATCCGACAACGAGCGGTCTGGCATTCTCTCCACCGCGACGTCGCTCAAGCCGTGCTGCTGCTGGACCGAGCCGGATGGCACACCACCGGCAATCTCGTCTGGCCAAAGAACATCACGCCGATCCTGCTGCCATCGCGCTCTCCGGAGCTCAATCCGGTCGAGCAGGTCTGGCAATAGCTGCGCGCCAGTTTCCTCTCCAACCGCGTCTTCGACACATATGACGACATCATCGACGCTGCCTGCGACGCATGGAAAAGGCTTGCCGCAAAGCCCGACGCAATCACCTCAATCGGAATGCGGAAGTGGGCACATTCAGGTCATTTGTGAGGGCCGTTGGTATAAGTTAGCGTAGCGCCCTGCCCTCGCCTAGGCCTGCAAAGCCCTCATCCTAGATTCGGCGGCGGCATCGTGAAAAGACATGCACACGGCGGGATTACGCCGTGTACGAACATTGGCCCTGCACCGGAAAGCAGACACGCGCAATGCGATTGCGAGCAGACGGGTTCGCGAAATGTCGCGATCAACCGTGAGGCTGGTGCACATTCATCTCGACCTATCTTGATCACGCAGGATTAACCCTGCGTACCCGTCTGGCGGCCCCACTTGGAACTACATGCCGGAAAACGGTAGCCATGAAGAAGGGGAACGTGCGGCGCGGCGATCAGGATGAGAGGTCTCTCCCAGATTGTCGCGCTATAGGAACGCTTTCGTCGTAAAGCTGAGCAAGAGGACCATCAAACGTGCTGCCTGATAGTTATCGGCTCTTGGCCGGCGCAGGTTCAAATCAGGGACGCGCAACCACCGATACCGACATTCACTGATCGTAGTGATCTGAAAAAACTGAGGCGCATCTTGTTACCGGTAGTCTTAAGGCCCCGCTCCCCTCATCACGACGCTGGAAGCAGACGACGCACGCCCGAGACTGGCTCGTGCGCAGCGCCGACGGCCGATGGTCGCCAGCCACGTCTCGCCGAACGGCCCCATGTTCACGGCCGTTGGCCGCGTCGAAACCTCGTGATCGAGCGGCAAAAGCGGCAGCACCAGTTCGCCGAAGGGATAGGCTTCCTCCAGATGCGGATAGTCCGGGAGGATGAAGGTATCGATCCCAATGCGCGGTATTCGTCGATCCGCTCCGCCATTGTCGCCGCGTCGCCGACCAGGGCGGTGCCGGCGCCACCGCGCTAGGCCGACGGCCGGCCCACAGGGTTCGGGCTGATTTCGAGTTTGTCGCGACGGCCCCCGTGCAGCCGGCCCATGCGCGACTGGCCGACGGAATCCATGCGCGAAACCTTCTGCGTCTTTGAAAGGCTACGATGACTCAGAAACCCTCCGCTCTCAATTAGCCCAATTCTGTCTCATTGGCGCTGACGCCGGTGAGAAGGCGCATCTGTCCGGTGCTGCGACTTACGACGCCGACGAGAAGGACTTTACCGAGGGATGCGAGGACGACCGCCACTTCCGGTTTCATTGTCTCCCCGGAGCATGCCACGGAGATGCTCGAGCACGTGGGATATGCATCATTGAACGATCAAAGGCGATCTCGCCAAGAGCAACAGACTCTAACGCGGCGCGATTGAGGATCGTCAGCGAGCCGTGGTCGTATCGCGTCATATACCGCCGTTCCCATTCTCTCAGGCAACGATTCACTTTCGCTCGAGAAGCCGGGACCATTGCCGCGAGGTCGGTCTGCGAAATGTGGATACTCAGAGCTCTATCCACGGTAGCCGTGCTGTGCGGCCTCTCTGTCAATCGCAAGAGCGTGCTCGCCAATCGAGTGGATAGGGCACTGGCCGCACTGTGGATCACTCGCTCCTGCGCGTCGTGGGTTGCTTCGCACAAGTACGGGATCACCTTTAATGCGAGATCGGGGTGTTTGTCGAAGACCCTAACCATGAAAGCTACTTCGATTTGCAGCAAGTCGCTGTCCGCAACTGACTCCGCATTCATGTTACTTCTTCGCGTGATGAACAATCTAGTCAGGTCAAAAGTGTCACCGGGACCAAGATCTGCAAAGATGAATTCTCGTCCGTCCGAGAGGGGAGCACTAAGCCGAATTTTTCCTTGAATTATGTAGTAAATATAAAGTGGCACATCGCCAAGGCGAGTTAAGATTTTATGCTTCGGAACCCTTCGCAGAATGGCCACTTTCGCCAGTTCACTAAGAATATCCTGGTCAAATTGCTGAAATAAGCGTATTTTATCGAGCTGTTTGACCCGAACCTCAGCGCCGCACTCTGCCATGGCTCCTGCCCCCCTGATAGGGTAAAGCGCCCCGGTCCCCTAAAGCGTTGCCTTGACTACCTCTTAGAACGAGTCCGATTTCGGGCCGTTCTCGCGCAAGAGCGCTCAGACGGAAGTGTTACCATATTAGGATAGCATAAAATAGTCACTCCTATGTGCCCGGGGTAACAGCGACCCTGTCTCTGAGAGAGTTTAAATCAAATGTGATCGACTGAAAGCCGTTGGGATAACCCCCTTCTATGGGACGGCGTGTGCCATGCCCCAAGAAGGAGAAGGGATACAACAGGATTCGGGGGCTTGTCTCCATGCGGCATGCACCAACCCAGGCGTCGCGTGCGTTCTTGAAGCGGAGCGTAGAACCGCTACGGCTTCCTGTGGGAGCAGTTTGCGTGTTTCTTGCAACTGCTGATTTCCTCCTCGGAGAGACGATACTTCTTGCGTCAAATGACGTCTATCATAGGTACGTCGGCGTGAGCCCGCCAGATATTTGGGAGACGATTTATCTAAGTGTTACCGCCGGCCTATTGCTTGTCGCATTCATGGGGGCCAGAGGCGCCTACACGATCAGTGGCATCCTGGACGATCACCGCGTGATCAAAACACTCTTCACCGGGTGGTTATTCGTTTTCTTTTCAATTCTCTGGCTCGCCTTTCTCACGAAGACGACGTCGACGTTCTCCCGCGGTTCCTTGACGCTGGCGTTTGCGGTCGGATTCCCAACCCTGCTGCCTGGCCACGTGGTTCTAGCGCGTGTGCTGAAACGGCTTCTGGCCGCCGAGAAGCTCGTCCTGCGCACAGTTTATCTGTTTTACGCTGGCGGTCCTGGAATGGAAAAGGGGACAATCGGCAAGCTCGGGCAACAGGGCATCGCGGTTTGCGGTGTTTCGAACATCGAGAACCATGATGGCACGATCGCAGCACGATCGGTGCAAGCCGCCGTCGCAGCTGCGCAGGCTGCGTTCCGTAGTGAACCGTATGGGGCAGTTTATCTCTTTTGCTCTTGGGATCAGCGGAAGTTGATCGCAGGCATCCTGGACGAAATGTCCCGCCTCCCGCTGCCGATCTATCTTTTCGCCGATGCCTACATAGACAAGATTCTGGCCGGATGCCCGCTGCACACCGGCTGGCAGCGAGCCTTCGAAGTCCAGCGCGCGCCTTTGAGGCCTGCCGAACGCCTGCTGAAGCGGTTATTCGACATTGCCTTTGCATCACTGCTACTGCTGTTCCTGTTTCCGTTGATGGCCGTAGTCGCGTGTGCCATCGCGCTCGAGAGCGGTCGCCCAGTGCTGTTCCGGCAGACGCGGCGGGGTTTTTGTGGTAAGCCATTCAATATTTACAAGTTCCGATCAATGACCGTGCAGGAGAACGGTGCGGAAATTCGCCAGGCTCAGCGTAATGATGCGCGGGTTACCCGACTTGGCCGAATATTGCGCCAGTCAAATATCGACGAGCTGCCGCAGTTATTTAATGTGCTTCGGGGGGAAATGTCCCTCGTGGGGCCGCGACCCCACGCCGTCGCTCATGACGATACCTATAGTACGATTATTGCGAGCTATGCTTATCGCCATCGTGTAAAACCCGGTTTGACAGGCTGGGCTCAGATCAATGGCTTTCGAGGGGAAACGAAGGAGCTGTGGAGGATGGAAAAACGCGTAGAGCATGACCTCTGGTACATACAGTCCTGGAGCGTGCAGCTCGATCTTAAGATAATTTGGACAACCGCTGTACTGGTGCTTTCGGATCGTAATGTCTATTGATGTATAGCAGCTGGACACCTCGAACTACCGGCATTTCCAGAGTGGGTGGTGCGACAATGAGGTTGCGAACAGCCTGACGCGCGGCGGGGGCTGGATTTCGGTCGTTGGGGCTGA
>NZ_JAMYUV010000096.1:0-7092 GCF_040323405.1 Mesorhizobium sp. M0048 | reverse complement strand
TCCGATGATCTGCTCTTCAGAGAAGCGGCTACGTTTCATGTCCTGGTCCTCTCGATGGGCCAGAACGAACTTCAAACCGGATTAGATCAGAGGGGCAAGGTCAGACCCCACTGACCTCAGACGTTGCAATAAGCCTACCATTCACAGCGAACCGGAGTTGCTAAGAGTCTATGAATTTCCTTGAAGGATCTGTTGCAACGATTGCCCAGCCGCTCTTGCTCCCGGCTTGCAGCGGTCAATCTCGAGCACACTGATCGCCGTGATGCAAAGATGACAAAGGAAGATTCCCTTTCAAACCGATCTTCTTCCTGGCCAAGTAGTTCGTAGTCAGTTGTGTGCGTCAAGTTCTGCAAAATGGCGTGGCATTGCGTTGACGTCGGCGTGTCCGCCGCGCAGCACCCGTGTTTAGCGGAGCGGCGGACACATGACGGTGCTCAGGCGGCCAAGGCCCTCAGGCTCTGCTTCTTGTGCTCGCGCAGATGATCCATGTTGAGGTAGCGGGTCGCCTCGAGCCAGTTCTCGTGGATCTCCACCGCTAATGCCCGAACCAGCCGCAGACAGCTCCGCGGGTTGGGGAAGATGCGAACGACCAGGGTGGGCCGCTTGATCTCCTGGTTCAGCCGCTCCAGCATGTTGGTAACCGGTATGATCATGACGGTGCCATCCGATCCCCGCTGGAGATGAGCGATTTTCGGCGTATGGTGCGACCATCCGGGACAGGGGCACCGGGAGCACGCCAAGTGCAGGCAGGCCGATGTATTCGATGAGCTGCGAGCTCGCGTTAGTAGCTGGCCGCCCCTGCGACCTGCCCGGTTGCGCCGAGAGCGCGGATCCGTAGGTGTCGCGTCGCCCGCTGGCTCCCGATTGTTGAGGAGAGGGAGCCGATGAGACGTGTGATTGGAATGGACATCCACCGCACCTTTGCGGAGGTGGTGGTTTGGGAAGACGGCCGGCTGCGCCATCACGAACGGCTCGACATGACCCGCTCGGGACTGGAAGGGTTCGGCCGCAATTTGCGACGGACGGATGAGGTTGTCGTCGAGGCCACGGGCAACGCCATGGCGGTGGTGCGGGTTCTGTCGCCCTATGTCGGCCGGGTGATTGTCGCCAACCCGATGCAGGTGAAGGCGATCGCCCATGCCAGGATGAAGACCGACAAGATCGATGCCGGCGTTTGGCGCAGCTCCATGCCAGCGGGTATGATCATGACGGTGCCATCCGATCCCCGCTGGAGATGAGCGATTTTCGGCGTATGGTGCGACCATCCGGAACAGGGGCACCGGTAGCACGCCAAGTGCGGGCAGGCCGATGTATTCGATGAGCTGAGAGCTCGCGTTAGTAGCTGGCCGCCCCTGCGACCTGCCCGGTTGTCCCTGACCTCAGCCGCAGTGATCGTGGTGGACCAACCATCTCGTTCATCTGGCGGGCGAATCCGTAGAGTCTGGACAGCTCGGTGGCGAGGTCAATCAGAGACTGCTGTTCTTGCGGCGTCGTCGGGGTGCTCGGGCAGATTGGTCAAGTGAGCGTATCTGCTATGGCAGCAAGGTGCGAACAACCACCACCTCGTTGCCAATAAATGAGTTAGGGTCCAGCGACGGCGACTCCAGAAAACCGGCTGTTCTGAAAATAGCTTCGATCGCTGCCCGATCGGCTCCTGGTGCTATATGCACCTCCGCCAAGTCTAGTTGGCATACCGGGTTTGGTTCTCCGATTGGAATTGGCCAATACCGGAATGCACCGTCACTGCAAGTCAGATCGACACCACCCTGATGACGCTTAACGAGCAAGCGGACCTCGTCTTCGATGACCACAGTGGACTTCAGATAGAAGGCGCCGATCTTGGAGATGGTCCAAGGATTGAACGGCGGCTCTCCGGCCGCTTGAGGGCGTCGTTGATCTCTCGTAGGACGGTGACCGAGCCGCTTTGTTCATAGTGGATCGGGCGAAGTTCTGCCACACCAGGGTGAATCTGGAACTGCAGACGCGCGCCATTTCCCTTTGCGAACGCGCCCCACATGAGTTGCGGATCTTCGGAGGCACACGGGTCATCGAAACGTGGAGTGCGCCCCTCGGACCGGACAGGATGCCTTGCTTTGTAAGATGCTATGCAGATATCTATTCCGAAATATTGGCGGGAAAGATGAAGAAAATGGCTAGCCGGAAGAAACGCGGGGCAACGAAAAGGCCGCTCGATGAAGAAGTTCTGCTTCGGCATATGCAAAGCATAGTAGACAGCGAATTCGAGAATCTTGTAGGCGAGGCGCTGTCAGAAATCTGTGGGAGACGCTTCTTTTGTTCGCGAAGCGGAAGCCAGTACGGGGGTGACGGAAGTGCACGAGGCCCGTTTGAAACGGTTTTCGAAGCCAAGCTCTATCGAGACACTACTTCTTTAAATCAGCGCAATGTACTCGGTGGCTTCGTTGAAGCGACCCATCGTGAGCCGAAACCTGATCTTTGGGTGCTCGCTGCTAGTCGGCCTGTCCCAGAGCAACTTGAACGAGCACTCCGCCGCGAGGCGGAAGAAAAAGCAATCGGCCTTCTCACGCTCGACGCTCCGCCCACGGGCGGCTCAGACCTTGTCCAACTGATTGCTATGGCGCCAAAGGCCGCTGCCCTACGGCTTCCGGCAGAAGCCCAAGCCGCAATCGACCGCCTTAGACGGGAGCCAAATTTCTCTGGGCGGGCTCTTGAGCTTCGCCAAAAACTCTCGGGACCCGATTTCACGCTTGCGACGTTGCGTGCGGCAGTCGATGCCTGGTGGCGAGAGACGATGTCGGAACCGCAGAAACTGGTCCGTCGCCTCAGGGCTAGACCCGCCCCTGGACGGTTGGGTGACCCGTGGGCCGAATTCGTTCGCCGTGATGTGGTCGATGCTAACAGCGCAAGCATTAAAGCCGCGGCGACAAAGGGAAATCCCTGCTTTTTTGTCGGCGACGAAGGAGTTGGCAAGACTCTCTCCGCTCTTCATTGGCTTTTGGAGAATGCCTCTGAGACCCTCTTGCTTCCGGTTACCAAAGCGGTTTCCGTTTCGAAAGACCCCATAACACTCATGAGTTGCGCGCTCAGCATGATGTTGGGTCGCTCCCCTGCGGAATGGGTCAAGAAAGCCGAGATGTTGCTCAGTTATGACGATATCCAAGCCCCTATCGTGACACTTTTTCTTGACGGTCTCAACGAACGACGAAAGAGCGATTGGACCGAGTTGCTGACGCGACTGCAAGACGAACCCTATCGCCAGCGCGTTCGTGTTCTTGCTACGTGTCGTCCCTATGCGTTCGAGCACGATTTCAATGAGTTTGTTGGACTGAGCCAGAAACCGCAGGTTATCCGTATAGGCCTCTTCGCAGACGCGGAACTCGACCGAGGTCTTAAGAACCACAAAATTCCCCGATCCTCTTTATCCGATGAAATGACGGAATTGCTACGCCGTCCGCGACTTTTCGACCTAGCACTCCGATACCGTGAAGAGCTTGAAAAAGTGGGCGAGTTCACGCCAGCTCGCTTGTATTGGGAGGACTGGAAAGACCGCCTGGCACGAAACCGTGACATCCTTGCGGAACCCGATTTCAAGGAAGCACTCCGGCAAGTTGCAAAGGCAATCGATAAGGCATCGCCGAATCCTTCGCGAATAGCGACGGCTGACCTACATCACGCCGTCCGGAACGCAAACCCTTTTGCGGACAATCCAGAGCGCGTCTTGCAAACACTTACGGAACTGGTTGACGGCGGGCTTGCCGAACGGTCCGGGGAAAATACCCGTCTAACATTGTCATTCGCGGCATTTGCACTTGGCTGGGATCTCTGGCGCCGAGCGCTAGAACTTCCTGCGGATTGGACGATTGGACAGATTGTCAGTGAAGTTCGAAGCTGGATAGAGCCGTGGGGCGGGGCCTCATTCGATTGTGAAGTGCTTCGAGTTGCCAGTTGGGCCGCCGCATTAGCGGACGGTAGGAGAGCAGCCCAAGCCGCGATATTCGCCCTTTGGCTCGATAGGCCAAACCTTTCCGACGAACACGAAGACGACATTCTTGCTATTTCACGGCGCATAAACACAGCTCTTGTGGATGTCGCCGAATACGTCTGGTTCGCAGGCGACGCAGAGGCGTCCGAACGCCTTGCTTATATTATTAGACCCCTCACTGGTGCGAGCGAATTGAGGGTAGCACTGATTGAACGTGCTCGTCATTGGGCCGGCTTGATCGGTCTAATGGAGTGGCCATTCTTGGGGCAAACAGACGACCGGTCTGCTTTGCGTGAAAAGCGACTTGAGCGACTGCGCAAACGCCTCGGCGATCGCTTGGTTTTGAATAAACCGTTCAAGGAGGCCGATGAAACTCTCACCATAGCAGATGGCGAAGAGCCTGATGGATCGCACGCCTTTGGCTACGCCGTTAGCGTTCTTGCTTTTCACAGTCGTGATGACCTGATGCCTTTGATAAGGGTTTGGTCCATAGCCGGGTCTGTTCGGTACGGAGACCATGACGATAAATATATCGCAGCGCTGCTGCGCGGTGCCGAACCCTCCGAGATCGCCCTAGTCGATCAAGCGTTGTCACAAGCGCAATCTTTCACCTTGGGCAATGACATTCTGATGGCGCATGCCGCAGGTTCACTTGGATGGGCAATTGGGACGCCTCAGGCCATGACCGTCGTTGCAGACGCCTTTGACAAATCTGGGCTTAGAGACGAACGACAAGAGTTAATCAAAACAATTTCAGTATGGGAAAGACCTGCAACCGTCGAGGAAGCCATTCAGAAGGTCGCCGACCAAACCGAAAAACCTCATGTTCGCTTGTCATATGCGCGGGACTGGCTACTCCATCCTAAGATGAGACTACCGGAAAGCCTTGTTCGCGAGGCCACGGATTTTGCAAGAAATCTCGACGTTACGGCAATCTATCAATCAAGGGGCCACACTTCCGAATCCCTTGCATTAGAGCATTGGATGCCCGTTTTGGCCCGGGCAGCGCGCGATGATAGAGCAGCCATTACGCGCCGACTTTCGGGTCACGTCGCGGCCGGCCAAGTGTCGCCGGAAAGAGCCATGTTTGTTATCATCATGGAAATGTCGGTACTTGATGCAGCCGACCTTGTGCCGCTTATGTCGATACCTGGAGACGATCCGGATAGCGCGAATCTGCGGATGGCGGCCCAATTTTTGTTGGCAAAGGACGGCGACGAGCAGATTAGCCTGCTCCTGAGCTTGGAACCGTCGCAAGTTATCTATCGTGATTTGGCGCTGACGTTCAGCATTCCGAGTGCCACTGGGCTCGATGCATTGGCGAAAGCTATTCATGGCGGCCTCGAACGAAATCGATTGCGAAGTGCGCTCTTTTTGGTGGCTGCCACGGGTGTGGATTTGACCAATGCCCTGCGCACTGCATTGCTGGAGCGCCTGAGACAATCATCTCCGCATTGCCGAGCGCCCGAACTGGAGATTTTGGCTAAATCCGATGCGCCTGCGGCGGCTGCCGAGTTGATCGCCTTGGATTGGACTGTCGGGAATGCCCGAGACGATGATGAAGCCTTCTGGGGAAGTTTGGTTCTCGCAAAGGCGTCGCTTTCCCTCACTGAGGTGGTTCGGCGTCTTCATCCTCGCCATCTTGTGCGCGCCGCCGAGAATACAAAGGATGGGCCAGCGGTGATCAGTGCCATTTTGATCGCCAAACTGCGGTCAGTCTTGGACGCAGAGAAGCGACCATTGCCGGCGACGTCCATTTCCAATTTTGCAACCGATGACACTCAACTGGAAACTCGAAGTGTCACGCTTCAGCACGGTCTCAATAAATCGGCTCTCACGCTGGCCGAACGATTTCGATTGGGGTTCGATGCCGATGCGCGCCAAGAAATCATTGACCAAGCAATTGAGGCTGTTCAGCGTTCGGATCAATCGACCCTTGCAAGCGGCAGGCGGCGTCCCGACTGGACCATTCCGAGCGCTGGCCTTGAAACGCTCTGGACCGCAGAGCCGACCGCCTTTGAGGCTATTGCGGATTTCCTCTCGATTCAGTCTGCTGACAATCTGAATCAACTCGCTGTCCATGAGCCTGGTCTCCTATATCCGATGGTCTCCGTTGGACTCAAATGCGACCCAATTCGTTTTGCCTCGATATGGCGTAACCTCCTGTCTACGAGACATCATACTGTATATCGAACGAACCTCGGCTCGGACTGGCTTCTCACCATGCCTTTCGCGTGCACGAGCCCCAAGGGGTGGGCACTTCAGATTGAAGCGTTCGACTTCTGTGAAAACGACCGCGAGCTACTCGATTGCACCTTGCACGCAGAGACTCCAGACCTCCAGCAGCGATTGATCGGTTGGACTATTTCTGAAGCCCAATCACCCTCCATCTGGAGACGGGGGCGGGCTATGATTGTTCGGGGCTATCTGGGCCTTTCGTCGCCGCGTGTCGAAGACCTAGAGCGCCTGGACATACAGGCGTCTTGGCTCGGAAATGTCTGGCGCTATGCCGAAGGATGGAGGGAGCGCCGCCGCTCAATTGTTCATTGGCTGGAGCAGTTCAGGTCAGCCGACAATGGCATATCCGCGTCAGCGGATTTCGAACTCCTCAAGAGCAGTGCTGACCGTCGCGTCTGGCGGATGCTTGATGAATGTAAACTGAACCATCATTCTCAGATCATATTCGAGCGACAGCGCTCTGAACTTAAGCGAGCGATAGAGAAACGCGAAAAGGATATGGGGGAGAAATTCCTCGACCAAAAGCTTGTCGACGGCCTCTGGCCTCGCAATATGAAGCTGAATTGAAGCATCCGAACGCGGTTCAGATGAACCAAACGAACTCCGTTCGCGCGTTTCGCAAAATGTGTGCGGGGGTACTACGCTTTTTCCGCACCTTCTTGGCAAGGGGGTCGCTGCGCACCCCCGTTGCATCCCCCGAGCCGCAAGGTCTTCGCGAAAGATCCAGTATGACCACGTCGATGACCCGGCGTAGATCGACCGGCATCTGTTCAATAATAGCGTCCTTTAGCGTAAGCGCGAATTTCCCCGCACCTTTTGCTGTTGAGTGCTCTGATGCATGAGGTGTCCACCAAAATAGGTGGACACCTTGTGATGGAAGAAGATGAGCAGAA
>NZ_JAMYUV010000095.1:0-7188 GCF_040323405.1 Mesorhizobium sp. M0048 | reverse complement strand
GTTTGGCGGCCCTCTGTAATGTGTTTTGCGAACTCTGCGGCATATGCCCCCCCCATTGAGTTGTGGGGTGGGGGGGCGGGCGCGACGCGGCCCGCCGGTACTCAACGCTTACTTCAGTTCAACCTTGGCGCCGGCTGCTTCCAGCTGGGCCTTGAACTTGTCCGCGTCGGCCTTGGAAACGCCTTCCTTGACCGGCTTCGGAGCCGCCTCGACCAGGTCCTTGGCTTCCTTGAGGCCAAGACCGGTGATGGCGCGAACTTCCTTGATGACGTTGATCTTCTGAGCGCCTGCCTCGGTGAGGACGACGTCGAATTCCGTCTTTTCCTCGACAGGAGCAGCAGCGGCCGCAGCGCCGCCGGCAGCGGCAACCGCCACCGGAGCAGCGGCGGAAACGCCCCACTTTTCTTCAAGAAGCTTCGACAGCTCGGCCGCCTCGAGGACGGTCAGCTTCGAAAGGTCGTCTACGATCTTTGCCAGATCAGCCATTGCAATGTTCCTTCATAAGGTTCGAACGTGTGTTTGTGATAGCGAGGAACGGCCTCATGCCGCCTCGTCCTTCCGGGCGTAAGCGCCGATGACGCGCGCGACCGAGGCCGCAGGCGCATTGACGATCTGGGCGATCCGGGTTGCCGGCGTGGCGATCATGCCAACCAGCCTGGCGCGCAGCTCATCGAGCGACGGGAGTGTGGCGAGTGCCTTCACACCGTCGGCGTTGAGCGAGGTGGTGCCCATTGCGCCACCGAGAATGACGAGCTTGTCATTTCCCTTGGCGAAATCGGACGCGACCTTCGGCGCCGCAATCGGATCCTCCGAATAGGCGATCAGCGTCTGTCCCTTGAACAGCTCGATGATCGATGCGGAGTCCGTGCCCTGAAGAGCGATTTTGGCGAGACGGTTCTTCGCGACTTTGACGGTGCCACCGGCGGCGCGCATTTTCGACCGAAGGTCGTTCATTTGCGCGACGGTGATACCGGCGTAGTGGGCCACGACGACTGAACCAGCGCTTGAAAACGCATCATTCAGGCCCGTGACGAGTTCGCGTTTTTCCGCTCTGTCCACTGCCTATCTCCAGTTGACCCCTGCCCTCTACGAAGGACAGGCGTCGGGTTGCCTTTTGCCGGCCGGGCCATCCAGTAACGGATCTCCCGAACGACGCTCGAGGATCCTGCCCCCTTTCGCCACACCTGCCGGCTAGCCGGACGGTGCGCAGACAAAAGGCAAACACGGTTCGAACCTTTCATTGGAGCTTTCGCCCCTTTGTCCGGTCTTCACCCGTCTCATGCAGGCCCACATGAATTAAGGCCCACATCACCTAAGGCTTGGGGCCGCCTGCAATCTCGGACAGGATGTCCGGAAGCCTTTCGACTTCCGGTACCGGGCCACCGACAGGTCGGAGGCCCGGAATTCTTTCACGGATCAGCGTTTTAGCGGCCGATCCAATTGTTCGTATCAGGACGCTGCGAGCGTCGAGACATCGAGCTTGAGGCCCGGGCCCATCGTCGAGGTGACCGACACCTTCTTGACGTAGTTGCCCTTGGCCCCAGCCGGCTTTGCCCTGGTCACCGCGTCTGCGAAGGCGCGGACGTTTTCTTCCAGCGCCTTGACGTCGAACGACACCTTGCCGACGCCGGCATGAACGATGCCGGCCTTCTCGACGCGGAACTCGACGGCGCCGCCCTTCGATGCCTTGACAGCGGCGGCAACGTCAGTGGTGACGGTGCCGACCTTCGGGTTCGGCATCATGCCGCGCGGACCGAGCACTTTGCCGAGACGGCCGACCAGCGGCATCATGTCCGGCGTGGCGATGCAACGGTCAAAGTCGATCGTGCCCTTCTGGACGATGTCGACCAGGTCCTCGGCTCCGACGATGTCGGCGCCGGCGGCCTTGGCCTCTTCGGCCTTGTCGCCGCGCGCGAACACGGCGACGCGAACGCTGCGGCCGGTGCCGTTCGGCAGATTGACCACGCCGCGGACCATCTGGTCGGCATGGCGGGGATCGACGCCGAGGTTCATCGCGACCTCGACGGTCTCATCAAACTTCACCGAGGAGCGATCCTTGAGCAGCTTCAGCGCCTCACCCAAAGCGTAAGCCTTGTTGGGATCGATGCCTTCGCGGGTCTTCGATACACGCTTTGCAATCTTTGCCATGATCTCAGCCCACCACTTCCAGACCCATCGAGCGGGCGGAGCCCTCGACCATGCGCATGGCCGCCTCGACGTCGTTTGCGTTCAGATCCTTCATCTTCTGCTCGGCGATGGCGCGCACCTTGTCGCGGCCGATCGTACCGGCCTTGAGCTTGCCCGGCTCCTTGGAACCCGACTTCAGGTTGGCGGCCTTCTTCAGGAAATAGCTCACCGGCGGCGTCTTCATGACAAAGGTGAACGACTTGTCCTGGTAGTAGGTGATGACGACCGGAACCGGCGAACCCTTTTCCATTTCCTGGGTCTGCGCGTTGAACGCCTTGCAGAACTCCATGATGTTGATGCCACGCTGACCAAGCGCCGGGCCGATCGGGGGCGACGGCGTGGCCGATCCCGCGGAAACCTGGAGCTTGAGCTGGCCTGCAATCTTCTTAGCCATCTCTCTTCCTGCCTTTTCTCATGCCGGTCTTGCCGGCGGTTGCAGTCTGGTGGTGCGGTCCGCGCGGCCGGCTAAAGCCGCATTCGCCTCCCACCCGTTTTTGGCCGCGCGATCTCCGCGCCGCCTTCCCTGCCGCCGAAACCGGTGCAGGGATTTCGGATCAGCCCTTCTCGACCTGTCCGAATTCCAGATCGACCGGCACGGCGCGCCCGAAGATCGATACTTCCACCTTGAGCCGCGCCCGCTCTTCGTCCACTTCCTGGACGAAACCGTTGAACGACGCGAATGGTCCATCCGAAACGCGGATCGCTTCGCCGATCTCGAACGTCACCGACGGCTTCGGCCGCTCGACGCCTTCCTGAACCTGGTTCAGGATACGCTGGGCTTCGGCTTCGGTGATCGGCACCGGCTTGGAGTCGCCCAGGAAACCGGTGACCTTCGGCGTGTTCTTGACGAGCGAGAACACGGCATCGGTCAGATTGGCTTTCAGCAGCACATAGCCCGGAAAGAACTTGCGCTCGGCATCGACCTTGCGGCCGCGGCGGATCTCGACGACCTTCTCGGTCGGCACCACGATCTGCTCGATGTCGGCGGACAGGCCCTTCTGCTTGGCCTTGTTCTCGATGTCCTCGGCGACCTTCTTTTCAAAGTTCGAGTAGGCGTGGACGATGTACCACCGCGCGGTCATTTCAAGACTTCTCCGTAATCGCCGGACTTACTGTCCGAGGCCGAGGATTTTTTCGACCGCAAAGCCCATGGCCACGTCTGCGGTAAAGAAAAAGATCATCGCGATGACCGCGAACACAAGGACCATCACCGTCGAGATCATCGTTTCGCGCCGCGACGGCCAAGTGACCTTGGCGGTCTCCGCGCGAACCTGCTGGAGAAAGGTGAAAGGATTTGTGGTTTTCGAAGCCATATGCCGCTCTGTCTGCAAGACCCGTTGGCCGGGTCTCCTGGATGATCCCGCTGGCCGGGACGTGCCGCTTGAGCGTGCGTTCGCGCCGAATCAGCGCAATCATTTCGCCCATGCAAATCAGACGCGTAAAGCCGGCTTCCCAGCTCCACGCGTCGCGTGTCCGTTTCGTCTACATAAAACCGATTCTTGATCCACGCAAGTGGCAAGTGTCCGCTTTATGCCCAAACGCCGCCTCGGAACCATCCAGTCGTTCCGTCCCGGCTATGCGGCCCTTATGCCGCAACTTATGCTATATGGCAAGTCACAAGCCGGTTTTCAAAGGCCGCACTGCAAAAGAATCGTTTTAGGTATCCATTCGAAGAATGGCACGGGCAGCAGGGCTCGAACCTACGACCTGCGGTTTTGGAGACCGCCGCTCTACCAACTGAGCTATGCCCGTATGCGCATGTCGGCGCAGCAGGCGCTTCCTAAAAGCTTCCGCGCGCTCTGTAAAGAGCGACGTGCGCTACCCGGCCTTCATCTTCGAAAGTCCAGGCGTCCTCCCGGCCATTTCCCGTCGATCCGTTGATTGCTGACGATCAAGCCGACCCATGGACGCACGATTTTCGGGTCGGTCAGATTGATGTATTTTCCCACCAGCCCTTTCGCACCCTGGCGCCGGGCATCGATGAGCCCCTTGCGCACGCCATTATGCCAATCGAACAGCAGGTAAACCCTCTCTCCCGCCGTCTTCACCTCGCCCCGGCCAGACTTCCATTTATCCTCGGTATCGCCCGGGATCGTGGGATCGGCACCGCCGTTCCAACGGCTGGACCAGCTGCCTTCGATGGTGTCGTTGCGGTCGCGGTCGCTTTCGGTGCCCCAGGCCTCGGCATTTTCATCGCTTGGAGTTCCCTCCAGTTTCACGCCGGCGGCGAACGCCGACACCTCCTCGTCGTCGGGAGTGGGGACGTCCATGACGCCAAACGGATTTCGGATTCCGCGGTCGCTGTCAAAGACGCTGTTTGAATTTTTCTTGCCTTCCGATCTCATCGCAAAGCCTCCGGTTTTCAATGTGGCCGCGCCATTCGACGGCGACTTTAAACCGTTAGCCTGGAGGACCGAGACCTCCATAGCCACCCGTTTTCCTGGCCGGCAGGCTTTCGACCGATTCGCGCGCGGTCAGGTTCCCGAAGGCGGCTTGTAAGGCCCGCCCGGCACCCCCCAACCCCAGGCCGGCATTGGTTCCGTCTCGGGATCGCAGGTCGGGCCCTTGTTGGAATTCATCCTGGCCAGCCGCGATCCCCATTCGACATAGGCCATGAAAGCCGAGCGGAATTCGGGATCGTCAGGCAGCCCGATCTCGTCGGCGGCGTCGGCGAGAAGATTGATCCAGCGCCGGCGCTGCTCCTCGGTCAGATGCTTGCCGAGATGGTGCATCACCATCTCGCGATGGCCGCCATGCTTTTCGCTGTAGGTTTTCGGTCCACCGAAAACTTCGCCGATGAAGGCCGCGACGTGAGCGGGATGGTCCGGCGACATGTGCTTGAACACCGGCCCGACGATGGGATCCCGAGAGACGTTGTCGTAGAAGGTTTGGGTCAGGCGGTTCAGCGCTTCGGTGCCACCGGCCCATTCGAACAATGTCGGGGCATCCTGGCTCATTTGCGATCCCTCCCATGCTGGTCTTCAACCGCGCTGGACGATAGCGGAAGCACCGAGCGACCGCTCAACCTGCCTCGATGGGCAGTGCAAGGTTACGCTAAAGCTTCGCCGGAGTCTCTGCCTCGGCGCTGGCGGACGGCAGAACGCGGCAGTTGTCGGGCTTCGGCGACGGCTTGCAGATGGTGGCGCCCGTCAGCGCGTCCACCGATTGCGGCCCCGTCGTCAGTCCAACCTTCAGCATTAGGTCGGGTTCGAGCTGGCGCTCGACCGAGCGCTGCTCGAGCGCGGCGAATAGACCGGGACCAATCGCCATGTCCTCGAGATAGGGCTTAATTATCTGCTGCTGTCCCATCAGGTACATGCCGAGCCGCGCTTGCGGACCGACAAACCGTCTGACGCCGCCGGCAAGCATGAGCGCGCACGCCGAATCGCATACCGCTCCCGAATCGACGGTCAGGCCGGCATAGGCGCCCTCTTTAGCCAAGCAACTCCACTCTCCCGGGTCGCAGCCAACAAAATCGGTGCGGGCGACGGCGATGTCGAGCTTCTTTTCGTGGATAAGTCGCCCCACCGCCAGAGCACTGAACAGGTCGCCTCCTTGTGAGCTGACCACCACCGGCAGCCGTCGGTTGCCAAGCATGGCGAGCAACTGGCGCAGCTTCTGCGGGGTCTGAGGCGCAATCGCGCCTTCGGCCGAGATCCATTCCGGGCAGTTTGGATTGCAAAGCGGGTTGCTGCCGCGGACCAGGACGAAGCGCATGTCTGCGACCTCCTTCGGCCGCGGGGTTTCGAGCCCTGCGGGTGCAGGCTCGGCTTTCGCCACCACTTCGCCGGCCGGCTTCGTGATATTCGCCGGCGCCGGCACCTCCCTGCAACTCGCCGGCAACGGATCGGACGTGCATAGGGTTGGCGCGGTCAGCAGGTCGACGGCATCCCGGCTGGTGACGAGATTCATTTGCAGCATGTCGTAGGGAGCCAATTGCTGGATACCGCTGGCCGGTGTGCTTTTCATGGTCTCGAGCACACCCAGGCCGACGCCCATCTCCTTCAGATAGGCCGCCAGCTTCCGCTCCAGCGGCTTGTTCATCTCATAGGTCTTGTAGCTGCCGGCGTTCTTCCGGCTGACGACCCTGGTGCTGAGTATCTTCTTCTTGCCTTTCACCATGCGATAAGTGGTGCGGTACAGCAATTTCGTCCGGATATAGGTCGTGGTGATCTGATGGACGCCGAGAAAGGCCCATTCCCCGACCACGCGCCGGATGCCACCGGAAAACATCAACGGACAGGCGGAATTGCAGATGGCGCCATCGGCATAAGCATTGCCAAAATAACGGGCGCCCTTGCCGTCGTTTTCCTTGCAGTTCTTCACATCTGGCAGACAGCCGACGAAGCGGGTTTTGCCAACGGCGATATCGAGCTTGTTCTTGCGGATCAGGCGACCAAGTGTCAGCGCCGCTTCGACATTGCCGCCGGGGGAATCGACGACGATCGGCAGCTTTCGGCCGCCAAGCGCTTTCAGCGCGCGTTTGAACAGGGCCGGTGTGCCGGCTTCTATCGAGCCTTCCGCCGATATCCATTCCGGACAGGTCGGCTCGCAGCCCGGCGCGCTGCTGCGGACGACGACGAACCGCATCGTCGGGCCGAAATCCGGCGCGGATTTTTCCGGCGTGGATTTCTTTGCATCCGCTGCGAAGGCAGCGTGGCCCATGGCAAGCAACGACACCAGGCAGATCAGCCCTAGCGACCACCATGCCTGACTATGCAAACGGCGCCATGGAACCATTCGGGCAGCCCCCCTCGATGCAACCTATACTAGTTATGGCAGAGGCGCTTGCAACAGGATTTGAAGCAATGCGGTTAATCCATTGCCAGAATATCAGAATCAAAAGGGCGGCCCGAAGACCGCCCCTTTGCATCCGATCTCAACCGGCAGCGCCGGCGATTACTCTTTGATGGTGACGACGATGCCGGCACCGACGGTGCGGCCGCCTTCACGGATGGCGAAGCGCAGCTTCTCTTCCATGGCGATCGGCACGATCAGCTC
>NZ_JAMYUV010000094.1:0-7535 GCF_040323405.1 Mesorhizobium sp. M0048 | reverse complement strand
ACCAGAAAATCCAGACCATCGACCTCAATGCAAGCCAACGATAGGATGGCAAACTGTTCGCGATGTCCTCGCACAGCTGTTCGCGATGTCCCCGGTCCAAACAGTGGGGAGATTGGCAGCTTCGGCGTCCCGCCGTTTTCTTTTTCAATCAATTTCATCAAGCGAGGCTGACCATGAGCGATTCCCGTGCTCGCGATATTCTGTCGCGACAGGCTGAACTGGAGAGCGAACGCAGCCAGTATGAGCATGTCTGGGAGGCGGTGTCCGAATTCTGCGATCCCGATGCGCCCGACATGTGGAGCGGCGGCCGGCAGGCCGGCGCGGACTCGCAGTCCGAGCGGCAGGAGCGGCGCGGTGCGCGTGTCTACGCCAATACCATCAACTCGGCCGCCAACCGGCTGGCCGCGGGGCTGGAAAGCCTGATCATCCCGCAGTCGGAGAAATGGCATGGGCTGTCGACCGCGGCAATCAATGACGAGGAAACCGACGAGGAGAAGGAATGGGCGGAAGCGCTGCGCGATTTCCTGTTTTCGCTGCGCTACTCCGCCAATTCGAATTTCGTGCCGGCAACGCAAGCCTGCCTGCGCAATGTCGTGCGCTACGGCCCGGCCTATCTCTACGCCGAGGAGGGTTTTGGCAGCACGCTGATCCGCTATGCCTCGATCCCGGTGGTCGAAGGCTATCTCTCGCGCAACCGCTGGGGCCAGGTCGATATCTTCCACCGCCGCTACGAGCGCACCGCAAGACAGGCGGCGCAATTGCTCGGCTACGACAGACTGCCGGCGCGGATCAAAGTTCTGGTCGACGACCCCGCCAAATGCGAGACAAAAATCTCGCTGATCCAGTGCATCCAGCCGCGCGACGAGCGCAAGATGTACAGCCTGAGCGGCTCCTACCAGTATCTCGACACCGCGTTCGCGTCCTATCATGTGATCGAGGACGAGGAGGCGATCGTCAGGGAAAGCGGTTTTCGCTCCTTCCCGGTATCGTGCTTCAACTGGCGCCGCTACGAGGGCGATCCCTACGGCATCTCGCCAACCATCGAGGCATTGACGACGGTGCGCGAAGAGAACGCCGTGCGGCGCTCCGGCCTGCGCGCACTTCAGCAGATCACCGATCCGGCGACCGCCTCGAAGGCCAGGCTCGATTATGTGCCGGTGCTCAATCCCGGCGAGAACTATCCCGGCCTGATCGACGATGCCGGCCGGCCGCTGATCGCGCCGATCGCCACCGGCCAGAACCCGACCTATGCCTTCAATTACGCCGACAGCCGGGCCGAGGAGATCCGCGACATGATGTTCGTCAATCTGTTCCAGACGCTGGTACAGAACCCGCAGATGACGGCGACCGAGGCCTTGATCCGGCAAGAGGAAAAGGGTGCTCTGCTCGGCCCCTCCGGCTCGATTATCCAGGCCGGCTTTGCCTCGAATCTCGACCGCGAGCTGGGTATTCTGGAAGACAAGGGACTTTACGAGGAAGACAGCCGCTTCCTGCCGCCGGCGAGCCTTGCCGGCAAGGCGCTGCGGCCGACCTTCACCGGCCCGCTCGACGTGCTGCGCCGCTCGGCCGAAGCGCGCGACACCATCCAGGTGGTCACCACCGCCATGCAGATGGCGCAGTTCGACCCCGGCGTCATGGACAATATCGACGGCGACGAGGCGCTGAAGATCGTGCAGGGCGCCGGCCGCAGCCCACAACGCATCTTCCGCCGCCAGGATGAAGTGGCGGGCATCCGCGATGCCAGAGCCAAGGCTCAAACCGCACAAGCAGGCATGGCTTCGATCGTTTCTGCCGGCAAGCTGGCCAGGGATGCCGTACCGGCGGCCGTGCAGGCGCGCGACAGCGGCCTGCTCGATGGGCTCGGCGGGCTGATGCCGCAGGGCAACGGCGTACAGGGTGGCGACGTACAGGGTGGCGGGGCATGAGTGGCAAACGCTTCGCCCATTCCAGCCAGGCCGGCGGCCCGGCCAAGGCGCGGGATGCGCTGGCCAAAGCCTATTTCAGGGTATTCTCGGGCCAGGACGGCGAGATGGTGCTGGCCGACCTGACGGCTGCGACCGGCTATTACCGCCGCCCGTCCTACGGTGAATGGCTGGCCAAGACCAAGACGCCGAACGGCTTCGAGCTGCACAGCGCGCTCAGCAACGCGCGGGCCGAAGTGGTGCAGCACATTATGGGGTTCCTGACGCTGGACGAAGCGCAGCTGGCGGCGCTGGAGAAGGCGGCGCGGTTGGAAGGGTAGCGGGCTTAGGACCGGCGGCCTTGCCACAGTCATGGCCTGCTCCGACCGATCGTTCGCGGGAGTCCGCGAGCCCGGCCAACTCATAAGGGAATGACAATATTTTGCCGAGGCCATTTAGCCGACGGCGCAGACCGCCAGCATCTTCAGTGCCGGCGACACTCTCATTGGCGACCTCTCCAAAATTCATGACCCGACGAAGGCGGCGGCACGGGGCCGGCGCGCGGCAGCGCCGCGCCACGATCCCCGGCGCGCTCATGGCAGGACACAAATAGATGGCGACCATACCTCTCCAGCTTGCCCAGCGCCGGCTCGATGCCGGCAATGTGCTCTCCTATCCCGAAGGATCGCCGGTCGGCAGGGCGATGCAGGGTTTTGGCGACGAGCTCTCTGCCGTCGCCGAACGCTACCAGCAGCAGAAGCAGCAGGAGGAGGCGTTCGACGCCGACCTCGCGCGCCGTCGGTTCAACGGCCAGATCGGGCAGGCGGAAGACGAGGTGGTGGCGAATGCGCCGGCCGACGGCAGCGGCCTGCATGACACGATGTATGGCCAGGTCGATCCGCGCACCGGCCGGATGATCAAGACCGGCCTTTTCGACACGCTGTTCGCCGATGCCCTGCCGAAAATGCCCGAAAGCCAGCGCGCCAATTTCGCCAGGCAAAAGGAGGCATTGCGCGAGGCCGGCTCACTATGGCGGCGAGGCAGCTTCAGCGGCGCGACGAGTATGAGCAGGCCGAGTGGACCAAGGTCGACAACATCTCAACCAGTGCCATCGCGCAAAGCAACCCGAAGGACACCGAGAACTTCGACGCGATCCGGCAGAACGGCTTTGACCTGATTGCCAAGATCGGCAACCCGCTTGCCCGGCAAGCGGCGGCAGTCGCCTGGCGCGGCAACACGGCCAAGGCGCTGATCCAGGCGATGATCGCCCAGGACCCGAAACGTGCTGCAGAGATGCTGGGTGCCGCGCAGGCTGGAAACCGAACTAAGGACGACACCACCGAAGTCGTTGGCGGCTCCAGCGCCTTTGGTGCGCCCAATGCGGCGGCAGCGAAGGGTGATCGCGTCGGCAAGCAGACGCCTGATGAAAGGGTGGCGCAGGCGTTCAGGGACGACCTTCCGCAACAGGAACAGGCAGCGCTGATCCGACAGGCGCAGGCGGCCAACACTGCTCAGCAGGTTGAGCTTCGCACCAACATTGGTCTCGCCGAGCAGAACGCGCCGGGCGCCATCGCACAGACTGGCGCCTATTCCGGCAAGATGCCTGGTCGGGACGCCTTCATCGCTGTCTATGGCGTCGAGGAGGGCGGCAAGCAGTACGGGGATTTTGCCAGAAAGATTGATGTTGGTCGTCAGGCCTTCGGCATGCGCACCATGCCGAACCAAGCAATCCATGCGGCGCTACGCGATGCCGAACCTGGTCCTGCAGGTTCCCAAGGGGAGCAGGCGCGGTATCACGTCACGGCCGCCGCCGCGCTTCAGACGCTGGACGCCAGGCGGACGGACCCTGCCGCATACGTTCGCAAGGTCTTTCCGAGCGTCGACGCAGCCTGGAGCGAGATCACCACTCCCGACAGCGAGTCATGGAATCGTGAAGGAGGGCCGGACACCTACGACCGAGGAACTTATGTCCGAGCAATCGCCGCTTCAGTTGCAGCACAAAAGCAACTGGGCATCGAGAACTACCAACCTTTCCCATGGTCTGTTCTCAAGAACATCGCCACGACATTCAAAGACGGGAGCGTGCCACAGGCGGACAAGCACACCATCCTGTACAGCCTCGTTGGTGGGGCGTCCGATCCAGAGGTCCGAGCAGCCTTATCCCAACAGCTCGTCCAAGCCGGGCTTCCTCAATCGGTCGAAAGCCAACCGGCTAGGCCCGTTGTTGCACCTGTGATCGCCGGGAAGCAGAATCAACCGCCTGCTCCTTCAAACCGCAGGAAACCTCAATCGAAACTGGAACTCGCCGCGGAGGACTTCGGCAACTACCTCACCGAAGGTTTTGAAGGCCTAGGCCGAGCCCCGCACGACATTGGGCTGTTTCTTCAGGATCTGCGCGACGATCCTTTGGACGCGCTCAGTCAACTGCCGGTCACTTCTGCCTCCGGATTAGCTGCAGAGGGCAGCCTGGCGTTCGAGTCACTCGGCCAAGCCGTTGCAAAAGGACTGGCCATTGTCCGCGCCGGGACGGGCAAGTTTGCCAAGCCGTTAGAGGAGCTTACGGCCAGTGGGTCGCGGGCCACATCAGAACTCGCCGTTGAGGGAGCGGCGGTTCGCCAGACGACCGAGGTTGAGTCTCGTGCAATAAATGCAGCAAAAGAGGCCGCTTACCTCTTGAGCACCGGCGTCAAGCCTGACAAGGCTGAGCTTCTTGCGATAATAAAGTCGATCGCCAGAGACCCCTCTAAGATTAGGCATCCGGGAGCATCGTTTGGCAAAGCTCTTTCAAAAAATTACCGCAAAACATTTCTTGATGCGAACCCGAATCTAAAGGGAGAGGTTGTCGTCCATCACGCTGCAGAGCAACAGATATGGACCAGATATCCAAGCCTTGTTGCTGAAGATGAGATGCACTCTCTTCAAAATCTTCGCGGCATACCAAAAGGATTAGATAACCTTTTGCACAAGATCGTTTTCCGATTCGAATGGGATAAATTTTATGCGTCGCACCCCCAGCCAACGCGTCAGCAGGTGCTGGACTACGTGACTTATATCGACAAACAATACGGACATCTGTTCAATCCTCCAATAGGTGAGTGATGCAATATTTTTACATATGGCCGAACGTCGCTGGTGGACTTGGTGAAAACACCGTTCTTGACTCGAGTGTCCATCCGCCAATCGTGACCAAGCTTCACTACGTTATAGAGGGCTGGTTTGGCGATGTGATCGTTACGACGTTCCCGTGTTACCTCGTCACCGAAGACACCCAGCGCGCACTGCAAAAGATGGGTTTTTCAGGCGCGACGTTCGCCGACGCCGAAGTGACAACATCCGAAGAGTTTCATGAGGATCAACCTGGGCAGGAACTTCCACCCTTCGTCTGGCTTAAAGTGAATGGCAAGGCCGGCCGGGACGATTTCGGGATCGCAGCGGACTATCGCCTCGTCATCTCGAAACGCATTCTTGATTTGCTGGAATCATTGGGAATACCGTTTGCTGTCATCGAGCCTTACGATGGTAAGTAGCAATGAGGTTGGGCTTTCATTTTTTTGATCCTCATTAGGTGAATGGTGGACTATTTTTACATAAAGCCCAATGTCGCCGGCTGAATAGGCCGTGGCACCATCATGGACACAAGCGTTCACCCCCTGTTGTGAGCAAACTCACCCACCAGATGGAAGGATGGTTCGGCGATGTTATCATTGCTGGCGATCTGCGTGTGGTCATATAGAGCGTGTGCTGAATCTACTCGACCGCTTTGGTATTCCGTCAGCGACGATTGAGCCCTACGACGGTCGGTAGTGCTATTGTTGCCATAGTTCGCGCCGTAGTGGATGTGCATGAAATCAATCCAGTGAAGTTTGGCGGCAGTTCACCGACAACAGGGGTATGCCGTGGTGGAACCAGTTGCTGAGCGACCTGGGACGATAGCAATGGGACATATTTAACTGAGGGACATTCGACGCACCGGCTGAATCCGCAGTCGTCGACGGCCTGTCCGCACGGTTGGGAGTCGTGCTGCCAAGGATTACATGATTTCCTCAAAGAGCATAATGGAGGCGAAGGTTTCATCGGCAATAACTATACTATTTTTTTAAAGCCGAAGAACTGGCTGACTTCAACCGCGGATATGAGGTTGAAAAATATGCGCCAGGCATCTTCTTATTCGCATCTGACGGAGGAGGTGAAGGCTATGGCTTCGACACTGAAGATGCGGCCATGCCAATCGTACGCATCCCATTCATAGGTATGAATCGGCAATCCGCTGAGACGATAGCGCGTGACCTCGCCGATCTATTTGCTCGGTTGGTGGACTGAAAATGCCCGACCAAAATAGATATTTGCGCCCCAAGGGCATGGAGCTGTTTGAGATCGGCGATCCAGTCAGTTTGGAGAATAAGATCTGGTTGACCAGACAAGGGCATTTTGAAGCGGTGCGCTACTGGAATCGAGCTATCGGGATTCTGCTTAAGGCGGCGCCGGAGAAAGCGGCACCGGCGGATGGGTAGGGTGCGGGGAGCACTGACCTTGCGGAGGCCATGACGCTTTCGGCCGATCATTGTGCAAGTTTACGAACCCGGTGTAATGCAACTCGTCCCTAGATCTCAACATGATCGAGGGAGTATCTTCCAGAAAACACTGCATCCGAATGGCCGAGGAGGATTTTCCCTATGGGGAAAAAAATGAAGTTGCTGGATATCGTTGGGCGGTTGTCGGAATTTGACGAGGAGGACCCGGTCTACGCAGCGGAGCCCACAATCTACGCGGCGGAGCCTTGGACAGAGGATTCAGACGCGATGGTTTTGCCTCAGCAGGATGGGATGTTGGTACCACCCGAGGCAGCTAAAGAGGGCCTGGCATACTTTCTCGAAATCAACCTTGCGATCGAGATTACCGAGGCTTTGGTTGCATCGCAGAAAGAAAAGCCAAGCATTTCTGCCATCTGCGAACGCGTTATTTATTATGCCACCTATGATGCGTGAGAGGTTAAATGTTGACTAACCCACGTTATGACGGACAGCCGCTGCTTAGGCTGCTCGATGTTTATGTGCTCTGGGCGATCGGAGAACTTTCTCAAGAGTCGGAGGATGGCTTGAAAAGGATGGCCCCCAAACTGCGATCTATCTATGGCGGCGACGGACAATGGCATGACGCAATAGCCCACTCTATGCACATGCCCGAGGGAATGCCGGCAGCAATCCGGGATATGTGGGCAAGGAATCTCGAGATCGCCCGCGTCAATGGTGTAACCCTCCCACCCCAGAAATTTGCCGAGATGTTCGTGGACGAAAATTTCGCGGGTTGAACGTTCTTCTCTCTGAGGCTGCGCTATAGCTAGAATTTGCTCAAATCCACTGTGATCCGCAACGGGCTGGTTTTGACGCCTGGCGGCCAACACCTCTGGATTGATTTCGTAAGTTGCTGGGCCGCTTCCGCGGCTGCTTCCGAATGAGGTTCGTAGGATACGACTGTAACCGACTTGACCTTGCCGGCCTTGTCCAATGTCACCTCCAAAATGGCTTTGACACGATTGGACACCTCGAACTACCGGCATTTCCAGAGTGGGTGGTGCGACAATGAGGTTGCGAACAGCCTGACGCGCGGCGGGGGCTGGATTTCGGTCGTTGGGGC
>NZ_JAMYUV010000093.1:0-8083 GCF_040323405.1 Mesorhizobium sp. M0048 | reverse complement strand
ACGGCGCTGATCCGCTGAAGCTGAGGTTCGATTGCAGCCGCTGCAAGCCGTCGGTGAAGATCACGCTTCTAGAGGTGCACCCGGAGCACCTGCCGAAGCGGCTGATGATCCACAAGCCCATGAAGATCGATGGCAAGATCCATTGGACCACAGAGCGGTTCCGCGGATGACAGACCGCCTCAAGATCCACCTCGCCGACCAGGGCGGCTTCGAAGCCGTCGACGGCAGCACTGTGCTTGCTGCTTTCGAAGATGCTGTCGAGGCGTTCGAATTCGCCCGCGACCGCGGCGCCCGTGTCTGGTTGGATTGGGACAGAACCGTCATAGGTGGGGAAACGGTGCCCGGAGAGATACCTGGTCATGGACGACCTCTACCTCCGATCCACGCTTCCGACTTCATGGCGGACAGCGAGGAACCGCCGACACAAAGGAGCAATCGGTGTTCGAGCTCGAACGAGAGTTCACGCGCTTCATCGCCGAGACGAAAAAAGGGCGTGCGACGTATGGGAGCGTCTTTCCAAACCGAAAGAAGTTCGAACTCCTGGCGCCTGAGAGCTGGATGCTGTCGGACCCCTCCGCAAGGCCTGGGAGCGTTTTCGGCTTCCGGTGCTGCCGTCCAAAGTTTATGATCTAGCTAGCCGGCCCCGCGAAGCGGAAGACGCTTGAACAACAACCATCCTAGCCGTGATGCCAGGGGTGCTTGCGTTTGGCCGCTACTTGGAATGACCAGAGCCAGTACGGCGAGGTGGAATTCCCCTGATGGAGGGGCAAATGGGAATCCAAACAGCAACATACGCGATCGCTCTTTCGATAGCAGCTTCGGCTTGGGCAACTCCGGCAGCTCCCGAGGAAAAACCCCCTGAGGTGCTCATAAACGCGACAATAGAGCGTGGCGGCGATTTCTTAGCCTTCGGTTTTGACTCTCTCTGGATGATGAGTGGCCGTAAGCTTGTTCGGATCAATCCAGACGACAACTCTGTTACCGACATTCCCATTGAGGGGGCTGTCGGCAGTTACCGCGGGATTTCCATCGGCGAGGGCGCCGTCTGGGTGCCGGATGTCGGCAGCAAGACAATCTACAAGGTAGACCCGCGCGCAAACAAAATCGTCCTGCAAATACCGTCCCTCCTATTCGACAGCGAAGGTAGCATCGGAGTCGGTGAAGGTGCCGTATGGGCCGTCACCGGTAGCAATGGCCAGATCCTGGCTCGCTATGATGCTCAGAATGGGAACGAGGTCGCGAAGGTACCGCTGCCATCTACCAGCTCCGGCGTAGTCGCAGACTTCGGGTCCGTCTGGGTTACAGGAACTGCGAAAAGTGAATTGTACCGTGTCGATCCGAAAACGAATCAGATCGTTACGACAACTGCTCTCAACCCAGAGCCGCGGTTCCTGACGTCCGGCGAAGGATCGATCTGGGTCCTCAATCAGGGCGACGGAACCGTCCAGCGGATCGATGGCAAAACCGGTGAGGTTCTCGCCACCATCGAGGCTGACGCCGCCGGAGAGGGCGGCGATATAGCAGTCGGAGGCGGCTTTGTCTGGCTATCAACGATACTCGTCCCGGTCATTCGCATTGACCCGAATACGAACTCGTTCAGTGGCAAGTTCAAGCGCCCATCCGGAGTGTACCTAGGCGACGCTATCCGTTATGGAGATGATTCGCTATGGATCTCCGGCAACTCGATCTTCCGCATCAAGCCGCCGGGATAGTTCGTTACCGCGTGGCTCTTGAGCTTTTGGCGCGAACTCGATTCTGTCCGTTGTTGGCGGATAACCGATGGGGTCAACAAGCTTAGTTGCGGACTTTTTCAACACTATCGAGCCCTTCCGGACCAGCAGCACGCGTAAGCCTCCGGAAGGCGTCAAGAAGCGGCCGGCTACTCAATGGGTCAGCCTGGGGTGAAGCTGCGCATTAAACATCTGCGGGGCGAGCACAAATATATCCGTGACGCTTCGCATGGTTTAAGCCCCTTCGAGGAACGTTCGTTGATTGGCTCGCGTTGAGGTGAGCTTGGCGCGATGAAGCTGCGTCCCGGCAAAATCTCAACAAGGAGACGGCTATGAGAATGCATCTTTCAACCGCAGCGGCGGGATTTCTGCTGCTGGCCGGCATTGGTGCCGCCGCCGCCCAGGACGTGATCATCGAACCGCAGCAGGAAACCGTCATCAAGGAATACGTGAAGAAGCAGCCGCTCGCATCGGTGAAAATCCCTGGAGTGGAGCTTAACATCGGCTCGCCCCTCCCAGACACCGTCGAGCTGCATGAAGTGCCGAACGTCAAATACCGTTATGTGGTCGTCGACAACCGGACCGTTCTGGTGGATCCGAGCACGCGCAAGATCATCAAGGTCTACGACTGATCTGATCTTGGGATCGCTGGCCCCGATGGCCACGGCAAAGCGTCAATAGTCCGGGTCAGCCGCTCGACAGTCTCGATGATCGCTTTTGCAAGCGCCTCGCCCTCATGCACCGGCAACGGTCCATAGAGCAGGTTGACTGCCTCCTCGCTCGGCAGCACGCCGGCCGATCGCCATACGCACGAGCTGCAGGCCGGTTCTTTCTCCGTAGATGTAATTTTCATCCATCGCCAGGATACTGGCGCTGGGTTGTCGATCGTCAAGACCGGCCGGCGCGCATCATGGCGCGGGCGATGGCGAGCTGCGCCTCGACCTTGGCGTTTTCCTTCTGCGTCAGGTTGTCGGCGGCGATCAGGCGCTTCGAGGAACGCATGATCTCTCCGCGCCGAAGCGGCCTCGCCCGAGCCAGTTATCCGATCACCCGCTCAGATTTTTGTACCAAACACTCGCCCCCTCGTACTAAGGAACAAATCCGCTCATGCTCAATCGCCGACGAAAGCCAAGTTCTTTCAAAGTGATAGTGGGAAACCGCAAACTCCAGCGTGCGTCCTGCACAATATTAGATCGTCGTTCGCGGAACTTTTGCCAGGCGGAGCCCTTTTTCAAGTTGGAATAAGGAGGAACCAATGGCAAATCTGGGAAAACTAGCGATCGCGATGCTTGGGGTTCTAGCCTACCAGAACCGCGACAAGATAGGAGACATGATCCGTCGCGCGCGGGAACGCGATCCAAACAATCCGCAAGGTGGAATGGTCGATCAACTGTCCAAAGGTGTGTCGGGCACCGCTCTCGGCGACATCCTCGAACGATTCAGAAATGTGGGTGCGGGATCAAAGGTAGACTCTTGGGTGAGCACTGGACCGAACCAGCCAATCGAGCCACGCGAGGTGGAGATGGCCATAGACGAGGATACGCTCACGTCTCTTTCTATGCAGACCGGTCTTTCGCGCGAGGAGCTCATTGCCAGGATCACGCGAGATCTGCCTGAGGCGGTCAATCAGATGACCCCGAATGGTGAAATGCCCCCAGCTGAGCCGACGCAGGGCTCGGATGAAACGACCCTGCTCGACGACGTGCCCCCGGGTTGGACGCAGGCTAAGGGTAACTGATCAATGATCCAGCCGGCGCGAGCGAAAATCTAGAATGACTGCCCTGGATCGAGAAGACCTGATACTTCGCCGCAACCGTTCAAAGCCAGCGAAGAGCGCGCAGGGCTTTGGCGAGCTTAAGGCAGCGACAGCAATTGACGAGTTGGATCTCTTGGCCGGTCTACTCGATTCCCGCTGGCGCGTCCCCGGAACTTCAATACGTTTTGGAATGGACGCCTTGGTCGGCCTAGTCCCTGTCCTGGGAGATGCAGCATCAGGCCTGGTTTCAGCTTACATCGTCTTACAAGCGCGTAACTGCGGTGCTGGGAGTGGCCTGATCGCTCGCATGTTGGGGAACGTGCTGCTCGATACGGTTGTGGGGAGCGTTCCTATCCTAGGTTCGATCTTCGACGTATACTTCAAGGCGAATAATCGCAACCTCGGGCTGCTTCGCCGACACCTCCAAAGGTAAGCCAACTGCGATTACCGATTCCGACCGCCCGTCATTTCAGACGATGCTGAGCGCTAGTACCTTGGCACGCGTGTTGGCAGGGAGTTTCTCGGGAACGGCATGCGCCACGCACATTAGTCCAAACGCATCGGCACCATGAGAAGCCCAGTCGTGGTTAGGACCAAGACCGATGTTGCGCGCGTCGTCGCGTAGCGTTACGACCGGTTTCAAGAAATGGCGCGACTGCGCCCATTAACCAGCCCGCAGCTTCGATCGACCGAGAGCCCGGTAACCCTTTCGGCTGAAATCCTGGGCGGCCCTCTCAGCCCATTGTTGTTACATTCGCTTGCTCGTGTTGAGCGCTGCCGCGGCGGAGGGTGGCATGGGAGAAGAATCATGCCTAACAGGAACAGAGGCCACATCGGCCGCGCTGGATATGGCCGCGAACAAGACCGATGCGAATGATGCGAATGGCCTGGCACATCTGGCCGAGGTTGGTTTCTACCGAGAAGTTCGGGTCAAGGGTTTCGACAGCATGCTGATCCGCACGCTGATCACCGCACGGCGCCAGCTTCTCAAGATGCGGTTGCAGATACCGTCGACGATGGTCTTCTGATTGGCGGCGCCTGCAAGCGCAACACCAACAACATCACGTGGACCACCTTACGGAGCGGGGCGAAGACACTCAGGGCAGGCACCGGAGAAGCTGGGGTTGGGACTTTCCGACAAATGCCCAGACCAATCGCGCCCTCTGTTTCACGAGCACCGGCAAAGATCTTGTCTCAATGCTGCTGCAGTCGTTTCCGAAGTATTAGTCAGGGTGGAACTTTAGTGATTTCTGATGATTGTCTGTGATCAGCGAGTGCGCCCCCTCAGCGCCCGCTGCAGACGGGCCAAAAGCCCGATCGGGCCCGCGTTCTCCGCCAGAGGCGCGGGCTTTTTTTGTTGTCTGGGGGAACACGGTCGGCGACAATGGTTCGGTCGGCGACAAAAGCCCGTACCGTCAGATCGAGGACAATAATGCGGGAGAGGCGATACTTATCTGATAAAGAAAAATCCGACAGACAGGAGCGCACGTCGGATGCTGCACGGGCTTTCACCGACATTGAGCGCATCGCGCGAGATGCAAAGACGGCTCGGCTACGGGAGCAACGACTTACGGCCGAAACCGCTCCTGCTGCTGCGCTGGCATCGAAGCCGAAGCTGAACCGAAAAGGCAAGAAGGCCAAGTAGGCACGCTGCACCAGACAGACCTCTTATGGAACGCAACCTTGAGACGCGGATTAGGCATCTGCAGCATTGCTACGAGACCGATGCTGAGATCGGTGTCCTCCGGTCGGCCCGCGTCCTCTCCCGGAGGGTGGGGGCCATCCTTGTGTCACGACTTTGCCGGCGGCGTTTGGCGCTTCTTCAGGATCCGTGCCTCGCGCAGCAATGATGCGCGATCGGTCCCAATCATTTCAATCAGATCGCTTGCCTGCGCCTCCGTTATACCGGTCTCCTCCGCGAGGCCCTTCGCCTGAGCCTCCTTGAGTCGCTCGCGGCTGGGCTTGTCATCTCCCACTTTGAAATTCCTTTCCGACGGTATTATCGTACCAATCGTCGAGAGGGTGACTTGTTCCTCGAACCGCCGACTAAAGTCTGATCGGCAACCGCCGACTAAGGTCCGATCGGCTCAATCCGACTCGCAATTGCTCACCGGGCCTGCATCGTTGGAAGCACGCCTCGCTGCAGGATTTTCGGGAAGAAGGAACTTAATCCCATTCGCCAGCTTATGGCTGGATGAGCACACGTGGCATCAACTTCTTCGAGAAATGGATGGCAGAGCATCTGCCTAACGCAAGGTCAAGCGATCCGTTCGCTATTAGGAATCTTGCCGACCAGGCCCTGAAAGCGGCTGAGGAGAGCGGCATCAAGGCACACGAGATCGAAGAGGAGGTCGGGAACGTTTTCGACGTCATTGTCGCCGCCATGCTGCATCGTGAAGGCGGCATGGTGGAAGCGACTTGCATCCGGCCGACAGACCGGGGACAGTGAATTCGGTGCGGCGACCCCATCAACGGAGATCGCCATGCATGCTGACCACGAATTCTGAAGAGCAATCTGTCGAGCTTTCCTCGCGGGGCTGTCCGCCGAAGCCGCACTCACCGTTGCGAGAACAAGTACGAGGCAGCCGCGCGTCGCATTATTGGCGCTCAGTTTTGAACGAATCGATCTCGTCGCGAAGCTCGCGGACCTCTCTCTAAGCTCTGTATGCGGTTCGCTGCTTCTCGGCCGTTGTCATCCGCCAAGAGTGCCGCTTTCGAAAGAGTGCTTATTGATGCGCCTTGTCCGTTCAGGTCGTCCGCATGCTGATTCAAAAGATCCACGTGCTCATTGTGGAGGCAAAGCAGATAATCAATGGCCCCGTTTACGTCGCTCCTCATTTGGAAGCACGTAGCAGAGGCGGGAGTGGCACAGATCCCAGCCAGCGCCGCTATTCCAATAACCTTCAGCATTTGCCCCTCCCAAGTGACGTGAAGCAAATCACCAATGGGAGGTCCGCGCAAGCTTCCCGCCCTCGGACGACCTAAGCCATGTCGCGCAGCGGCTTTCTGCGCTTTGGCGCCCTGTACTTCTCAACCAGCCTGACCTTGCTGATATCGACCGTCACCAGCGATCGTCAGCCCGATCAGGGGCGTTTGGCTCGAGTCGAATCCAAAGCGGGCTGTCCTGCGCCTGGTCGGGCTCGCCAGGAACATGGCTGCAGCAAGTCGAAGGCCGGGACGCGCGGCGCCAGAGCCCTTTTGAGATCATCGTGCTCGAAAGCGATCGCCATCCCGTTGATCTCCGCCGGTCGCGCCCCCGCGGCCTTGGCAAAATCGCGCCTGGTCGACGTCACCACGGCGACCGTTCGCGCCTGCGGGAGCGTCAGCGCGAAGAACCCGGCGGCGCTCTCCAGAAGACCAAGCGAACACGAATCGATGTTGGTCGTCAGAACCCGCGGCTCTAGATCCGTCGGGACCGGATTGAGATCGTAGGCAGGCGATAGCGACCATCATGCCCTTCCCAGCCAAAGGAAGCCGTGATTGCGCAGGTGATCGTCGACGTTGGAAATCAGCACGTTGAAGGCGAAACGGCGATAGAGGGCACGCGATCGTCTCGCGCCAGATTCTCCGCCTTCTGGCTATCCAGGCCGCAGAGGAAATAGAGCGTAAGGCCTTCGTTCACGTAGCCGACGGTCGCCGCCTGCGGCCAGCCGTCCGGCCTCAGCGTTGCAATTGTCATTCGGCGATTGTCCTCTATAGGGGCTTTGAACTAACTCCCCTCGCGACCGTGCGCGTACTGGTCCCAAAATTACCGTCCCCAATACGGCTAATGGCCTCGATTACCACGCCATAGCAAAAACATCGGCACCACTCAAGCGAATGGCAATTATCTGTCGGAATGCGTTTAGGGTCCATTCACGGAGACCCACGCTTCGGTCGCGGGGGACACAGTAACTTCCCCTTTAAAGGCGTCGAGATTGCCACGAGCACCGAAAAGTCAGTTCCTTAGACCTAAAGATCGAGCGATCTGCCAGCGGGTTGTCGATCAGATAGTCGCCGACGCGAAATCGTACAGCACCTTGATAGACAGCCAGATTCTCGCCTCGACCACGCTGTCTCTCTTTAGATCCGGGGTCGGCAATGAAGCGAATTTGCTGGCACATGTTCGCGCGCGCCGCCATGACTTCATGAAGCAGGCCGGCACTGCTTCGCCGGAAACCGGACCTTAGGTTCATCGCCCGCCCTCTGCCTTGCCGTAGGGGCTCGGGTTGGTGTCGGGCGTATAAATCAGTCCAACGCGCTTGCCGCCGCACTTGGCGCATTTCAGCTTCGGAATGAGATCGTCCGCCATCGCTGCATCCGGGCCGAGCTTGGCCCTCAGCTTCTCAAGCGGCTGGTTTTGGTGACACCGCGGATTGTGGCAGGACGCAGTGAGCCGTGTCTTCGAGTCGATCAGAGTTTGCGGGGTCCAGCCTTTTGCCACGCCCCTGTCCCCGGAACCGTTCGGTAGTCCAGCGGATCTTCCCGTCGACCTTCACCGGCTTATGGATCACCAGGCGCTTGGGAAGGTGCTCCGGATGTACTTCGAGCAGGGTGATCTTCACCGTCAGCTTGCAGCGGCTGCAGTCGAACTTCAGTTTCAGCGGGTCGACGCCGC
>NZ_JAMYUV010000092.1:0-9057 GCF_040323405.1 Mesorhizobium sp. M0048 | reverse complement strand
GACCTGGAACAGAGAACCTTGCAGACCATCGACAACCCGTTCGGCACGAGGTTGTCACCCATGTCTTAGGTACATTCTGTTACCCATGTCTCCGGGTCGTACCATTTGCATTCCGACCATGTGCTCGAACTCGGACCATTGATCCACACCGCGTGGACGGCCGGCCTGGCAACAAAGGCCACCGTATTCGGCCCGCCCGGCACCGCCTATTATTGGCAACGCTTTTGCCAGGCGATGGAGTTCGACATCGAGATCCGCATCGCCGATGAAGGGCGGCCGGATCTCCGCGACCTGGTCTCGATCGTCGAGTTTGGTGAAGGCCAGGTGGCGGAAGAGCGCGGCCTCAAAATATCGGCCTTGCGCGTCGACCACCCGCCGGTGACGGACTGCTTTGCGCTGCGCTTCGACCATGCGGGGCAAAGCATCGTCTTCTCGTCGGATACGGCGTTCTTTCCGCCATTGGCGGATTTCGCCCAAGGCGCCGACGTCCTGGTCCACGAGGCCATGCTGGAAGAGGGTATCGAGCGGCTGGTCGCGAAGACCGGCAACGGCGCAAGGCTGAGGGAACACCTGCTTGCCAGCCATAGCTTTGCCGAGGAAGCGGGCCGCATCGCCAGTGATGCAGGCGTCAAAAGACTGGTCCTCAACCATCTCATTCCCGCCGACGATCCCGAGATCGGCGAGGCCGACTGGATTGCCGCCGTCAGGAAAACATGGGCCGGCGACTTGACGATCGCACGCGACGGCCTTGTTGTGGAGCTGGAGCATGATCCCGAAAAGTGGAAACCGGTTTTCGGAAGAGATCATGCGTAGAACAAAAAATCAAAGCAGCACCAAAGCTGCGCCAGGAGAGGAAACCGCATGAAGCTTGCCACATTGAAGGATGGGACGCGCGACGGAAAGCTTGTCGTCGTCTCGCGCGACCTGACACGGTTCACCGATGCTTCGTTTCTGGTGCAGACGCTGCAGGCCGCGCTTGACGACTGGCTTCGGATCGCGCCGCATCTCGCTGCCATGGCTGAATCGCTAGAGAATAATGCGGTGCCGTCGGCTCGCTTTCACGAGCACGACGCCCATTCGCCGCTGCCGCGCGCCTACCAATGGGCCGATGGCTCGGCCTATGTGAACCATGTCGAACTGGTGCGGAAAGCGCGCGGCGCCGAGATGCCGGCAAGCTTCTGGACCGATCCGCTGATCTACCAGGGCGGCTCGGACGCTTTCCTCGCACCGCGGGACCCAATCCGCATGACCGACGAGACCCTTGGCATCGACATGGAAGGAGAGGTCGCGGTCATAGTTGACGATGTGCCGATGGGCGCAAGCCTCGAAGAGGCGCGGGCAGCGATCCGCTTGGTCATGCTGGTCAACGATGTGACGCTGCGCGGCCTGACCGGACCCGAGCTTGCCAAGGGGTTCGGCTTCTACCAGTCGAAACCGTCATCGGCCTTTTCGCCGGTAGCGGTGACGCCGGAAGAGCTGGGCGATGCCTGGGACGGCGGCAAGGTCAGCCTGCCGCTGCTGGTCGATCTCAACAGCAAGCCGTTCGGCCGGGCGAACGCCGGCATCGACATGACCTTCGACTTTCCGGCGCTGATTGTTCACGCCGCAAAAACGCGACCGTTGGCCGCCGGCACCATCGTCGGTTCGGGCACCGTCTCCAACAAGCTCGACGGCGGGCCGGGCAAGCCTGTCTCGGCAGGCGGCGCCGGCTATTCCTGTATCGCCGAGTTGCGGATGATCGAGACTATTGAGGCCGGCGGACCGAAAACGCCCTTCCTGCGCTTTGGCGATACCGTGCGCATCGAGATGAAGGACAGAGGCGGGCATTCGATCTTCGGCGCCATCGAGCAGAAGGTCGAGAAATACGACGGGGCAAGAGAATGACGGGCAAGACGTTCTACCTGCTGTGCGGTGTCTGGGCCCTTGTCATGCTGGCGATCTTCATCCTGGCGGTCCGCCTGAGCTACCGCATCGAGGCGCGCTCGCCCGGCCTGACCAACCGCAGCGGCTTTCCGCGCAAGGCGATGATGTTCCATACCGTCACCAACACCAACGTCGCACGGGACCAGGAAACGCAAGCCATGCGGCGGCACATGATCCGGCTTCTGCTGATCGTCATCGCCGGATTCGTGCTCATGTGGGCGGGCCTGTCTTTGGTCCGGTCAGCGGCGTGAAGTCATGGACCTGCTGAACCATTTCCGCCGCATGGCAGCTAACAATCTGTGGTCCAACGACCGGCTCTATCGTGCCGTGCTGCAGCTTGAGCCCGGCGAATTCGAAGCTGAAAGGATAAGCTTCTTCCCATCGATCAGGCAACGCTGAACCACATTCTCGCGGTCGATCACCTCTATCTCGATTTTCTCGAAGAGAGCGGCGTCGGCGCCGCCGCCCATGACGATTTTGTGCCGTTCAATGATGCCAAGGCGCTTTTTGTTGAACAGGCGGAGGCCGATCGGCGGCTGATCGCCTTTTGCGACCGCCTGTCGGCGGACGATCTCGGGCGCCGCGTTCTCACCGACCGGCGCGAGGACGGCATGCTACCGGAGCGGATCGGCGATTTGCTCGCCCATCTCTTCATCCACGACATCCATCATCGCGGCCAGGTGCACGCGATGCTGTCCGGCACCTCGGTGAAACCGCCGCAACTCGACGAGTTCTTCCTCGATTACGATGTGAAACTCAGGAAAGCGGAGGTTGAGCGGCTGGGCTTGCGAGACCAACTGCTTGGATAATCATGCCAAAGCCACATCGTAACGGGCGAAATGCGGGTCGGATGTCAGGATGGTGAGGTTCTCCACTTGCGCCTGCGCAATCAGAAGCCTGTCGAACGGATCACCATGGTGGTGGGGTAGGCCGCCGACGGCGTTCGCGTGCTGGAAGGTTACGGCGAGCGGCTGAAATTGCATCCTTGGAAGCAGCGTTGGCAGATCGTCCGGCGCATTAAGTTTTCTGATCGAACGTTTGATGGCAATTTCCCAGATGCTTGCCGCGCTCGCGAACACCACCGCTTCCGAAGCCAGAATAACGCGGTGGTGCTCGCTGAGACGTCGATCGTCCGAAATCGACCAGAGGATGATGTGTGTGTCGGCGAGAAACGGGCCGACCGTCATTTCACGTACTCATCCCACTCGGGACCGAGTTCATCAAAATCGTCCGCAATCCAGATCTTGCCCTTCAATGCGCCGATACGCGGCAGGGGTTCGGCCACTGCCGGAGCTACGATACGCGCCGCCACCTTGCCGTGGCGTGTGAGCACGATCTCCTCGCCGGCTTCCGCGCGGCTGACGAGTTCCGACAATTTGGCCTTGGCTTCGGCAATAGAAACATTCATGACTCGATCCTTATGACCATAATTTAGGTCATAATTGATCAAACCACAAGACACCTCGGCCGAGCTGGCTACGCTGCCTTGCCGTCCACCCTCAGCACGCCGCGCTTGATCTGGTCCTGCTCGATCGATTCGAACAAAGCGCGGAAATTGCCCTCGCCAAAGCCTTCGTCGCCCTTTCTCTGGATGAATTCGAAGAAGATCGGCCCGATGACGGTTTTCGAAAAAATCTGCAGCAGGATCTTGGTCGTGCCGCCGTCGACCACGCCTTCGCCGTCGATCAGGATGCCGTGCTTCTTCATACGCTCGATCGGCTCATCGTGGCCGTTCACGCGAGCATGGGACATGTCGTAATAGGTCTCCGGCGGACCCGGCATGAACTTCAGGCCGTTTTCGGCCAGCCGGTCGGTGGCGTCGTAAATGTTGTCGGTACCGACGGCGATGTGCTGGATGCCCTCGCCATTATACTTTTTCAGATATTCGGCGATCTGGCTGGTCTCGTCCTTGGACTCGTTGAGCGGGATGCGGATCTTGCCGCACGGCGAGGTGATGGCGCGGCTGACCAGGCCGGTGATCTTGCCGTCGATGTCGAAGAAATGGATCTGCTTAAAGCCGAACAGGTCGCGGTAGAAATCCCACCATTTGTCCATCTGGCCGCGATAGACATTGTGGGTGAGGTGGTCGAGATAGTAGAAGCCGACGCCTTCCGGCCTGGGGTTGCGCTCGCCCAGCCAGTCGAACTCGGCGTCGTAAGCCGACCCCTTCTCGCCGTAGGCTTCGATGAAATAGAGCAGCGATCCGCCGATCCCGACGATCGCCGGCACATCGAGCGTCTTGTCGTTGCCTTCATAGGGCGTCGCGCCCCTGGCTACCGCATGGTCGAAGGCATGCCTGGCATCGACCACCCGCCACGCCATTGAGGCGGCGCAAGGGCCGTGCTTGTCGACGAATTTCATGGCATGCGAGCCGGGTTCGGCATTGACGACATAATTGATGTCGCCTTGCCGCCAGACGGTAATGTTCTTGCTGCGGTGCCTGGCGACCGGCACATAGCCCATACGGGTGAACAGTTCGGCGAGCTTTTCTGGCTCGGCATGCGCGAATTCGACGAATTCGAAGCCGTCGGTGCCGGCGGGATTGGTTTTGCTGATCTTGGCGGGCGGTGCGTCGTGCGGGAAGGGACCCATGGCATTGCTCCGAAATCTGGCCTGAAATCTGGCCTTGGCCGCGTCGGCCATATCTGAGCGCAATCATAGCGCGGAGCGAGTGCAAATTGCTTGCATTCAAACGCTTAAAATGGTCTGATTATGCGCGAGTTGTGCACTGCGGAGCCGAAATTCATGGATGAGGCGCGCATCGACCAGTTTGACCGCAAGATAATGGCTCTGCTGCAGGGCGATGCACGCCTGACCAACAACGACCTCTCGGAACGGGTGAACCTGTCCGCTTCGCAATGCTCGCGCCGTCGCCAGCGGCTGGAGGAGGACGGCTATATCAAAGGCTACCGGGCGGTGCTCGACCGCGACAAGCTCGGCTTTTCCCTTGTCAACGTCATCTCGGTGACGCTTGCCACTCACAACCGCGACAATGCGCGGCGTTTCGGCGAATTGGTGGCGCGGCTGCCGCAAGTGCAGGAAGCGCACGCGCTGACGGGCGAGATGGACTATATATTGAAAGTGGTGACGCCCGACCTGAAGTCGCTGTCGGAATTCGTCAACAGCGTGCTGCTGCCGCACGAATCCGTGCAGCACGTGAAGACGGCGATCGTGCTGGAGACGCTGAAGGAAACCGGCGCGCTACCGATCTGAGGGCGAATGTCACCCCTTCGACTGCTGGATCAGCCCATAAAGATTGGTGCAGCGGGCGCCGGAACGGCAGTAAGCGAAGACCGGGCCTTCAAGTTCCTCAAGCGCCTCGGCCTGGTCCTCGACATTCTCGGCCGTGATCTGGCCGCTGATGACGGGGATGTAGCGGAAGGCGAGCCCGGCGCCCTCGACCGCCGCCTTGACGGTGTCGGCCGATGGCTGGCCGGGCTGCTCATCGTCCGGCCGGTTGCAGATCACGCTTCTGAAGCCGGCGGCCTTGATGGTCGCGACGTCCTCGGGCTGGATCTGGCCCGAGACCGAATAGTCCTCGCTGATCTGTCGGTATTCCATGGCGGTGTCCTCGCAATCTGGTTAGCGGCAGTCTTGCCACTCCCTGACCCGGTCGGCAATCCGCGCGAAAAGAAATCCATCCGCGCAGATAGAGATTTCGATGCCGGAAATCCAGCCGGACAGCGCCGCGTGTGCTTGGATGCGCCATACGCCAGCCCGGCTGGATGTACGAGGTCGATCGCTCAGCTGCCGAGGATCGCGCCTTTGATCTGGGCGATGTTGTTGCGCATCAGGTCGATATAGGTCGCGGCCGGGCCGTCGGGCTGCGACAGCGCATCGGAATAGAGCGTGCCGCCCACCTTGATGCCGGTCTCGCTGGCGATCTGCTCGATCAGCCGCGGATTGGTGATGTTCTCGACGAAGATCGCCGCCGCCTTGTCCTGCTTCACCTGGCTGACCAGCTTGGCCACGTCGGCGGCGGAAGGCTCCGACTCGGTCGACACGCCTTCCGGGGCCAGGAAGGTCAAGCCATAGGCCTTCTCGAAATAGCCGAAGGCATCATGCGAGGTGATGACGACGCGCTTCTCTTGCGGGATCGACTGGATCGCCGCCTGCACTTCGCCCTCGAGCGCATCGAGCTTTTGCGTATAGGCGGCTGCATTGGCCTTGTAGCTGTCGCAACCCGCAGCGTCGGCCGTGCAAAAGGCGTCGGCGATGTTCTTCACATAGATCTTGGCGTTGGCGATCGACTGGAAGGCGTGCGGATCGGTGACCGTCTTGCCGCCATCGGTTTCCGCGCCTTCGGCGGCGTCGGCCTCGGCGAATTCGGGTTTGAAATTGATGGGCGTGACCCCCTTGGTCAGCACGGCAATCGAAGCCTTGGTAGCGCTGGCGTCGACCAGGCGCTGCAGAAAACCTTCGAAATGCAGGCCGTTGACCAGCACGATGTCGGCCTTGGCCATGGCCACCGCATCGGCAGGGCTCGGCTCGTAGACGTGGGCGTCGCCGTCCGGCCCGACGATGGTGGTCAGATCGATGCGGTCGCCGCCGACATTCTTGGCGAAATCGGCGATGATGGTGAAGCTGGCGACCACTTTCAACGGCTCAGCAAAGGCCGACGAAGCGCCAAGGGCGGTTAATGTTATAACGCTCACGGCCAACGCGGTGCGGATCGATTTCAGCATGGACAGTTTCTCCTTGTTGGGATCAGGCAGTTCTGTGGCGGTGATGGACGATGCGGGCGCGCAGGATGCCGCGCGTGCCGAACAGGATCGAGGCGAAATAGACGACGCCGGCGGACAGGATGATGGCCGGGCCGGAGGGCAGTGACGCATGGTAGGACAACAGCAGCCCGGCAATGCAGGAGGCAAAGCCGATCACTGTGGCCAACACGCACATCGGCTCGACGCGCGACGTCCAGAAGCGGGCCGCCGCCGCCGGCAGCATCATCAGCCCGACCGACAGCAAGGTGCCGAGCGCCTGGAAACCACCCACGAGATTGAGCACGACGAGGCCGAGAAAGATGAAATGCACCGGGCTGCCCATCCGGCTGACCGAGCGCAGGAACAAAGGGTCGAGGCATTCGGCGACCAGCGCCCGCCAGAAGATGGCGAGGCTGGCCAGCGTCACCACGACGATGCCGCCGATCAGCGTCAGCGCCTCGTTGTTGAGCGCCAATACGGTGCCGAACAGCACATGCATGAGATCGACGCTGGAACCGCGGATCGACACCATAAGCACGCCGATGGCCAGCGAAATCAGATAGAAGGCCGCCATCGAGGCATCCTCGCGCTGGATGGTGAAGCGCGAGACGGCGCCGGCGCCGAGCGCCACGATGATGCCGGCGATCAGTCCGCCGATAGTCATCGGCAGGATTTCCAGGCCATAGAACAGGAAGCCTGCGGCAGCACCCGGCAGGATGGCATGCGCCATGGCGTCGCCGGACAGGCTCATGCGCCGCAGCATCAGGAAAACGCCGACCGGGCAGGCGCCGAGCGACAGCATCATCGAACCGGCGAGCGCCCGCTGCATGAAGGCGTAGTCGGCGAACGGAGCGACGAACAGACCGTAGAGCACGTCCATCACGCCGCCGTCGGCCCGGGGCCGTGATGATGGTCATGGTCATGGCCGTGTTCGTGGCCACTGTGCTGGTGATCATGCTCGCTGGGCTCACACCATGGCGCGTTATCCTCCCAGGCCTCGTGGAAGCGACGCGCACGCAACAAATTCTCCGGCCGCAGCGTCTCCCTGGTCTCTCCCCAAGCGATCGGCTGGCGCGCCAGCAGCAGTGTTTCGGGGAAATTCTGCCGCACCAGATCGAGATCGTGGACCACAACCATGATCGTGCGCTCCTCGCCGTGCCAGCGCTTGATCAGCGCGATCAGGTCACCGACCGTCTTGGCATCGACGGCGTTGAACGGCTCGTCGAGCAGGATGAGCTCGGCATCCTGCAACAGCACGCGGGCAAACAGCGTGCGCTGCAGCTGGCCGCCCGACAACGTGTCGATCGGGCGCTTCTCGAAACCGCCGAGGCCGACGGCCATCAGCGCCTCGCTGACCGAGTCGCGATCTTCCCTTGTATAACGGCCGAGCATGCCGCGCCGCGGCCATAGGCCAAGTGAAACCAGGTCGACGACACGGGCCGGAAAGGAACGGTCGAGCTCCGATTGCTGCGGCAGATAGGCGGCGCGCACGCCGGGCGCCCGGATCACCGCACCGGCCATCGGCTTCAGGACGCCGACAATGCCCTTCATCAGCGTCGACTTGCCGGAGCCGTTGGCGCCGACGACCGCCGTCAACGACCCCTTGCGGATCGTACCATCGAGGTGGTGGATCGCTGGGTGGCTGTTGTAGCCCAGCGTCAGGTCGCGGAAGGTCAGGCAGGTTTGGCTCATGTGACGATCCATGGGGCGACGATCGGTGGTGCAGGGGCGGATTCGATATGTGATGTTATTACATTAGTCAACAAGCCAATCGGGCGGAATTGCGGCCGGGCCGTCATGTTGTGTGCATTGGCTTGGCTCAAGAAGTTCCGCTCGAGCGGCCTTGCTCCCGGCGAACCCGGCCCCTAAACAGGCGCAGCTGACAAGAGGAGAAGGAATATCCAATGAGCATTCGTCGCATCGATGTAGGCCCACGCATGAGCCAGATCGTCATCCACGGCAACACCGTCTATCTGGCCGGTCAGGTCGGCAAGCCGGGCGGAAACGTCGGTGCCCAGACCAGGGACATTCTGGCGGCGATCGACGAATTGCTGGCCAAGGCCGGCACCGACAAAACCAAGATCCTGCAGGCGATCATCTGGCTGGCCGACATGAGCACCTTTGCCGAGATGAACGCGGAATGGGACAAATGGGTGCCGCAGGGCAACACGCCGGCCCGCGCCACGGGCGAAGCGAAACTTGCCGGACCGGAATATCTGGTCGAGATCATTGTTACCGCGGCGATTTGAGAATGCGGCTCTAACCCTCCCCCTCGAGGGGAGGGTCGGCGAGTAGTCGAAGCGAAGCGGAGACTGCGAGACGGGGTGGGGTCGGCGAGGTTGCTCCGCCCCCACCCCCCCGGACCAAAATCCCCCCCCCGGGAAATTTATCCACACACCACCCCACAGAGGCGAGGGGTTGGGCCGAACCC
>NZ_JAMYUV010000091.1:0-9368 GCF_040323405.1 Mesorhizobium sp. M0048 | reverse complement strand
ACTTGGTGATCGCCGCCGTCAGCGACGTCTTGCCATGGTCGACGTGACCAATCGTGCCAATGTTCACATGAGGCTTAGTGCGCTCGAATTTACCTTTTGCCATGTGATCTCTCCATTCCTGCCAGCCCGTGCGGGCCTTGAATTAAGTTACTGGTGCAACTCGTTTCGAGTTACGCGTATTTCTTCTGGACTTCCTGGGCGACCGCGGTCGGGACCGGCTCGTAATGGTCGAACTGCATCGTGTAGGCCGCGCGGCCCTGGCTCATCGAGCGAAGGTTGTCCACGTATTTGAACATGTTGGCGAGCGGCACCATCGCGTTGATGACCACCGCGACGCCGCGGGCTTCCTGGCCCTGGATCTGGCCACGACGGCCGTTCAGGTCGCCGATAACGCTGCCGACGTAATCTTCCGGCGTCACCACCTCGACCTTCATGATCGGCTCGAGCAACTGCACGCCAAGCTTGGGCGCTGCTTCACGGAAGCAGGCGCGGCCGGCGATTTCGAAGGCCAGAACCGACGAGTCCACGTCGTGGTAGGCGCCATCGATCAGCGTCGCCTTGACGCCGATCATCGGGAAGCCGGCGAACGGGCCCGAGGTCATGACGCTGTTGATGCCCTTTTCGACACCGGGGATGTATTCCTTCGGCACAGCGCCGCCGACAATCTTGGTTTCGAACTCGAATTCGCTGCTTTCCGGATTCGGCTCGAACAGGATCTTGACGCGGGCGAACTGGCCGGTACCGCCGGTCTGCTTCTTGTGCGTGTAGTCCTGCTCGTGCTTGCGGGTGATCGTCTCGCGGTAGGCCACCTGCGGCGCGCCGACATTGGCCTCGACCTTGAACTCGCGACGCATGCGGTCGACGATGATGTCGAGGTGAAGTTCGCCCATGCCGGAGATGATCGTCTGGCCGCTTTCCTCGTCGGTCTTGACGCGGAAGGACGGATCCTCGGCGGCCAGGCGGTGAAGGGCGAGACCCATCTTTTCCTGGTCGTTCTTGGTCTTCGGCTCGATGGCGATCTGGATGACCGGATCGGGGAATTCCATGCGCTCGAGGATGACCGGATGCAGCGGATCACTGAGCGTATCGCCGGTGGTGGTGTCCTTGAGACCAGCGAGGGCGACGATGTCGCCGGCAAACGCCTCTTCGACGTCGGCGCGCGAATTCGCATGCATCTGCAACATGCGGCCGATCCGTTCTTTCTTGCCCTTCACGGTGTTGTCGACTGAGATGCCCTTGGTGAGCTTGCCCGAATAGATGCGGGCAAAGGTGAGCGAACCGACGAACGGGTCGTTCATGATCTTGAAGGCGAGCATCGACAGCGGCTCGTTGTCGTCGGCATGACGCTCGATCTCGGCGTCGGTCTTGGCGTCGACGCCCTTGATGGCAGGCACATCGGCCGGCGACGGCAGATATTCGACGACGGCGTCGAGCAGCGGCTGCACGCCCTTGTTCTTGAAGGCCGAGCCGCAGAACATTGGATAGAACTTCACCGCGATCGTGCCCTTGCGGATGAGCGCACGGATCTCGTCGTTGCTCGGCATCTTGCCTTCGAGGTAATTCTCGAGCGCCGTTTCGTCCATTTCGACGGCGGCCTCAATCATCTTCTCGCGGTATTCTTCGGCACGAGCCTTGAGGTCGGCAGGGATCTCGACGATGTCCCAGGCAGCGCCCAGCGTCTCGTCGCGCCAGACCAGCGCGTTCATCTCGACGAGATCGACGACACCCTTGAACTCGGTCTCGGCGCCGATCGGCAACTGCATGACGACGGCATGCGCACCGAGGCGCGAACCGATCATCTCGACCGAGCGGTAAAAGTCGGCGCCGATCTTGTCCATCTTGTTGCAGAAGATCATGCGCGGCACGCGATACTTGTCGGCCTGGCGCCAGACAGTCTCCGTCTGCGGCTCGACACCGGCATTGGCATCGAGCAGCGCGATGGCGCCGTCGAGCACGCGCAGCGAACGCTCGACCTCGATGGTGAAGTCGACGTGGCCGGGGGTGTCGATGATGTTGAAGCGATACATCTTGCCGTCGCGACCCTTCCAGAAGGTCGTGGTGGCGGCCGACGTGATGGTGATGCCGCGCTCCTGCTCCTGCTCCATCCAGTCCATGGTGGCAGCGCCGTCGTGGACTTCGCCGATCTTGTGCGACTTGCCCGTGTAATAGAGGACGCGCTCGGTGGTCGTCGTCTTGCCGGCGTCGATATGCGCCATGATACCGAAATTGCGGTAGTCTTCGATTTTATATTCGCGGGCCATGGGAGGTGCCTCTTCAGTCTCGTTCGCGCTTTACCAGCGGTAGTGCGCGAAAGCGCGGTTGGCTTCTGCCATCTTGTGGGTGTCTTCACGCTTCTTGACGGCGGTGCCGCGGTTGTTGGCCGCATCCATCAGCTCGCCGGAGAGGCGGTCGACCATGGTGGTCTCGTTGCGGTTGCGGGCGGCAGCGATCAGCCAGCGGATGGCCAATGCCTGCCGGCGCTCGGGTCGCACGTCGACCGGAACCTGGTATGTGGCGCCGCCGACGCGGCGGGAACGCACTTCCACATGCGGCGCGACATTGTCGAGCGCCTGATGGAAGACGGTGACCGGCTCCTGCTTGGTCTTGGACTGGACCTGGTCGAGCGCGCCGTAGACGATGGTCTCGGCAACCGACTTCTTGCCATCATACATGACGGCATTCATGAACTTGGTGACGATCAGATCGCCGAACTTCGGGTCCGGATTGATCTCACGCTTTTCTGCACTGTGACGACGGGACATTTTTTCTCTGCCTCAATTCTACGCGGTGGCCTGGATCCCGGATCGTCGCTTGACGCCGTCCGGAACGACCTTGGCTACGCTTCGGTCACTTCGGACGCTTGGCGCCGTATTTCGAACGGCGCTGCTTGCGGTTCTTCACGCCTTGCGTGTCGAGCACGCCGCGGATGATGTGGTAACGGACGCCCGGAAGATCCTTGACGCGGCCGCCACGGATCATCACCACCGAGTGCTCCTGAAGGTTGTGGCCTTCGCCGGGGATGTAACCGATCACTTCAAAACCATTGGTCAGGCGGATCTTGGCCACCTTGCGCAGCGCCGAGTTCGGCTTCTTCGGCGTCGTGGTGTAGACGCGCGTGCAGACGCCCCGCTTCTGCGGGTTCTGCTGCATGGCCGGGACCTTGTTGCGCTTCACCGGCGCAATGCGCGGCTTGCGGATCAGCTGGTTGACGGTAGGCATTAAACCCTCTTGTCTCTCAATTCCGTGTCTTGCCCGGTCAGGGCCGCTCAAAGCGTCATTTCCATACGCAAATTCGGGCCACAAACCGCGCCTCGCGGTCTTGCCCGAACAAATGGCAGAGGAAGCGGAAGCCGCTTCATGCACGCCGGAAATGTCTTTTCGCTCGTAAAACGAACCCTGTTTGAGGCAAACTCCAAAGCGTGTCGCTTCGGAAGCGAGAGCCTCACATCGGTTCTGACTGGGCGGCTTCTACTCGTGTGGCCACTGTCCGTCAACCCCGGAGCGGCAAATATTGCGCTGAACCCGAGGTTTGGCAGCCATGCGAAAAACGCATGTAATTTTCTTGCGCCGTTTTTCAAGAGGAAGGCAGAAAGTGACCGGCTTGCGGCTGTTTCCACGCCGTGCTTCGTGCGAAAAGGCGGCATGAACAGCCCAAAACCCCTCGCCCGGAGGTACGAACCCGTGAATGACAATGAGGAGCGCCCGGTCACCATTATTACCGGCCGGGTGTGGAAGCGCAAAGGCGGCAAGCCGGAAGGCGTGCATGTGATGCTGGTCGCCCCGGACGACGATTCGGCGGTGCGCCGCGCTCTCGAATCACTTGCCGCGGAAGGTTACGCCGAGGCCGAGCTCGACCAGATCGGCGACCTGGACGGCGTGCCCGACGAGGAGCCGCATCTGTCCGCCTATCAGGGCGCGCTCGAAGGCGAAGTGTCAATCGTGACCTTCGATGTGCCGATCTGAAGAGATCTGAATCGCGGTCGATCTCACGGCCGGCGACAAAAGCCCGGCGACTTGCCCGACACAAGTTCTCTGCTAAGAAGCGACCTCTGGTAAAACCAAGCACACTCAACCTGCGGAGCTCCCATGTCCTCTAATCCCATCAAGCTCGGCATCGTGGGCGTGGGAAAGATCGTCCGCGACCAGCACCTGCCGGCCTTGGCGAAGGACCAGGATTATCGCCTGGTCGCCGCAGCGAGCCGCCACGGCAAAGTCGAAGACATCCCGAATTTCCCGACGATTGAGGCGATGCTCGACTCGGTGCCGGAGCTCGAGGCGGTGTCGCTTTGCATGCCGCCGCAGTTCCGTTATGACGCCGCACGCACGGCGCTGGTGGCGAAAAAGCATGTCTTCCTGGAAAAGCCGCCGGGCGCGACCGTCAGCGAGGTCGAGGACCTGAAAGCGCTGGCGGCAGCGAACGGCGTCTGCCTGTTCGCCAGTTGGCATTCACGCTATGCGCCGGCTGTCGAGGCCGCTCGCGCTTTCCTCGGTTCAACCAAAATCAGATCGGCCGCTATCATCTGGAAGGAAGATGTCCGCCGCTGGCATCCGAATCAGGAATGGATCTGGGCACCGGGCGGCTTCGGCGTCTTCGATCCGGGCATTAACGCACTGTCGATCGCCACCCACATCCTGCCGCCAATGTTCATCAGTTCGGCAGAGCTCGATTTTCCGGAGAACCGTGCATCCCCGGTCGCGGCCCATGTCACCTTCCGCACCTCGGACGGATTGCCAGTGACGATGGAACTCGATTGGCTTCAGACCGGCCCGCAGAGCTGGGACATCCTGGCCGAGACGGACCGGGGTAAAATGGTGCTTTCCGGCGGCGGCTCGAAGCTCGCCGTCGACGGCCGCGTCGTTCACGAGGAGCCGGAAGCGGAATACCCGATGCTTTACAGGCGCTTTGCCGAGATCGTGCGCGCGGGTACCTCCGACGTCGATCTCGCGCCCCTTCAGCACGTCGCCGACGCCTTCATGCTGGGCAAGCGCAATGTGGTGCAAGCTTTTTTCGATTGATCAGCGGGCGTCGGCCGGATCGCATGTCCGGCCACTCACCGCGCAAGTTCAATTGACGATCGCTATAGCAAAGCCGTCATAGCCTTTGGCGCCAACAATCTGGATCGCGGTGCCTTCCAGACGCTTGTGGCTGCCGATGAACGAGAACGCCGCGCGTGCCCCTTCGACATTGGCGTCACGACCATCTTCATTCACCACCGCGCCGTCACGGATGACATTGTCGCAGACGATGACGGTCCCCGGCCTCGAAAGACGCATGGCCCACGACAGATAGTGCGGGTTGTTCGGCTTGTCGGCGTCGATGAAGATGAAGTCGAACGACCCGGCATTCTCGGCGCCTAACGCCGCAAGCGATTGAAGCGCCGGTCCGACCCGCAGTTCTACCGGTCCGACACCCCTGCGCGTTCAAAGTTCGACCGCGCGACACTGGCGTGGTGCGGGTCAAGCTCGAGTGTCACGACCTTGCCGTCCACGGGCAACGCTCGCGCCATCCAGATTGTCGAGTAGCCGCCCAACGTGCCGATTTCGAGTACCTTCTTGGCTCCCTGCATTCGCGCAAGAAGTGACAGCAGCTTGCCTTGTGCCGGCGAAACATCGATCGCCGGCAGGCCGTGGTCATGGTTGGCCGCCAGAACGGCATCGAGGGCGGGATCCGCATCGAAAAAAGCCTCGACAATGTAGTCGTCGACAGAAGCCCAGGTCTTCATGCTCATCGTTTTCTTCTCCGATCCGATTAGAGAACCAAAATGCGAAAAGGGGCCACTTGGGCCCCTTTTCTATCTTCTCTTTCTTGTGCGCTTACTGCGCGGCGGAAGCCATGTCGGTCAGCATCGGCTCGGCGACCTCGACGCCGGACGCCTTGCGGCGCTCGTCGATGATCAGTTCGTCGCGCGAGGTGGCGATGCGCCGGATCTGGCTCATCGTGCCGCCGGTGCCGGCCGGGATCAGCCGGCCGACGATGACGTTTTCCTTCAGCCCCTGCAGCATGTCGGTCTTGCCGGCAACCGCAGCTTCGGTCAGCACCCTCGTCGTCTCCTGGAAGGAGGCGGCCGAGATGAAGGACGGCGTCTGCAGCGAGGCCTTGGTGATGCCGAGCAACACCGGCTGGCCTTCTGCCGGCTTCTTGCCTTCCTCGACCAGGCGCTCGTTGACCTCTTCCAGTTCGATCACGTCGACGTGGTCGCCCGGAATGTAGGTCGAATCGCCCTGCGTGGTGATCTCGACCTTCTGCAGCATCTGGCGAACGATCACCTCGATGTGCTTGTCGTTGATCGACACGCCCTGCAGTCGGTAGACCTCCTGGATTTCGTTGACGAGGTAGGAGGCAAGCGCCTCCACGCCCTTGATCGCCAGGATGTCGTGCGGCGCCGGATTGCCGTCGAGGATGTAGTCGCCCTTCTCGATGACGTCGCCGTCCTGGAGATGGAACGGCTTGCCCTTCGGGATCAGGTATTCGACCGGCTCAAGCGTCGAGTCATGCGGTTCGATGATGATACGGCGCTTGTTCTTGTAGTCGCGGCCGAAGCGGATCGTGCCATCGATCTCGGCGATGATGGCGTGATCCTTCGGACGGCGTGCCTCGAACAGCTCGGCAACACGCGGCAGACCGCCGGTGATGTCCTTGGTCTTGGCGCTTTCCATCGGAATACGCGCCAGCACGTCGCCGGGGCGAACCTGTGCGCCCGGCTCGACCGAAAGAATGGCCTCGACCGAGAGCAGGAAGCGGGCGTCGCCACCCTTCGACAGCTTGCCGACCTTACCCTTGGCATCCAGGACGGCGATCGCCGGCTTGAGGTCGTTGCCGCGTGGCGTCGAACGCCAGTCGATGACCTCGCGCTTGGTGATGCCGGTCGATTCGTCGGCGGTTTCCTGAACGGAAATGCCGTCGACCAGATCCTCGAACGCGACCTTGCCCTCGATTTCGGTGAGGACCGGGCGGGTATAAGGATCCCACTCGGCGATACGCTGGCCGCGCTTCACCTTGTCGCCATCGTCGACGAAGATGCGCGAACCGTAGGTGACGCGGTGCGTGGCGCGTTCCTTGCCGGCCTCGTCGAGGATCAGCACCGCCATATTGCGGCCCATGACCATCAGCTGGCCGTCGGAGTTGCGCACCACGTTGCGGTTGCGGATCTCGACCTTGCCCTCGTACGAGGCTTCAAGGAACGAGGAATCCACCACCTGCGCCGTGCCGCCCATGTGGAAGGTGCGCATGGTGAGCTGGGTGCCCGGCTCGCCGATCGACTGCGCCGCGATGACGCCGACAGCCTCGCCCTGGTTGACGGGCGTGCCGCGGGCCAGATCGCGTCCGTAGCAGACCGCGCAGACGCCGACCCTGACCTCGCAGGTCAGCGCCGAACGGATGCGGACCGATTGCACGCCGGCCTTTTCGATCAGTTCCACGTCACGCTCGTCCATCAGCGTTCCGGCCTTGACCAGAACCTCGCCGGTGACCGGGTGGGTGATGTCGTCGAGCGAGGTGCGGCCGAGAACGCGCTGGCCAACCGAGGCGACGACCTGACCGGCATCGACGATCGGCTGCATGGTGAGGCCCTTGTCGGTGCCGCAGTCGAGCGAGTTGACGATGCAGTCCTGTGCCACGTCGACGAGACGACGCGTCAGATAACCCGAGTTCGCCGTCTTCAAGGCGGTGTCGGCCAGACCCTTGCGGGCGCCGTGGGTCGAGTTGAAGTACTCGAGCACGGTGAGGCCTTCCTTGAAGTTCGAGATGATCGGCGTCTCGATGATTTCACCGCTAGGCTTGGCCATCAGACCGCGCATGCCGGCGAGCTGGCGCATCTGGGTGGGCGAACCGCGCGCACCGGAGTGCGACATCATGTAGATCGAGTTCATCGGCTTCTGACGGCCGTTGTCCTCGAACTCGACAGCCTTGATGCGGGCCATCATTTCGTCGGCGACCTTTTCCGAGCACTTGGCCCAGGCGTCGACGACCTTGTTGTACTTCTCGCCCTGGGTGATCAGGCCGTCATTGTACTGCTGCTCGTACTCCTTGGCCAAAGCCTCGGTGTCGGACACCAGCTTGATCTTGGCGTCCGGAATCAGCATGTCGTCCTTGCCGAACGAAATGCCGGCACGGCAGGCGTGGCTGAAGCCGAGAGCCATGATGCGATCGCAGAAAATGACCGTCTCCTTCTGACCGCAATGGCGGTAGACGGTGTCGATCATCTTGGAGATGTTCTTCTTGGTCATCTCCTGGTTGGCGGTCTCGTACGGCACATTGTGGTTCTTCGGCAGAAGTTCGCCGATGATCATGCGGCCAGGCGTAGTGTCGTAGATCTTCGACACGACCTTGCCGTCGGCGTCGACCGTACGGAAGCGCCCCTTGATCTTGGCATGCAGCGTCACCGCCTTGGTCTCGAGCGCGTGCTGGAGCTCGCCCATGTCGGCAAACACCATGCCCTCGCCCGGCTCGTTCTGGTTGACGATCGAGAGATAGTAGAGACCGAGAACCATGTCCTGCGACGGCACGATGATCGGCGCACCGGAAGCCGGGTGCAGGATGTTGTTGGTCGACATCATCAGCACGCGGGCTTCGAGCTGCGCTTCCAGCGACAGCGGCACGTGGACCGCCATCTGGTCGCCGTCGAAGTCGGCATTGAAGGCCGTGCAGACCAGCGGGTGAAGCTGGATCGCCTTGCCTTCGATCAGGATCGGCTCGAACGCCTGGATGCCGAGGCGGTGCAGCGTCGGCGCGCGGTTCAACAGCACCGGATGCTCGCGGATGACCTCGTCGAGGATATCCCAGACCTCCGGACGCTCCTTCTCGACCAACTTCTTCGCTTGCTTGACGGTCGAGGAGTAACCCTTGGCGTCGAGACGGGCGTAGATGAAGGGCTTGAAAAGTTCGAGCGCCATCTTCTTCGGCAGGCCGCACTGGTGCAGCTTGAGCTCCGGACCGGTGACGATGACCGAGCGGCCGGAATAGTCGACGCGCTTGCCGAGCAGGTTCTGGCGGAACCGGCCCTGCTTGCCCTTCAGCATGTCGGACAGCGACTTCAGCGGACGCTTGTTGGCGCCGGTGATGACGCGGCCGCGACGGCCGTTGTCGAACAGTGCATCGACGGCTTCCTGCAGCATGCGCTTTTCATTGCGCACGATGATGCCGGGCGCGCGCAGCTCGATCAGCCGCTTCAAGCGGTTGTTGCGGTTGATGACGCGGCGATAAAGGTCGTTCAGGTCGGAGGTGGCGAAACGGCCGCCGTCCAGCGGGACAAGCGGACGCAGGTCCGGCGGAATCACCGGAACCACCTTCATGATCATCCATTCCGGACGGTTGCCGGATTCCATGAAGTTCTCGACGACCTTGAGCCGCTTCAGGTACTTCTTCTGCT
>NZ_JAMYUV010000090.1:0-9688 GCF_040323405.1 Mesorhizobium sp. M0048 | reverse complement strand
TTATCTGAACAGTCAACCTGTCTCAGTGGGCCTTCTTGGCGCTGGACCGGAGAATTCCCCGGATTTTCGATCAGCGGATCGGCATGAGACAGATTCCATGATGAAATCGATGCTCACGAAAAAAACGTCCAGAGCGCCTGGAAGACGTAGCCGATCACCAATGATCCCGAAACTGCGAGCGCCACGAAAAGGGCGATGGTTGACGGCCTAAGGACCAAAGCCACAGCCAAGACGCCCCAAATACTGACGGCGCCGCCTGAAACGAGGAGTGCCATTGCCGCACCGGGTGACATGCCGAGATCAAGTAATCCTCGAACCAAGGGCAGTGCCGCAAGACCATCGAGATACATCGGTGCACCGACCAGCACCGCGAGTGGGATAGCGTATGGAGAATCCTTACCGACATAGGTGGTGAGGAGATGAGACGGTAGAAGGTCACGCAGCAGAAACTCAGCCGAAAAAGCAAATATCAAACAGATCACGACGATCCTTGTTGTGGAAATAAGGTTCGCCCCAAATGCACGCATGCGAGCTGGCTCTCGCCAGATTCGGAAAGAGAAATCCGTTGGCGTGCACGTGCCGCACTGGCCATTACCTATAATTCGCTGTGGCCGTAACGGGTTTTGAACCATCTGCGTGCGCGCGAGGAGAGCCGTTCCCGCGCCGGAAAAGATTCCAAGCGCAAAAGCCGCAAGCATCTTTCCGATGGCGAATCCAGGGCCGAGCAGCGCCCACGTCGCAGCGAACATGGTGGGCCCGGTAACAGGCGAGGAAAGCCAAAATGCCATGATGGGCGCAAGCGGAACGCCGGAGGCAAGGAACCCGGTCGTAAGCGGCAGCACCGTTACGCCGCACACAGGTGTCACAGTGCCGATTGCCGACGCGATGACGACAGTTGAGATAGGGCGGCCCTTAAACCACCGCGCCGTAATGGTCGCCGCTCCGCTGGCTGCGACCCATGCGGAGATGACTAGCCCAATTGCAATCATCAGCGCGACATCCAGGAAGCTCTGCACGACGAAACGAAGCGTCTCCTGCGCCCTTTGCGGCCACGTAAGGGCGACAACGACTGTCAGAACAGCAGCCGTCGCCCAGATGACCTGCATTCTTTGGGGCCTCGGGAGCGTGACAATCATGGCGACATCCTCTTTGCTGACATCATACATTGCCGACTTCCATACGGAAAACGAATAGCGTAGATATCAGCTATGAGCTTGAACGATGGGAAATCGACACAACTGGACAGCGATTTGCTGCGAACGTTTCTCGCGGTGGCTAAAGCAGGGAGTGTCAGCGGCGGCGCTGCGCACCTGCTCCGCACACAGTCGGCCGTTAGCCTGCAAGTGCAGAAACTTGAGGGTACTGTCGGACAACGCATGTTCGAAAGGCATGGCCGTGGGGTTACCATGACTGCTGCCGGCGAGCAGTTGCTGCCCGTCGCTCGCCGTGTTGTCGAAATGCTGGATCAGACAGTCGCCGATCTGCGCGGAACGCAAGCGGAGGAAGAAATCCGCCTCGGGATCCCCGAGGAATATGGTGATACGATCCTGCCGTCTATCCTGGCAGCCTTCACCGAAGAGGAGCCCACAAGCCGTATTTTTGTGCGCTGCAGTTCGAGCATGGAGTTTCCACATGCGTTGGCCGCCGGCGAGTTGGACATCGCTCTCCACTCACCTGAGCGTGTCTCAAAGGACGACGTTGTTGTTCATAGTGAACGCGCCGTGTGGGCCGGCTCGGTATTCCACAATATCGAAACACGACGGCCCCTGCCGGTGGCTCTATTCGACAAAACCTGCTGGTGGAGGGAACGCTGCCTCGATCTTCTTCGAAAATCCGGATTGGAGCATCAGATCGTTTGTACCAGTGAGAGCGTTTCAGGGATTCGAGCTGCGATCGCAGCTGGCATCGCGATTGGCGTCTTGCCGCAAAGCGCATTGACGGACCAAATGCGAACGCTTGCCGATGAGAAACTGCCGCAGCTAGGAGAAACACATCTGATGCTCACCAACTCCTCGAACGCACCTAAACGGCTAGCTGGCAAATTGACAATGATCATCTCAAGGACATTCGAGGGGAAGTGACGCCGTTTTGCGGCAATACGTCCGGCGATCGACCAAGCTGTCAGGATGTTCGTCGCCGCCGCCGTCGCGGAGATCGCCGGCTGCTTCAGCTTCTGGCTGTGGCTTAGTGAGGCCAAGCCGAGCTGGTGGCTGGCGCATGGGCTGGTCTCGCTCGTCGCGTCGCCTGGCTGCGCGCGCTGGTGGACAGCAGCGCGTCCGGGCGGGCCTACGCGGCTTATGGCAGCGTCTGTATCGCCGCCTCGCTGGCAAGTCTGCGGGACGATCGAGGGGGTGAGGCCGGACCGTTGGGACACTTTGGGCGCCGCGATCAGCCTCGTCGGCGCCGCCATCATCATCTTCGGCCCGCGTTCCGCCTAATGTGACGGCTGCTGGGCGTGCATCCAGTCGGCGATCTCTTGCGCCTTGGCGGCGGCGGTGAAGATGGCGCGCTTGTCGGACCGGAGCACCTCAAGCCACGAGGCGACGTAGCTGGCGTGGTCGGGACGCGGCTCGACGCTGAGGTTCAAGTCGGCGCAGATCATGGCGCTGAGCAACTCGACCGTGCACTCCTCCATGGCGTAGGCGGCCGAGCCGAAGCGTCCGGAGAGATCGCGATCGAGGCGATGGCTGGCGCCCGAAGCGTGCCCGCATTCATGGAGGAGCACTGCGTAGTATGCGAGTGCGTCGCGGAAGCAGGCGAACTCCGGCATCTGCACGTGATCCGTGACAGGGCTGTAACAGGCCTGCGAGCCGCCGTGCCGGATGTCGATGCCGAGCGCCGCGCAGAACCGTTCGGCGTGCCCGATGCGCTCGATCTCGGGCAGTACCGGCATCTCGGGCGGCGTGTAGCCGTCGACCTGCGCGCAATTGAAGACCGTATAGCCGCGTGCGAACATGCGTCGGGCCGGCCCGTCGCGATCCTCGCCGCCGTCCTGACGCTCCGTGTCGCTGTCGCGGTCGGCGATCTTCCAGAATACGACGAGGTGGCCGCGTTCGCCCTTGCGGACCTGGGCGCCGAGCGCCTGCCATTGGCGGTAGGTGCCCCAGATGCCGGCGGGATAGCCCGTCGCATGCGCCGCGGCCCAGAGTGCGATGACGTTGACGCCGCGATAGGTCTTGCGCGAGCTGACGTTGACGGGCGTGGAGATGGCCGAGCCATTGTGATGCCAGGGCATCCGGTAGTCGGCGGCGCCGGCTTCGATGGCGGCGATGATCTGGCTGGTGACGCGCTCGTAGATATCGTTCCGTGTCTCGGTCTGGACGTTGCGATCCGTGGTCATGGGTGCCTCCTGTGCTCGCCCTCTCCGTCGAGGGCGCGGCGGCAGGGGCAGACGCGGATAGCCGGCCCGTCACACCCTGTTCTCGGTGCTGGTGCGGAACAGGGTTGACGGGCCGGCAGCGTCTGCCACAACCCGAGCCCCTGCCTCGACGGGCGAGCGCAGGAGGCACCCATGATCGGCGGGCCCGGCCGGACCGGATCGGTTACGAAGCTGCGCGGCTCTCAGCCAACGCCGTCGTGAGACGGGCGCCGTAGCGGCACGACCCTGGTCGCAGGCGATCGAGCCAGTTCCTCCCGCAGGCCGTCGATCACCGCATCGCGCTCGGCGACCTGCAGCGTCAGCACCTGGATGTGCTGTGCAAGCGTGCGGGCGAACGCCCGCAACTCGGCCATCTCGGCGCCGCGCACGGCGCGGAGCTCGGCTTCGAGGGCGCGGATGCGCTCCTTGAGGACTCTGGGGGAGGATCCCCGGCGGCGCTCTTCGGCGGCACGGAACTCGGCGAGAAGAGCGCCGGCCCGGTTCGCCGTCGCCCGGCTGACGCCGGCCTCGCGCGCCAGGTTGGCGACGGTCAGCGCCCCGTCGGTGCGCTCGGCGCGACCGTCGAGCAGCCGCTGCATGGCCGACCTCAGCGCGGCTTCGCTCTTCGGCCCAAGCGCGGTCATGCATCACCGTCCACGAGAGGAGCGATCAGACGGCGCTTGCGCTCATTGTCCTTCAGGATCGCCGTGCGCTGCAGCGGCGACAGGCGCCGGTCGGCCAGCAGCGCTTCGCCCTCGGCGATCGAAGCCTGCCATGGTTCGCGGTGCCGGGCGGTCAGGCAGGCATTGGGACAACGGTCGGGGCTGCAGCGCGACAGGGCCGGCGCCGTCCGCTCGTCATCCGGCGCATCTTTAAGGCAGAGCGCGGTCGCCGCGTCGAAGAGGCAATCATTGAGGAAGCCGACGTGCAAAGTCCGCCCGAGATGGGCAAGCATGGTGCGCAGCCGCTTGCGGTCCACGATCCGGCCAGGAAAATCGCCGAGTTCGTCCTGCACGCGGGCGAACTCGCGGCGCAGTCGCGTCGCACCCGGTCCCGCCGGCCCGTCATTGCGAAGAAACGCCTCGTAATGGGCGACGATATCGTCGAGCTGGCCGAGCGCACGCTCGCGCTCGACCACGCTTCGGAAGTCGGCCCGGGCCGATCCAGCGTAGCCCTCGAACATGGCTATGGACGCATGCTTGTACTGGATCTTGCCGGCGACGGTGCCGAACGGCCGGTTGGCGATGTACCAGGCGATCGTGCGGCGCAGCTGTCGCGTCGTGAACTTCCAGGGTTCGTCGTCGATGCGTGGGATGACCGGTCCGTCGCTGGCGCGCGCATCGAGCCCGTCGCGGAACAGGTTGAGCGTTGGCGTCGCGCCCATGCCGAGGTGATCGTTGCTCCAGGGCCAGTCCTTCAGCGCCACCCACAAGGATGACAATCCCTTGTCGCGGCGATTGCGCGCCGAGAGAGCTTCCATCACCGCAACGGCGCGGGCGACCGGCTCGATCGTGATCCAGTCGGCCGTCGCGCCGCGCGCCCCATGGCGTTTGTAGACGGTGCTGCGCAGCCGGTAGCGCTCGACCAGGCCGTCGGCGCTGCGCACCGGCGACACGCAGCCCGGCTGCATCGCCTGCACCTCGCTGTCGCGCATGCCGGTCAGATAGGCGCAGACGATATAGCAGGCGCCCTGCAGCATCCGCTCCTCGCGGGCCAGGCTGAGGCCGTCGAAGCGATCGCGCCAGGGCAAGCCGGTGTCCGGATCGGTCGAGATCGGTGTGTCGAGCCCGCCGATCTCGGTGCCAAGTTCTGTCGCTGCCTCGTCGATCAGCCGCGCGGTCGGCTCGGACTGGCTGACGCGGCCGCTCTCGCGCGCGCCGACGTGAAGGCGCATCAGATGAAGATTGTAGGGCGGCGTCTCGTCGCCGGTGAGCGGATCGATGCGGCGGGCGACGTTAGGCGCGCGCTCCCAGATCGGCACGCCTCGGCCCGTGGCCCGGCGCACGTCGAGCCACTTCGCCACACGGGCGCGATAGGTGCTGGCGACGGCCCGGCCGGTCCGCGCGTCCCGCGTCATCAATCGGGCGCAGCGGGCTTCGAGAGAGTCAAGCTCTGCACGGGCGGCAAGGATATCTGGCGCGTAGACCTCGACATACCTGAGTGCCCAGCGCAGCATGGCGCCGATGACCGGCTCGGGAATGCGCGGCGTGGCGTTCTCGGCGGGTGCCGGCGGCCGTCCGGCGACGCGGTGGGCGGCTCGCCCACGCCAGGGGAGCACGCCGATGCCACCACCGGTCAGCCACGGCGCCAGGTGATGCAGATCGATCGGCACCTCGACATACTTCACCGTCTCGTGCGGCGTTCGCTGTCCGCCGTCACGGGCATGCACCAGGTAGGCGTCGAGCAGCGCCTGATCGACGCGGCCGAGATCGACGGCGCCAGTCTGCGCGCGGAGGAACGCAGCGAAATGCTGGACGTAGCGCAGCAGGCGGATCGCCGAGGTCGCGCCGCAGGGCGCTCGATATCCCGGCACATGGATGCGCAGCCGGGCGACCACATATTCCTTTGCCAGCCGTCGCGTGGCGAGATCGGCGATGCGGGCGAAATCGAGCCGGTAATTGCTGTGGCGGGCGTTGACCCGGAAGATGGCGGCGCCCAAATCCCAGAGATCGTCGCCGAAGCGGGGAAGCTCAGCGCGGTCGACATCGTCCCTGACCGCGACACCGGCAAGCACGGGCTCGCCGTCGCGGTAGATGGCCGACGGCAATGACGGCCGCGGCGAGAGCTTGATGGAACCGGGCATTATGGCGCTGCCGCTTCGGGCGGCAGGTAGATGAGCGCCGGGTCCGACGCCGCAATCCGGCGAGCCTCCTCAATCTCCGCGTCGGCAAACCGGGACAGAATCTGATCGGCAATGCGTCCGTGAACGCGGCCGAACTTGGCGATCCAGTCGCCTTCGCTGAGCGCCTGCCGTTGCGCGCGAATGAAGTCGAGGAAGGCCAGAAGCGCAGGCAGCTTGCGGGCGGTGATCACCGCATTGCTGCATTCGAGACAGCCCCAGAAGGGCGACGGACAGGCTTCCCCTTCCAGCCCGAACGGGCTCTTGTAGAAGCCGGCGCAACTGGCGAGCCAGACATCCTGCTCGCCGCCGAGCAGCGCGTCGATGGCGGCGGTACCGGCGACGGGAAGACTGGTTGCCTGCTCGGGATCGGCCAGAACGGCCTCCTCCTGCTCCGACGACAGGATGCACGGCCGCAGGGCGGCGTCGAGCGCATCGCTCATGGCGTCGGCAACGGTCGCCTCGTGCAGATGGCGAAGCGCGGGGACATCGGCGTAGTGGTTGGCCGCCACCGCGACGCTGTGGCCGACGGCGAAGCGGTCGAGCTGGCCGCCCGTACGCCGATACCACGCCGCCTTGTGGGTCTTGCGCAGGCGCGTCAGGTTGAGGCGGAGCGGCTGATCCTGTTCGTCGAGGATGCCATGTCGAGCAATCCATGAAGCGACGGGTTCCTTCAGGCTGAGCACCCTCGGGGTCAGACGACCCCAGGCGCAGTGGACCCAGAGCGTGTCGGCGCCAAGCCAGCCTCTCGCCGGACCGGTCCACTGCAGAACCTTGCGGATCAGGCCACCCGGTGTCGAGGAGGCGCCGTCGCGCACGCGCAGCCGCTTCCACTCGGCGCCGCGTGCCCGCCGCTTGCAGTACTCGATCTCGACATAGCCGCCGGACGGGTTCTTCAGGCAGTCCGCCCGCAAGCTCTTGATCGCTTCGATCTCGAGACCCGTGTCGAGCGAAATGAGGACTATGAGCGGCACGAGGTCGGCGGCGATCAGATGCTGGCGGCCATGCAGATCGTGGATCAGGCTATCGTTCGGCAGGTCGCTCTCACGGCGCAGCGTGTAGAGGCGCTTGAAGAGCGGGTGCCGGTGCCCGATGACGCCTTCCCCGTCGATCACCGCCATCACCTGTTCATGCGCCCCCGCCAGAACGCGGCTCCGATCGGCATCCTCGACGGTCGGGATGCGATCTGCCACGGCAAAGCGGCGGATGATGGCGGCGAGATCGGCGCGAGCGGCGATCCGCAATGCCGTGGCGACATCGTCGCCATAGGCATCGCGCGGCCGGGCGCGCACACCCGGCCGGTCGCTCGTATGCATCAGCCGCCGCGAGGCATCGGGTGGCAGAAGGTCGGGCTCCGCCGCCTCGGCGAGGCGGAGCAGGTTGAGCACCTTGCTCATCCGATGCAGCCGGTGATTGGGATGCAGGCCGCTCTCCTCCATCCAGGCGTCGAAGCCGTCGATCAAGGCAGCGCTCATGTCGGAAAGGCACACGATGCGCACTCTGGCGGAATCGAGATAGCGCCAGAATGTCTTGAGCGCGCTGGCATAGGCATAGGCTGTCGAGATTGAGCCGGCCGGACCGCCGACCTGGCAGGCGCGCCAAAGCGCGCCGGCAAACGTCCGGGCCAGTGGCTTGCGGCCAGCGAGCATCGTCAGATCGATCCTCCTGCTGCGGTCCGCCAGCGTGACTGTGAAGCGGAGCGACGCGATCGCGGCGGCTGCCTCGCCCTCGGGATCGGGCAACGCCTCGGGAAAGAGGGCGCGACGACCCGGTCGCCGTACCGAGGCAGTCGTCACGGCGGTCATGCTGCATCACCGGCCGTATCGTCGGCCCAGCGATCCGCGGCCGCTTCGACCAACTCCTGCGCCTCGGCGAGGCAGTCGAGATAGATATAGGTGCTGGTAATGCTCGCGTGCCCCAGGAGCTGCTGGAGCTTCTGCAACGGGTCGCCGAGCATCCGGCGATAGACCGCGCCGTGCCGGTCGTGCGGATCGAACACGGTTCCGATCTGCTCGCGGATCAGCATGGAGAGCATGTTGACGGCGAAGGTGTGCCGCAGAGTGTGCGGCGTCACCTCGATCTCGATGCCGAAGCGGCGACAGCGGACGCAGGCGCGCCGGAAGACCGCTTCCCAGGTCGCCGAGGGCACGGGCCGGCCGCCTTCGGTGAGCCAGAGCAAGCCCTGCTGCGCTCGGCCGGGCGCCCCGATCAGCACGCGGCGTCGTTCGCCCGGCGTCAGGCGGTCAAGCCGGACCCGCTTACCCGACGCATCAGCGACCTTCCCGCTCTCCGGCATCAGCCAGAGCGGATTGGGCACTGAAGGCTTTGAGCGGGCGGCGGAGATGGTGCGCTCGAGATCGACATAGTCGGAGATCAGCGCCAGCACCCGGCGCGGAATGCGGATGCGACGTGGCCGTCCGCCCTTGGCGATCGGACCGGGAAGATCGAATGGAACTGAGCGCGATCCCGGCTCGGTCAGGCGCGGAAGCTCGGCCAGAAGCAGGCTGCCAGCCTCTGTCAGCCGCAAACCGGTCGTGACCAGCAGTTCGGCAAAGAGCGCATTGCGCTCGCCGTTCCGCCCGCGCCACGCCGGATCTTCAGAGCCGTCGGGAAGCCGGCCGCGCAGCCCGACGTCGCGGAACAGGAGATAACGGCCGAGATCGACAAAGCGGGTGTCGTGCCGGCGCGCTGCGCGCTCGCGGGCGCGGTTCGCCGTCACGGCGAGTACGGCCCGGCTGCCGGCGGCCCTACGAAGGGTGACGCCGTAGCTGAAGGGCGAAACGGTGATTATCCCTTCCTCTATGGCCCAGCGATAGAGCTTGTCGAGCGCGGCGATGCTTCGGTTCCAGCTTGCCGCCGAGATGCGGTAGGGAGCCGCCGCCAGGCGTCGTGCCCGATGAAAGGCCAGAACATCGTGGCGGTCGGCCTGCCAGACCGTCTTGCCGTCGCGCCGCTCGGCAAGAAAGCGCGCCCAGACCAGGATGTCGCGGGCGTAGGAGCGCCAGGTGTTCGGCGAGCGCGCACCCATGCCAGGACAGGCCCGGAAGAACCGGTTGAGATTGAGATCGTAGCTGCCGTCATCCGTCAGGATGAACGGCATGCCGTCGATCAGCCCGGCGCGCTCGGCCACGTCGAGCGCGCCGGGCGCGGGGTTTGTTGCGGAATCATCGAGAGGAAGCGGGCGCGACAGGGCGCCAAGATCGGTAAAGTACAGCTGCACGCACGTGACCTAAGCGGAGCGCCTGCGGCGCAAGTTATTGTCTTTATGTGCGAGGGGTTCCCCTCGCGCTCTCCCGCTCGCCGCGTGGCAGGGGTGCAGGACTAAGCCTGCACCCCATGAACAAGCTTGTGGTGCCGCCGCCGCGTAAAGCGTTGTCCTCGCTTCGCTGCGGGAACGCTTGACCCGGACGTCTGACGAGCTTCACCGGAACCGTCGGCAAGGTGCTTCCATTGCCTGATTCTGAGACAGGATTACAGAGTCAGGATAAGGC
>NZ_JAMYUV010000089.1:0-10234 GCF_040323405.1 Mesorhizobium sp. M0048 | reverse complement strand
TCAACATGGCTTGCGGAGACGCCCGGACCGAGTTGCCTTCTGGCTTGACGAGGCCTGAAGATTGGCCCTGTCAATTCCAGCAGGAATAGTTGTCGGCAAGCGAACCGCGGCAATGCTGCACCCGACAGGATTCGAACCGGTAACTTTGTGCCGCGGGCATGCCCATTAAGGTCGAAGCCACCACCCGAGACGGCGAACTCCGGATATCCCTGTCTAATGCCGGAGAGCCCATTCCGCACGAGACAATGCAGGGGATCAGCATTAAGGAATATAATCCTCCCGTTGCGGCGAGCCCCTTCAACGGAGAATCGCCATGACTCGAAAGACCCTCGCCGACACTCTGTCCGCCCGCGAACCCATCTAAGTCAATTGTGCGCACCCGATGTGCTGCAAATCGACGAAACTTGACATCCAGGCGCTGATTGACAGGCTCGGCCATGACCACGGCTCGATGCATGACGACTTGGTCGGGCTCTTTGTCTGCTCAAATTGCAAGGCTGCCGGCCGTGACCGACCTTCTTCGCATGCATTCCTGACTACGAAGGCCATCAGCGGGCGCGCAATCGCGACTGGAAGCCAACTTTCGAACGAAGGGGCTGAAAGTGGCCGGCGCCGCTTGGGGGGCGTTGGGGTAGATTGCCTGTAGGCGCCGGCGGGGCGGATTGGGGTCCGCAGACGCGAATCCTGCGGGCTGCCCTGCGGTTTTTTCCGGACACTCCGATTCCCAAGCAAAGTCAACAAAGGGGCGGCGGCATGGTGGCCGAGCTTCATCGTTTGCGGACGTTAGGAACGGAAAGGCCGCAACTCACAAAGCGAAACAATAACAGACGCTTAAGTGGGTATCTGGCGGAGAGAGCGGGATTCGAACCCGCGTTACGGTTTCCCGTAAACACACTTTCCAGGCGTGCGCCTTCAACCACTCGGCCACCTCTCCGTCTTTAGCATTTTCGACGCGGCCGGTTTCGCCGCGCGGGTTGGGGAGATGCATCTCCTTTGGGATTCCGGACCGGAATTCCGGCCGTGGGCGCCGTCGACCAGCGGATACCCTTTCCCCACACCTGAGCCGTCAAAGCAACAGGCGCGGGGCTCATCTAGTCGATCCGGTGCCGAATGCCAAGACATAACGATAGTCTATTCGCTTTGCCGGATACGGATGCTCACCCCATGTTACCGGAGCACCCGTAGGGAGCCTATCGAAAGGGGCGGCCGAGGTGTGCTCGCCGTCCGGCGCGCCGCCGGTTCCAGCGAACCGGCGGTCGCCGGTTCAACTTCGCGTGTCGCGATTGCAGGCGAAGCAAGTAGATCCTATCTAACAGTCCGATACGACATTCTGATAATCTCCTGGGGAGGAAGGGTCTGGATGTTCCGCTTCATCTTTCGTCTCGCTGCAATGGTCGCGCTGTCGGTTTCGGTCATCATGGCCGTGCTCGATGCGACACGGTCGGTGGCGGCTTCGGCGCTGGTGATGACACCGCTTAATTCCAGCTGGCTCGCGGTCTCGCCGGATACGCGCAGCGCCTTCGAAAGCTTCGTCCGCGACAAGGTCAATCCGCTGCTGTGGGATGGCGCCATCGCCTGGGTGCTCAGCCAGCCCGGCTTCGCCGTGTTCGCGGTGCTGGCGTTCATTCTTTACGCCATCGGCTACAGGCGGCCGCGCCCCAGCGGGCGGTTCGCCGCGACCTGACATTTCCAGCCTGACCCGGTGTTCCCGTGCCGGGGAAGGCTCAACCAAGAAGAAAAGGAAACCGCACTATGTTTCTCAGCGACATGCTGAACAAGAAGCTCAACCTGCCGAAGCCCTCCGAGGCGCTGCCCGGCCGCGACCGGCCGATCCCGACTGCATCGAAGCACTTCGTCTCGAACAGGCCGCTCAAGGGTCCTTATCCCGAAGGGCTGGAAACGGCGATGTTCGGGCTGGGTTGCTTCTGGGGCGCCGAGCGCCTGTTCTGGCAGGTCGAGGGCGTCTGGGTCACGGCGGCCGGCTATGCCGGCGGCGTCACGCCCAACCCGACCTATCAGGAAACCTGCACCGGGCTCACAGGCCATGCCGAAGTCGTGCTCGTCGTCTACGATCCCAAGATCGTGTCCTATGCCGAGCTTTTGAAGCTGTTCTGGGAAAGTCACGACCCGACGCAAGGCATGCGCCAGGGCAATGATGTCGGCACCACCTACCGCTCGGCGATCTATACGTTCAACGACGCGCAGTACCAGGCGGCGCTCGCCTCGCGCGATGCCTACGAGGCTTCGCTGCGCGGTGCCGGACGCGGCAAGATCACCACCGAGATCGCACCGGCGCCGGAATTCTACTTCGCCGAGGAAGACCACCAGCAATATCTGGCGAAGAACCCCTACGGCTATTGCGGCCTGCGGGGAACCGGCGTCTCCTGCGCCATTCCGGCCGCCGTCTCCGCCTGATTATGCCCCTGACGCAAGGAATATGCTGTGGCGCCGCGATGCGGCGCCATGCTTTTCCAAAGGGTCAAAATTCCACGTGAATTTTGTTTCGGGCCGTGCCAGATTGACCCGAAGCGGGAGGAAGACACTCCTGCCTGACGCTGCATGCCTGCCGGAGAACCGGGCCGGCATGCGGTGCATAATGGACAAATAACCGACAGGGGTGTGGATCACATGAAACGTATCGTTCTCGGCCTTATGGCCGCAGCTGCAATGGTTCTCCCGGCCTTCGCCGCGGACATTCAACCCGCGATCCTCTATGATCTCGGCGGCAAGTTCGACAAGTCGTTCAACGAAGCGTCCTTCAACGGCGCCGAAAAGTTCAAGACCGAGACCGGCATCCCCTATGTGGAATTCGAGGTCAGCAACGCCACCCAGCGCGAGCAGGCGCTGCGCCGCTTCGCCGAGGACGGCCGCAATCCGATCGTCATGGCTGGCTTCTCCTGGGCCGACGCGCTTGACAAGATCGCCACCGAGTTCCCCGACACCAAATTCGCCATCATCGATATGGTCGTCGACAAGCCCAATGTCCGCTCCCTGGTCTATAAGGAGCAGGAAGGCTCGTACCTCGTCGGCGTGATGGCGGCGATGGCTTCCAAGACCAAGAAGGTCGGCTTCGTCGGCGGCATGGATATTCCGCTGATCCGCAGGTTCGGCTGCGGCTATGTAGGCGGCGCCAAGGCGGCCGGCGCCACCGACGTCATCCAGAACATGACCGGCGATACGCCGGCAGCCTGGAACGATCCGGCCAAGGGCGGCGAGATCGCCAAGACGCAGATCGACCAGGGCGCCGACGTAATCTACGCGGCGGCAGGCGGCACCGGTGTCGGCGTGCTGCAGGCAGCGGCCGACGCCGGCAAGCTCGGCATCGGCGTCGATTCCAACCAGAACGGCCTGCAACCCGGCAAGGTGTTGACCTCCATGGTCAAGCGCGTCGACGTTGCCGTCTACAACACCTTCATGGATGCCAAGGACGGCAAGTTCACGGCCGGCGTCAACGATCTCGGCCTCAAGGAAGGCGGCGTCGACTACGCCATGGACGACAACAACAAGGCGCTTGTCGGCGACGCGATGAAGGCAGCGGTCGAAAAGGCCAAGGCCGACATCATCGCCGGCACCATCAAGGTGCACGACTACATGTCGGACAATGCCTGCCCGTATTGATTGATCGACATTGAAGACTGACGAGCCGCCGGGTGAAAGCCCGGCGGTTTTGCATTGTCAGCCGCTCACCAGTGCGGCGGCTTGGTCACCGGCACGTCGGGTGCGGCCTGTTCCTCCAGCGCCAGGAAGCGCTCGGCCAGCGCGTCGAGCTTGCGCTGCATGCGCTCGATCACCTTCCACTGCTCGGCGATCTGGCCTGACAGTTCCTCGATTGTCTTCTCCTGCTCGGCGGCGCGGATTTCCAGCGTCGTCAGCCGGTGGTCGGGCATGTGGGCGGGCATGGTCATCTCAAATCCTCGATCAGGCGATTGTGCAGGCTGCGGCCACGTTGGAAATTGACAAGCATGGCGGGATTTGTCGAGAGTGAACCCTGCTCCGGGCAATTGACATAGACCCAATTGGCATAGACTGGGCGTCATGCTAGGCGTTTGACCAAGCGGTAAAAAAATAACAGTGGGAACAGGCTGCATGGCGCAAGCCGCAATCGAGCTGATCGGCATCGACAAGAGCTTTGGCGCCGTGCGCGCCAACCGCGACATCAATCTGGAGATTATGCGGGGCACCATCCATGGCATCGTCGGTGAGAACGGCGCCGGCAAGTCGACGCTGATGTCGATCCTCTATGGTTTCTACCAGGCCGATTCCGGCGAAATCCGTGTCGGCGGCCAGCCGGCATCGATCAAGACACCGAATGATGCGATCGCGCTCGGCATCGGCATGGTCCATCAGCATTTCATGCTGGTCGACAATTTCTCGGTCCTGGAAAACGTCATTCTCGGCGCCGAAAGCGATGCACTGCTGAAGAAGAGCATCGCCAAGGCGCGTTCCGAGCTGGAGCGGCTCGAGCGCGAATACGGGCTCGAAGTCGATCCCGACGCCATCATCGAGGAGTTGCCGGTCGGCCTGCAACAACGCGTCGAAATCCTCAAGGCGCTCTATCGCGGCGCCGAAATCCTGATCCTCGACGAGCCAACGGGCGTGCTGACGCCGGCCGAGGCCGACCATCTGTTCCGCATCCTCAGGCAGCTGAAGGAGCAGGGCAAGACGATCGTGCTGATCACCCACAAGCTGCGCGAGATCATGGCGATCACCGACACCGTCTCGGTGATGCGCCAGGGCACGATGGTGGCGACACGCGAAACTAGGAAGACCACGGTCGAGGAACTGGCGGAGCTGATGGTCGGCCGGCGCGTGCTGCTGCGCGTCGAGAAGGGCGAGGCGAAGGCCGGCGGCGTCAAGCTCGCGGTCAAGAACCTGACGGTCAAGGATTCCCGCGGCGTCACCATGGTCGACGACGTCTCCTTCGACGTCCATGCCGGCGAGATCGTCGGCATTGCCGGCGTCGCCGGCAACGGGCAGTCCGAATTGCTCGAGGCGATTTCCGGCATCAGGCATGCCGTTTCGGGCTCGGTCATGCTCGACGGCAAGCCGATCGACCTCACCGGCGCCGCCGACCCTGGCGAGCTGCGCGAGCGCGGCCTTGCTCATGTGCCGGAGGACCGCCATCACGTCGGGCTGGTGCTGGCCTTCGAGGAGAACGAGAATTCGATCCTCGGCTACCAGGACGATGAGCGCTATCTGAAGGGGCCGTTTCTCGACATCGACGCCATCCGTGACGATGCCCGGGACAAGATCGTCAAATATGACATCCGCCCGGCGGACTGCCGCCTCAAGACCGCCAATTTCTCCGGCGGCAACCAGCAGAAGATCGTGCTGGCGCGGGAAATGGAACAAGATCCCGGCGTGTTGATCGTCGGCCAGCCGACGCGCGGCGTCGATGTCGGCGCCATCGAATTCATCCACAAGCGCCTCATCGCCATGCGCGACCAGGGCAAGGCGGTGCTGGTGGTTTCGGTCGAACTCGACGAGATCCGCTCGCTGTCCGACCGCATCCTGGTGATGTTTGCCGGCCGCATCGTCGGCGAACGCGGCCCCGACGCGACCGAGGGCGAGCTCGGCCTGCTGATGGCCGGCGTCGAGCAGCGCGAGGCGGCGGAATGAGCACTCCCTATGCCAAGCTCCCGGCCTGGGCCGACTACGTGCTGATCCCGCTGATCAATCTGTTCGTCGCCTTCGTCGTTGCCGGCTTCGTCGTCATATTGGTCGGTGAGAACCCGTTGCGCGCGGCTGTCATCCTGGTCGAGGGCGCCTTCGGTCGCGGCCAAGGCATCGCGTTTACACTTTTCTATGCTACCACCTTCATCTTCAGCGGGCTTTCGGTGGCGGTTGCGGCGCATTGCGGCCTGTTCAACATCGGTGGCGAGGGCCAGGGCTATATCGCCGGTCTCGGTATCGGCATCGTTTGCCTGGCCTTCGACAGCGTGCTGCCCTGGTGGCTGACCTTCCCGATTGCCATTATCGCCGCCGCGGCGATGGGCGCGCTGTGGGCGCTGATCCCGGCCTATCTGCAGGCCAAGCGCGGCTCGCACATCGTCATAACCACCATCATGTTCAACTTCATCGCCGCCAGCGTCATGGTCTATGCGCTGGTGGGGATGCTGAAGCCGCCCGGCTCGATGGCGCCGCAGACGCGCACCTTCCTCGAAGGCGCGCAATTGCCGAAGCTCAACTGGGTCATCGAATTGTTCGGCGCCAAAATCCGTTCGGCGCCATTCAACGTCAGTTCCCTGCTGGCGCTAGCCATGGCCTTTCTGGTGTGGGTGCTGATCTGGCGCACGAAGCTCGGCTACGAGATGCGCACCTATGGCCACAGCCCGAAAGCGGCGCGTTATGCCGGGATTTCGGAGATACGCATCATCATCATTGCGATGATGATCTCGGGCGCGTTGGCCGGCATGATGGCGCTCAACCCGACGATGGGCGACCAGCACAATGTCGCGCTCGAATTCGTTTCGGGCGCCGGTTTCGTCGGCATCGCGGTGGCGCTGATGGGTCGCCTGCACCCGGTCGGCATCGTGCTGGCGGCGATCCTGTTCGGCATGCTCTACCAGGGCGGCGCCGAGCTCGCCTTCGAGATGCCGGCGATCAGCCGCGACATGATCGTCATCATCCAGGGCCTCGTGATCCTGTTCGCCGGCGCGCTCGAGCATATGTTCCGGCCCTATGTCCAGGCGTTGTTCGCCTCGCTCAGCCCGAAATCGGTCGGCATGGAAGCGGTCAAAGGGAAGGGCGCCTGAGATGGATTTCTTCAACGCCATCGTACAGGTCCTGGACTCGACCATCCGCCTTTCGGTCCCCTTGCTGCTCGCCTGCCTCGCCGGCCTCTATTCGGAGCGGGCCGGCGTCTTCGACATCGGGCTCGAGGGCAAGATGCTTGTCGGCGCCTTCGCCGGTGCGGCCGCCGCCTCGGTCTTCCACTCGGCCTATCTCGGCCTCGGCATGGCCATCCTCATCTCGGTTGCCTTCGCGCTGATCCACGGCTTTGCCTCGATCACCCATCGCGGCAACCAGATCGTTTCCGGCGTCGCGATCAATTTCATTGCCGCCGGATCGACGATCATGCTCGGCCAGGCCTGGTTCCAGCAAGGCGGGCGCACGCCGGCGCTGGCTGCCGGCGAGCGCTTCGAAGCAATCATCTGGCCGGGCGCGGATGCGCTCAGGGGCGTTCCGATTCTCGGGCCGATCTATTCGGAACTCATCTCCGGCCACTCCGTGCTGGTCTATCTCGCCTTCCTGGCCGTGCCGTTCACCTGGTGGGTGCTGTTTCGCACCCGCTTTGGGCTCCGCCTGCGCGCTGTCGGCGAGAACCCGGCTGCGGTCGACACCGCCGGCATCTCGGTCGCCTGGCTGCGCTACCGGGCGCTGATTTGCACCGGCGTGCTCACCGGCATTGCCGGCGCCTATCTGTCGATGGTGCAGAATGGCGGCTTCGTGAAGGACATGACCGCCGGCAAGGGCTACATCGCGCTGGCCGCGCTGATCTTCGCCAAATGGAAACCGGTCAACGCCATGTTCGCCTGCCTGCTGTTCGGCTTCCTCGACGCCGCGTCGATCCGCCTGCAAGGCACGCCGCTGCCGCTGATCGGCAAGGTGCCGGTGCAATTCATGCAGGCGCTGCCCTATGTGCTGACCGTCATCCTGCTTGCCGGCTTCATCGGCAAGGCAATCCCGCCGCGCGCCGGCGGCGTGCCTTATGTCAAGGAACGCTGATCTATCATGACTCATGATCTGTTCGAAGCGGCGAAAGCCGCCATGGCCAAGGCCTATGCGCCCTATTCGAAATTTCCGGTCGGCGCGGCGTTGCGCACCGAGGACGGGCGTGTCTTCACCGGCGCCAATGTCGAGATCGCGTCCTATCCTGAGGGCTGGTGCGCCGAAACCACCGCGCTCGGCCACTACGTCATGGGCGGCGGCGGCAAGATCACGGAAATCGCCGTGATCGCCGAACGCGTGGCAAAATGCTCGCCCTGCGGCGGCTGCCGGCAGCGGCTGGCCGAATTCTGCCGGCCGGAAACGAAGTTCTATCTCTGCGATGACAGCGGCGTGGTCGAGACCGTGACCATGGGCGAGTTGTTGCCATACGGGTTTGAAGGCGATGTGCTGAAATGAAGGAAGCGCTCGATCACCTCGTCGAAAGGCTGGATGGGCTGGCGCCGACCACGGCCTTGGTGCTGGGGTCAGGGCTTGGCGGGCTCGTCGACCAGGTCGAGGATGCGGTGCGCATCTCCTACGCCGACTTGCCGGGGTTTCCCCGAAGCGGTGTCAGCGGCCATGCCGGCGAGGTGGTGGCGGGGCTCTTTGCCGGCACGCCGGTGCTGATGCTGTCCGGCCGCGCACACTATTACGAGCACGGCAACGCAGCGGCGATGCGGCCGGCGTTGGAAGTGCTCGCCGGCATCGGCATCTCCCGGCTGATCCTCACCAACGCCGCCGGTTCGGTCGATCCCGGGATGGGGCCGGGCTCGGTAATGCTGATCACCGACCACATCAATTTCTCGGGGTCCAACCCGCTGATCGGCGAACCGAGCGACCGCCGTTTCGTCGGCCTGACCGAAGCCTATGACGCCGATCTCCGCTCCGCCATCGAGCGGGCGGCGAAGGCGACCGGTACCATGCTGCACAAGGGCGTCTATATGTGGTTCTCCGGCCCATGCTTCGAGACGCCCGCCGAGATCCGCATGGCGCGCGTCATGGGCGCCAACGCGGTCGGCATGTCGACGGTGCCGGAGGTCATTCTCGCGCGCTTCCTCGGGCTGCGCGTCGCCGCCTGTTCGGTCGTGACCAACCTTGCCGCTGGCATGACCGGAGCCGAGCTGTCGCACCAGGAGACCAAGGACATGGCGCCGGTCGGCGGTGCGCGGCTGGCGACCATCCTGCAGCGTGTTTTTCAGGACGGGCTTCCGGAGCACAGGGTCGACGCCTGATGCTTCCCCAGGAAATCATCCGCCGCAAGCGCGACGGGCAGAAGCTCTCGGCTGAGGAGATCGCGTTCTTCATCGAGGGCTTGGCCGCCGGCACCGTTACCGACGCACAGGTCGGTGCCCTCGCCATGGCAGTATTCTTCAACGGCATGAGCCGCGACGAGGCGGTGGCGCTGACTATGGCGATGCGCGATTCCGGCGATGTGCTCGACTGGTCGGATCTGCCCGGCCCGGTCACCGACAAGCATTCGACGGGCGGCGTCGGCGACAATGTCTCCTTGATGCTGGCGCCGATCGTCGCTGCCTGCGGCGCCTATGTGCCGATGATTTCCGGCAGGGGTCTGGGCCATACCGGCGGCACGCTGGACAAAATGGATGCCATCCCCGGCTATATCAGCCAGCCGGATGTTGCGCGCTTCCGCAAGACCGTGCTTGAAACCGGCTGCGCCATCATCGGCCAGACCGCAGACCTCGCACCCGCCGACGCCAGGCTCTACGCGATCCGCGATGTGACGGGAACGGTCGAATCCGTGCCGCTGATCACCGCCTCGATCCTGTCGAAGAAGCTGGCGGCCGGCCTTGGTTCGCTGGTGCTCGACGTCAAGGTCGGCAACGGCGCCTTCATGGAGAAATCGCGCGACGCAACCGCGCTGGCCAACAGCCTGGTCGAGGTCGCCAATGGCGCCGGCCTGAAGGCATCGGCGCTGGTCACCGGCATGAACGAGCCGCTGGCCTCCGCCGCCGGCAATGCGGTCGAGATGCGCAACGCCGTCGATTTTCTCACCGGCCGCTTTCGCGACCGGCGGCTGGAGGACTTGACGCTGGCGCTGGCCGCCGAGATGCTGCAATCGGCAGGCCTGGTGTCGTCCAACCAGGACGGCCTGCGCCGCGCCGCCGAGACGCTGGCCGGCGGCCGCGCCGCTTCCATCTTCGCGCGCATGGTGGCGGCACTGGGTGGTCCCGCCGACTTTGTCGACAATCCGGAAAAATATCTGCCGAAAGCGGCAACGGAATTCGCGGTCAAGGCGAGCGCGAACGGCTTTGTCTCCGGCATCGCGACGCGCGAGATCGGGCTTGCCGTGGTCGGGCTTGGCGGCGGGCGGACGCGGCCCGACGACAGGATCGATCACGCCGTCGGCATCACCAGGCTGTTGCCGGTCGGCGCCGAAGTGCGGGCCGGCGAAGCGCTGGCACTAGAGCACGTCCTGTGATCGATGAATCGATTGTGATGTGACGGCTGCGTTTTGTGCTGATTCAACATCCACCTCGATGGAGGTGGACGATGGGAAGAGCAT
>NZ_JAMYUV010000088.1:0-10838 GCF_040323405.1 Mesorhizobium sp. M0048 | reverse complement strand
AGCTCGTCTTCATCGATGAGACCGGGCTGTCGACCAAGATGGCTCGCCTGCGCGGAAGAGCGCCGCGCGGCGAACGCTGCCGGGCAGGCGTGCCGCACGGCCACTGGAAGACCACGACCTTCACCGGCGCGCTCAGGCTGACCGGATTGCCGCGCCCTTCGTCTAGGACGGCGCCATGGACGGGGTCGTGTTCCTCGCCTATGTCAAGCAGGTGCTGGCGCCAACCCTGGCGCCAGGCGACGTCCTCGTCATGGACAATTTGCCGGCGCACAAGTCCGGGGGCGTGCGCGAGGCGATCGAAGCCGCCGGTGCAAGGCTGATGTTCCTCCCGCCCTACAGTCCCGACTTCAACCCCATCGAAAACGCCTTCGCAAAGCCCAAGGCGCTCCTGCGGGCGAGGGCCGAGCGGACAATCGCGGCCCTATGGGCACCGTCGGCGCGCTCGTCGACCTTTTTACGCCAACAGAATGCGCAAACTACCTCAAGGCCGCAGGCTATGAACCGGATTAAACCGGACGTGCTCTAGGTGTTTAGTCCCGGCATTTGCTGGAGCGGGTTGAGCGAAAACCGTTCCGGCTGGGAAAGCCACGCCTTGCAGATGAACTCATAGGGTGGGAGGCCTTTGAGGGTCTTGAGCCGGCGGCCGAAATTGTAGGCGGTGACGAAGTCGGCGAGATGGCGACGGAGCTGTTCGTGGCTCTCGTAGTAGAAGCGCTTGACCGTCGCATCCTTGATGGTTCGGTTCATCCTCTCGACCTGGCCATTGGTCCATGGATGTTTGGCCTTGGTCGTGCGGTGCTCGATGTCGTTCGTGGGCGCAGGCGTATTCGAAGGCATGTGCCCGGAAGAGTTCGCCGTTTGCGATGGCTTCCCTGATCAGCGGCACGGCCGAGCCGCTGGCGCCGGGCGTCGTGAACTGGATGCCGTTGTCGGTGAGTACGGTGTGGATTTTGTAAGGAACCGCCTCGATCAGACGTAGCAGGAACTCCCTCGAGACGGCGGTCGTCGCCTTCTCGTGCAGTTCGACGAAAGCGAACTTCGAGGTTCGGTCGATCGCCACGAACATGTGCAGCTTACCCTGTTCGGTGCGGACCTCTGCGATGTCGATGTGGAAGGAGCCGATCGGGTAGCTCTTGAACTTCCGCTTCGCCGGCTTGTCGCCCTCGACATCCGGCAATCGGCCGATGCCGTGACGCTGCAGGCAGCGGTGCAGAGAGGCTCGCGTCAGGTGCGGGATTGTCGACTGCAACGCATAGAGACAATCGTCCAACGGTAGCAGCGGATAGCGCCGGAAGGCGACGATGACCGCCTCTTCCTCCACGGAAAGCACGGTCGATCTCGGCTCCTTCGGGCCAGTCGGAACGTCCGCGACCGCAGCCCGCTTCTTCCACTTTGCGACCGTCTTCTGGTTGATCCCGTAGCGCTTGGCCAGCGCCCTCAGGCTCGCTTGATGGGGTGGACGGCGCCCGCAACGGCATCATCCTCGTCAGAGGCGTGCCAAGATGGCTGCTGTCGAGCACTCATCTGAAGGAGCACCGTCCATGAGCAATATTACCAGCGACCTCAGCGCTGTTGCTACTATTGGCCTCGATCTGGCCAAGCATGTCTTCCAGGTTCACGCGATCGATGCCGCTGGCGGCCTCGTCACGACCCGGGCGCTGCGGCGGAAGGATGTTCTGACATTCTTCGAATCCGTGCCATGCTGCCTCATTGGTGGAAGCGTGTGGCTCGGCCCATCACTGGGCTCGCGAACTCATGAAGTTCGGCCATGACGTGCGGCTGATGCCGCCAGCCTATGTGAAGGCTTACGTGCGTCGCCAAAAGAACGATGCCGCTGATGCAGCAGCCATCTGCGAGGCGGTGCGCGCCCTTCGATGCGTTTTGTGCCGGTGCGATCGGTCGGGAATCAGGCGACGCTCATGCATCACAAGGTACGCGAACTTCTAGTGGCCCAACGCACCCAACTGGTCAATGCCCTTCGCAGCCATCTGGCCGAAATCGGGATCATCGCCGCCCAGGGACCGAACAACGCACGCGCCTTGGCTACCCTCGTCATCGAGGGCAACTACATGATCCCGGCGACCGTGCGTTCGGCACTGTTGCCGTTGGTGCGCCAACTGAGCGAACTTGATGCCGAGATCAGGCAGAGCGATCAGGCTATTCTGGCCCTCGCCAAGACTGATGAAATGGCACGCCGTCTGATGACCGTTCCCGGCATCGGCCCCATTACTGCCTCCGCGTTTGCGGCGAGCATCTAGGATATCTCCACCTTCTCAGGTTCGCGCGAATTCGCCGCCTTCTTAGGGCTCACGCCACGGCAAAACTCCTCCGGCGGAAAGGGACGGCTGGGACGCGTCTCCAAGATGGGTAACCGATATTTGCGCAAGCTGCTCGTAGTCGGAGCTCATGCCGTTCTGTTCCATCGCAAGCGTTCCGGCGATGCGTTGAGAAACTGGGCGGTTCGCCTGATGGAGACCAAGCCCTTCAAGCTTGTCGCCGTGGCGACCGCCAACAAGCTCGCCCGTATCGTCTTCGCACTTATGCGCGACGCAACACGCTATGCCGGCACACCGGCGTAACAACAGCATCGGCAAAGGCCGCGAACCGGAATCGAGGGTGACAATGACGTTTGGGAACAGACGAGGACAGATCCTGAAAGCCTGCAGCATAGTCGGAGCTTCGAGCTGGCTCTCTTGATCAGGCCAAAGGATCAGGGGATACCATCAGGGCCAGCAGTCACAAGACCGCAGCAACAGGCCGGAGACATGACCGCACCCGCGAGCATCCCATCGCTGAAAACAAACCCTTGATCAGCGGGCGCCCGTCCAGACATGACTATGTTGTATCGCTCGACGGATCGCCTCTGTCGTCGTGGCGCTCCCGTGAAGAACCTGGCCCATAGCGCATCCTTTGATTCGGACGACAAGGCAAGGATGCTCCATCAAAGATCCCATGACCGGTGGTGGATAGCGACCTGCGCTCTGGCAGAGTGGGGTTGCTGACCAACAACTCTGTGGAGGCCAATCATGCGTCTTGTAGCCGATCGATCTGCGGCGCCTGCCGCTATCCGCACCGATCTTGGCGCGATCTTCATTTCTTTGGAACTCAGTAAATCGACCTGGTTGATCACTTCGCTGTCGCCGGGCAGTGGGGAGAAGATGTCGAAACATGCGGTACGCGGCGGCGATATCACAGGACTGCTGGCACGCTTTGCCCAGCTTCAGGACAAGGCACAGGCGCGCGCCGGCCGGCACTTTGCGCTTGTGGTCATTCAGGAGGCGGGTCTCGACGGCTTCTGGATCCATCGAATCCTGGAGGCCGAGGGGATCGAAAGCCATGTCGTCGACGCCGCCTCGATTGCCACGTCGCGCCGGCGGCGTCGTGCCAAGACCGACAAGATCTATGGTGAGGCGTTGGTGCGTGCGCTGCTCGCCTACAAACGAGGCGAGCCGCGCGTGTGCGCGATGGTTACACTCATCCCTCGAGGCCTGATCAGCCTCGGCGGATCCAGGAGGCGAACCAAGATCCCAGCTGGCTAGAACCGTATCAAAGACGGGTCTCGCCTTCTGGGCCCCTGCCGCCGCAAGCGGGATACTGGTGCAGCCGTCTCAAGCGGCGACCGTATGTGAGTTTGATTAGGCTCGATTGACCGAGCCGTGTCACGCAATCGGGGCCCAGCTCTGGATTCCGCCACCAATAGGGAGCAATACGATGCCGCCCTAACACACCTCTTGACCTCAGCGTCATGTGAGCCTGGGATCAAACATCTAGGATACAGATGATAATAGGCGGGGGAACATGGGGCCGGGGTGCTCCATGGGTGTCCGCGAATTTCTGGAGCACGGACGTTTAGCCGGTCTCCTGGGCTGGGGCGCTGCGGATGTCGGTTGACCCTCACCTATTCCGGTCGTCTCACAAAGCCGGCTATCGATCCGACTGGTCCAAGGTATCGCTGCTGGCCCGACCGCGGTAAATGAGTCCCGCACAATCCGAGTGGACGCCGCAACAGCAGCATGTAAGTCGCGCCAGCAGTCCATCGACCGAGGTCCTCGATGATGGTACGGATATCAGAGGCTTTGAGGTTGTGCGCGGGTCGCAGACGCGAGCGGAAAAACTTTGGCGTTTTGTGAGGCGCTTCGTTCGGGCGGTCTACAGCCCGAGTGTGCATCCTCAATGTACTTGAAACGTTTGGCTGTGATTCGCGGTTTTGAAATTGCTGCCAACAGGAAACCTCCACTTACGAAAAACATAGCGAATGGGCATCGAATTTGATTTTTTTCTCGCCATTCGGGCGGCGCGTGAGTTGGACCGCCGGGACTCTGCCTTGGCGCAGAGCCAAGAAGCATCGCAGCCTAGTGAACAGCCCTCACCAGGCGATAAGCGGCGTTATTCACCTGAGCCACAGGTGCTTCGAACCGGCGCAACTCGACGATGGGACACGATTTGCCGTTTCTATGCGGGGATATGCAAGAAGATTACGGGCGATGAACAATTTAAGGACCAGTGACCCCGGACGACCCTTCGTGGAAGTTTTCCTTTTCATTGTGAAGCTGGACGAAGCCGCTGACCGTGCCGCAGTCGAATTTCGAATCGGATGACTTTGGACAGATGTTCGCACGGCCCGCTGCGGATGCCGATCAGGTAGATAATGTTGGTGGAAACCGTTCCGACACAGACCTTTTCGCCAGTGAAAAACCGGGCACAGCGGAACGCTGTTGCCCCCCCCCGGCAACCAACCTTTAGCAACTTTCCCTATTAGCTCACGAACTACTGTCACCGCCAACGAATCTTCATCTTTCGGGTTGCCCGCAAGCACTAGAAGGCGTTGGATCACTCGATCGCTATCCTAACTTGCCCTTGCCTACCCAAGCGATCAGACGGTCATTCTTGCATTACATAAGCAAGGCTTTTTGACCCGACATTGTATGGTCAAGGGTGCCTTCCCGACCTTCATCGTGCCGTTGGACCAGCATGCGCTGCCAATGCAGGCCAAGAAGAATATTGCAGGGCGGCGAGGCATCGGGATATCCGGCGGCGGCGATTGCCTTGGTATCGGGATGGATGGCGTTCCAGAGTTCCAGACGGCTTCGAGCTTTCTTCGCGTGTCATGCTGTCAAGCCACCTCCATCGTGAGCGATGATGCGCACGCATGGCGTCTCGCCTCCATTTTTCTCATAGGTCGCTGAAGCCGTGGACAGCCCGGCTCGCCATGCGGCTTCTGATCGAACAGGAGGCTGATGGGGTTCTGAGAGCCTTGTAACCAGGGTATTACGTTGTTGCGTCGCGGATCGTTCCGACTGATCAGCAACGCTTCGGGTGCATAGTCGCAACATTATCGCATGCGAACATTTTCCAACCATTCGCCGGTATAGACTGAACTGGGAACCGCAGACGGTACAGTTGAAGACCGATCAACCCGCAGGAAGGTTCGCACTGCCTGTTATCCGACTCTCCAAGTACAAAAAGCGAACATAGAACCTAAAACGGTCTTTGCTATCCGAACCAGATGTCAGCCTCGCGGCCGAGGACGGCTATCAGCATCGCGGCATTGAAGGTCTTAATGGGCCGACAGAAGCTGACCTACGCGGCCTCGCGAAAACCTGCCCATGGTGTGGGGGCACTGCAGGGTTGACAGATCCGGTCGTCGGGTATGACGAGCAGCGCGCTGGCGAATGGCGCCGGCACATCGCGGCCGACCCGCGCCGCGCCTGACGCCCGCCGGACGGCTCCGGCCACCGCCTCGCATGCCGTCATCTCGTCGTAAGAAGACACCAATCTCCAAACTGAATTGGACGCTCGCGGCCGCCGGCTGTCTACTGCCGATCGAGGAAATCGCGCTGTTTGCAGCCGCTAGGACACTTTCAAATGAACGCATGCTTTCTAGCAGCGGTTGCCGTAACGATTGCAACACCTCGCTTCCGGGCTGAACCTGCCACTCTTATGCGAAGCGTTGCTTTTATCCACCAGATAGTAGCGGACCCGACGAAAGCTAAGGTGGTTTTCTTCGACCGTTTACTGTCACGCTAAGATGAGCGCGCGCGCCCCCGAGCGGATCGACGCGAGCGGTGTCAGCGATGTGCCAGAACGACTCCAGGACATCATCCTACGCCGGAACACGGTGCTCGGTCCTGGCTACCAGTTTTCCGAGACGATTCCGGTGGAGTTTGTCTCGAGTTTTGGCGCTCACCTAATAGACCGCGACGGCAATGACTATCTCGACGCCTATAACAACGTTCCGGGCGTTGGCCACGCGCACAGGCATGTTGTGGACGCCGTTTGCCGCCAGATCGCCGCAGTCAACACTGATACGCGCTACCCCCAAGTGCCACTTGTCGCCTATGCTGAGCGGCTACTTGCGACATTCCCAGCGGCGCTGTCGAAGCTAAGCTTGCCCTGCACTGGATCCGAAGCGAATGATCTCGCAATTCGGGTCGCGAGGTTCCATACGGGCGGCGAGGGTGTCATAGCTACTCGTTGGGCGTTTCACGGTCGCACTCGTGAGGTCGCCAGTTTTTCCCCAATGCTGGGGGCAGGATCCCCGCTCGGACCGAACGTCCGACTCATTGACGCTCCTGACCCCAGGCTCTGCGGAGCAGAACGATCTCTCGACGAGTATATGCGGGATCAGGTGCGTTCCGCAATTATTGATCTCGAACGGCATGGATACAGGCTAGCAGCGTTGATCGCCGATTCCGCGTTCACCTCCGACGGCATTTTTACTCACCCAGTGGGCTTCATGCAGGCAATGGTCGACCAAGTTCACGCCGCTGGTGGCCTCTACATTGCTGACGAGGTTCAATCGGGGTTCGCTCAGTTCGGAGATTCGATGTGGGGGTTCAGTCGGCACGCGGTGATTCCTGATATCGTCACGATGGGCAAGGCGATGGGGAATGGTTTCCCCATCTCTGGCGTCGTCTTCCGCCCGGAGATATCTGACGAATTCGGACAGAAGGTCAGCTACTTCAACACACTGGGTGGCCGATCGATTTCTGTAGCTGCCGCTTCCGCAGTGCTCGATGTGTTCGAGCAGGAGAATGTGCGAGAACGCGTAGTCGTCAACGGCGCGACCCTGCTGGCAGGGCTTGCAACGCTGACACGTGATTCTCCTTATGTCGCGGAAATCAGAGGCAGCGGCCTGTACCTTGGCATCGAGATCGTCAAGGACAGAGGGACGCTCGAGCCCGATCCCGCTCGTTGTGAAAGCATCATCAAGGACCTCCGCGATCGTCGAGTTCTGATCAGCCGGACCGGCCGAGCCGGTAACGTGTTGAAAGTGCGCCCTCCAGTCGCTTTCACCGCAGCCGATGTGAGCCGCCTCCTTGAGACCTTTGCTATCGTAGCGAAACAGCGGCTTTAGTGGAATCTAACAACATGAACAAATCACCCGGCGTGGTGTTACAACGGCTCCTGGAGGAGAGCAGCCTCCTTGCTTCAAGCCAACCTATCGACCCCTTGCAGTTGAAAAACATGCTTGAGAGGCACTATGGGCTCAGTGGAAACGTTGCACGATTGGGCAGCGAAAAGGGCCACACGTTCAGGCTTAAAGCCAAAGCGAATGAATACCTCGTAAAGGTGTCACCGTCCGACGAGCCTGAACCAGTTACGGCGTTGCAGATTGAGGCGATGCGTTATCTTGATGATGCTGCTCACGCCTTGCCGGTCCAGCGGATCAAGCCCACCCTTGACCGAAGGGATAGCGTTCCAATCGACTTGGGGGATGGAGCCTGTCGAACACTCAGCGTCTTCTGCTTTGTCGAAGGCCTGCTTTGGGAGCAAATGGATGCCAACGTTGAGCAGTTAACCAAGGCGGGAGACATGCTCGGGCGAGTAAACATTGCGCTGCGATCATTTGGGCGTCCAGCTGCCACGCGCAGCTTAATTTACGATATTAAGCACTTTCTCCATTGGGCGGGACTTGTTGAGTACGCGCCAGACCCCAAGCACCGACTGCTGGCTCAACGGGTCTTCAAGCTCTTCGAAGAAGTCGTGCTGCCGAGGCTGCCCAGTCTTGAAATGCAAGTGATCCACGGTGACTACGCTCCCAACAATGTCGTGGTGGACCAGCACAGCGATGTCTTCGTGAAGGCCATCCTTGATTTTGGTGACACTGTCCATAGCGCGGTGATCTTTGACCCTGCGAATCCGGTCGCGCACCTGATCGGTCGCACTCAGGATCACCCTTGGGAGGATGCCTTTGCCTTTGTCGCCGGGTACGAGCAGAGCCGGCCGATAAACGAGTCAGAGCTTCCACTTTTGCCAGTTGCGGCTCTCGCCCGGCTCACCATGCTCGCGTTGATCAGGCACTGGAAGGCGGGGCGCGTACCTGACCAGAGCGAGGAGCTACTCGCTAGTGCCGAGTATTACTGGACGAATTTAGAGCGGGCCATTGCCGTACCACTGGATGACGTCGTTGCGCGGTTCCGCCACCGCGCCGCTGATCCTCATGATCTTTCATGGAAAGAGGTCCCGGATTGAGGGGTGATTTCCGTCCAAACGGGACCTCAACCTGGAGTGCGCCCCTGAGGGTGGACAGATATCAGGCTGCTGATTTGCCAGTCTGCCGAATGTGTTGATCCTCAGCTCGTTCCTGAGCACGTGCCGCCAAATGACCTGACGCCAGGGCAGGCCCTTCAGGACGGCAGTGCGGGTATAGTCAGAGTCGAGCGCCTCGATCATCCCCGCACGTGCCATGCGGCAGATATAGCCGAACAGGACGAGCACGAGCGGCATTGCGGGCAAGATTAGGTAATTGAGTTGCGTTAAGGGTCCGGCGCCATCCGGCCATGCTGCGGAGATTGGCAGCCAGCGCAGCCAAATACCAAAAATCAGAATCATCACGACTCCGCTAACGAATTCCGGCATAGCGGCCGCTGACAGACCGCCGAGACTGATAATGCGGTCAGTTAGGCGATTGACATTCATTGCGGCCACCACTCGAGCGGCACCCGGGGTTACCATCGGGCACTTTCATTATGGTCTCGCCCTGAAACATTCCATGCAAAAGTCGCGACCAACTAACATCTCCCAAGTGGTACTCAAGGGCTGCTCCTTAGAACCAAATCTATCTGCTCTAGCTGTGAGCTTTCGGGAGGTTGTCCATTCGGACCGGACCGGGGGAGACTGGAGTTACCAGGCTTCAGCACTCACCGGAGGATCCGAATAAACATTCCACAAGAATGCCCGTCTCACGCCGCTACGTCGAGAGGAGATGGCGCTGTCGGTGATAGAATGCGCTTTGTCCAAAGCCCATGGGGCGCACGTCTACGGCGTGTCGGCCAAGATCGTGGCGCGCTGGGTCGAGCGCTATAAGTCCGAAGGGCGGGCCGGCATGATCGACCGTTCCTCGCGGCCCACTCATATGCCACAGGCCACCGCTCGTTGATCGGCGAGCGCATCATGGCGCTGCGGCGGCAACGTTGGACCGGCAAGCACATCGCCCATAAGGTCGGCGTCTCGGCCGCCACTGTTAGCCGCGTTTTCAAGCGTGCCGGACTGTCGCGGCTCAGGGATATCGAACCGGCCGAGCCGATCAGACGCTACAAGCGCGAGCATCCCGGCGAGATGATCCATATCGACATCAAGAAGCTCGGTCGTTTCGAGCGCATCGGTCATCGCATTGCCGGCAAGCGCACCGGCAATGCCAGGTCGCGCGGCAACAGCTGGGAGTTCGTCCATGTCTGCATCGACGACGCTTCCCGCATCGCCTTCTCGCAGATCCTGGCCGACGAGAAAAAAGAAAGCGCCATCGCCTTCCTCAAGGCGGCGGTCGCCTACTACGCCAGCCTGGGCGTCGCGATAGCCCGCGTCATGACCGACAACGGCTCCTGCTACAGATCGAAGGCCTTCGCAAAGGCCTGCCGCGATCTCGGCCTCAAGCATGTCAGGACAAGGCCTTACACGCCCAAGACCAATGGCAAAGCCGAGCGCTTCATCCAGACGGCGCTGCGCGAATGGGCCTATGCCATCGCCTATCCGACTTCAGATCACTGCATCGCAGAGTTGCCGGTCTGGCTGCATCGCTACAATTGGCACCGTCCCCACGGGAGCTTAAAATCCAAAACACCTATCAGTCGCCTCGCTCTAACCCTGGACAACCTGTTGAGGCTCCACAGCTCGCTAACCTGAGAAGTAGCGTTGACAACTACAAAACCACCCGCTGAAGACTATGACACCTGAGGGGTGGGGATCGTGCCAAAAAGAGCCACCTCCTGCGCGAGACGACGCTCGTCGGCCTCGGCCTGCGAGCCACTGTTGAAAATGAGCGCCTCAATTGCTCGTCCAACCGCGGCGCCGAGCTATGTTGTAACAGAACGACAGCAAATTCTGGACTTTAACTCCGAGCATTGATGTGGCCGCGACGGTAAGCACTCGGTGATGCTCGGTGAAAACACCTTGGTAAGGTGCGCAGCGCGCCGGATGGGTCGGAGCTGGAGGTAGCGGCGCAGAACAATCGGCTCTCATTTACAGAACTGGCAGAAGCTGTCGGTTCTTCGGCCGCGTCATGAAATGCGTCGAGTGAACAGTTGCCTGGAGATGCCGTAATCGTACAAGCGCCCGATGCGGCCTTGACGAAGACGTCGAAGGCCTGAACGTCCTCGACCGTCACGATCAGGACGAAATCGGCGTTGCCTGTGACCATATAGCACTGGGTAATCTCCGCACGATCCCGCTTGAGAAGCTCGCCTCCGTAGGCGCCAGCGGCATCCAGTATGAATTAGGGTTTCCGAGCAGACGGCGGAACAGCTAATCGATGCGGTCTCGACGCATGGCTCCGCGGCGCCCAGATGCGCGCGTTTGTTGGAGGCATGACGATGATTTCCTTCACCTTACCAATGAGA
>NZ_JAMYUV010000087.1:0-12187 GCF_040323405.1 Mesorhizobium sp. M0048 | reverse complement strand
TCGGATAGCCCTTGCTGAACTCGGCCAACCGCGGCGCCAGCCATTTCTCGCCGAAGGAAGGACTGACGCGCAGGCTAAGCTGGAAGCTTTCGCGCTGCCGCACAATGGCATTACGCACCTCGCGTATGGATTCGAAAGCCTGGGTCGTGGTCTGGAAGAGCCGCTCACCGTCGATCGTGAGCGAGAGATGGCGCTTTTCGCGCTGAAAAAGCCGCACCCCGAGTTGGTGTTCGAGCAGCCGCAGCTGCTGGCTAACCGCCGAAGGTGTCACCTGCAATTCCTGAGCGGCCTTTGCCACGCCGCCGAGCCGCGCGACTGCCTCGAAATGCGTCATCGAATTGAACTTGATGTCTGACCTCGTCCTCGTCAGTTAAGCTCAGCTACACAGAATGTTAAGAAACGAAAATTGAGCCGAATGTCAATCGGTCGCACACTGGTCCCGGAAGGAGATACAGGATGGAGCCGAGTTCAACCCAAAGCTTGGGTAGCGCCGGCAACGTGCCGGGAGTTGGACAGGTATTGACCAGGAAGCCCCTGATCGAAGCTGCCAATATCGAGAAGAGTTATGACGCAACCCGTGTCCTGCGGGGTGTGAGTTTTCAGGTCCGGGCCGACGAAATCCACGCGCCCCTGGGCGGCAACGGCGCCGGCAAAAGCACTCTCATCCGCATCGTCACAGGGCTGACCTCACGCGAAGCCGGCGAGATTGGCTTCGCCTCGTCGAAGGCCGACCACAACAGCCCGATCATCGCGGTGGTGCATCAGGAGCTGGCGCTGTTGCCCGAGCTGTCCGGTCGCGGAAAACATCGGCATTGTGCATGCGAGGTCGGGCTGGTGGCAGATCAGCCGTCGCCGCACGCGCGAAACTGCGCTCGGAGCGCTCCAGCTGATCGACCCAGCGATCGGCGAAGCGATCATCGATAATGCCGGCACGCAAATTGTCCCTCCACGAAGGCCAGATCGTCCAGCTCGCTCGTCCCCTTTCCACCGGAGCCGAAGTGCTGCTTCTCGATCCCGGCGATCCGGTTGGGGAAACGCGCTGGCTGCAGGAGATCGCCAACAAGCGAGGCTTTCCGCATGGCATCGTCGGCTATGCCGACCTGTCCCAACCCGACGTCGGCGACCTCCTCGACCGCCACATGGAATATCCGAACTTCCGCGGCATGCGGCAGCCGATGAATTATCATCCCGACCCCGCCAAGACCTATCTGGCGCGGCCGGAGGTCAGTCGTACGCCCGAATGGCGGCGCGGCTTCCGGGAGCTGGCGAAGCGCGGGCTGAGCTTCGACCCGCAGCTCTACTATCCGCAGATGAGCGAGTTCCTCGAACTGGCGCGCGACTTTCCCGACGTGCAGATCATTCTCAATCGCATGCAGGTCGACGGCGCCGAGCATTTTGGCGCCTGGAAAAAAGGCATGCGCCAGTTAGCGCAAGCGCCGAACGTCGCCTGGATCTCGGGCCTCGGCATGGGCGACTGGACTTGGACCACGTTCTCGATCCGTCCTTATGTCGAGGAGGCGATCGCAGCCTTCGGCGTCGGCCGCTCGATGTTCGCGACGAACTTCCCCGTCGACAAGCTGTTCTCGAGCTTCGACGCCATTTTGAACGCCTTCAAGGAAATTACGATCGCCCACCCGCACGAGGAGCGGCTCGCGCTGTTCCATGACAACGCAGCCCGGTTCTACCGACTTTAGATCACCGGCAAACAGAAATAGCAGGAGAGTTCGACTTGTTGCTGAAGGGCAAGGCCGTGGTGATTTCGGGGGCCGCGGGCCCCCGGGGAATTGGCCGCTCCACGGCAGCGCTGATGGTACAGCACGGGGCTCGCGTTGCAATACTCGACCTCGATGACGGGCAAGCGCGTGACGCCGCTGCGTCGCTTGGACCCGACCATATCGGCCTTGCGTGCAACGTCGCGGACCTCGACGCCTGCAAGAGGGCGGCGGCGCAAGTGACAGAAACCTTGGGCAGGATCGATGTGCTCTGCAACAATGCGGGCGTCACGCAGCCGGTCAAGACGCTGGAGATCAGCGCGGCTGACTGGGACCGCATCCTCGATGTCAACCTACGCGGCGTGCTCCATCTCAGCCAGGCATTCATCCCGAACATGCGCGAAAATGGCGGCGGCTCGATCATCTGCATGTCGTCAGTTTCGGCCCAGCGCGGCGGCGGCATCTTCGGTGGCCCGCACTATTCGGCTGCCAAGGCGGGTGTTCTGGGGCTTGCCAAGGCCATGGCGCGCGAATTCGGTCCCGAAGGCATCCGCGTCAACTGCATCACACCGGGCCTGATCCAGACCGACATCACCGGCGGCAAACTGACCAACGCCATGCGCGCCGACATCATCAAGGGAATCCCGCTCAGCCGGCTGGGCGAGGCGCGCGACGTAGCCGGCGCCTATCTCTTCCTGGCTTCCGATCTGGCCAGCTACATCACCGGCGCCGTGATCGATGTCAACGGTGGGATGCTAATCCATGGCTGAGTGGACAACGGAGCTTGAGATGCCTCGCGCTGGCAGCAATGTCAGCCTGGCCGAACGAGCCTATCGTATCCGCCGACACGCCGTGCGGATGGGTCAAGTCCAGGGCCAAGGTTATGTCGGACAGGCGCTGGGTGTCGCCGACGTGCTTGCCGTCGCCTATTTCCATGCGCTTCGTTACCGGCCGGAGGACACGTTGTGGGAGGGACGCGACCGCTTCCTGCTGTCGATCGGACACTATGCGATCGCGCTCTACGCGGCTCTGATCGAAGCGGGCGTGCTGCCGGAGGAAGAGCTCGAAACCTATGGCAGCGATGAAAGCCGTATGCCGATGTCCGGCATGGCGCCATACACGCCCGGCATGGAGATCACCGGCGGCTCGCTCGGTCACGGCCTTGGCATTGCCGTTGGCATGTGCATGGGGCTGATGCGCAAGCGAAGCGACAGTTTCGTCTACAATCTTTTGTCCGACGGCGAGCTCGGTGAGGGCTCGACCTGGGAAGCCGCGATGTCGGCCGCCCACCACAAGCTCGACAATCTCATTGCCATTGTCGACGTCAACAATCAGCAGGCCGATGGTCCGTCGACGGCCATGCTCTCCTCCGAACCGGTGACCGACAAGTTCGAGGCGTTCGGCTGGCATGCGCAGCGCGTCGACGGCAACGACATCGAGGCGGTCCGCAAGGCCTTCGACATGGCGCGCGGCCTGAAGGAACCTCGTCCGCGTGTGATCGTTTGCGATACGCGCATGGCCAAGGGTGTGCCATTCCTGGAAACCCGCGACATCACGCATTTCATCCGCGTCGAACCGCACGAATGGACGTTAGCGCTCGAAGCTTTGGAAAAGGGACGTCCGCGTTGAGGTTGTCAAAGTTCGCGCCGCGCCACGCCGCCAATGCCGGTGAGCGCAAGACCACATCGGCGATGATCGCGTCGATCGCGCCCGATGGCGTACCGACACGCAATGCGCCGTTCGGGCACACACTGGCCAGACTGGCGCACCAGCGGCCCGGGATAGTTGGCCTGACGGCGGACCTCGCGAAATACACCGATCTCCATGTCTTCGCACAGGAGCATCCGGACCGCTTCTATCAGATGGGCATGGCGGAGCAGGTGCTGATGAGCGCCGCCGCCGGCTTGGCGCGGGAGGGTTTTACGCCCTTCGCCACCACCTACGCCGTCTTCGCATCGCGACGTGCCTACGATTTCATCTGCATGGCGATCGCCGAGGAGAAACTCAATGTGAAGATCGTCTGCGCCTTACCGGGGCTGACGACCGGCTACGGCCCCAGCCACCAGGCGACGGAGGACATCGCGATCTTCCGCGGGATGCCGAACCTGACGATCATCGACCCTTGCGACGCGCTCGACATCGAACAGGCCACGGAGGCGATCGCGGACTACAACGGGCCGGTCTACATGCGGCTTTCGCGCGGTAAGGTTCCTGTCGTGCTCGACGAAGACGACTATACATTTGAAATCGGCAAGGCGCGAATGCTGCGCGAGGGCGCGGACGTATTGTTCATTTCCAGCGGCCTGATGACCATGCGCGCGCTGGAGGCCGCGAAGGCGCTTGAAGCCGACAGGATCGGCTGCGCCGTTCTGCACGTTCCGACGATCAAACCTCTGGATACGGAGGCGATACTCGCTGCCGCGCGCCGTTCGGGACGGCTGGTGGTGGCGGCGGAGAACCACACCATCATTGGTGGCCTTGGCGAAGGCGTTGCCGCGCTGCTGATGCGCGAGAGAGTGACCCCAGTCTTTCGCCAGATCGCCCTGCCCGACGAGTTCCTCGACGCTGGCGCGCTGCCGACGCTTCACGATCGCTACGGGATCTCAACTTCCGAGCTCGTGCGCCGCGTCCGCATTTGGAGCGAATGAGAAGTAAGAGCTCTCCCCACACAACAGTTGAGTCATCGACCTTGACCTTGCCCCTCTTATCTAATCCGGTTTGAAGTTCGTTCTGGCCCATCGAGAGGACCAGGACATGAAACGTAGCCGCTTCTCTGAAGAAGCAGATCATCGGAATTTTGAAGGAACATGAGGCCGGGGTATCGGTTGCCGATCTGTGCCGCAAGCACGGGGTCAGCGACGCCTCGATTTACAACTGGAAGGCCCGCTTCGGCGGGATGGATGTCTGCGAGGCTCGGCGACTGAAGGCTCTGGAGGACGAGAACACGCGGCTGAAGCGGCTTCTGGCCGACGCCATGCTCGACAATGCCGCGTTGAAGGATCTTGTGGGAAAGAAATGGTGACGCCCGCGGCCAAGCGGAAACCTTTCCAGCGACCAGATCGATCAACTTCAACGCCGACTGCAACGGACCAGGCGATCAAGGAAAGGTGCATCATGAAGCATTCGCGGAGCCGACAATAGCCGACGCCATTCTCGACCGGATCATCCACAACGCCCATCGCATCACCCTCGAAGGCGACAGCATGAGAAAGCAAAAAACACCGCCGCCCTTGACCGGCGCCGAAAACGGCGAAATCAATCGCAAATGACTTCAACCAGGCAACCGAGCGCCGACTCCATCCTGCTGTCCGCGAATTAGTGAAACTGCTGTCCGCGATTTAGCGGGACGACTGTCCCGTTTTTGCGAAATACGCACGTCCGACGCAGCTTGCGTTGACAGAGGCGGTTTTACGCGCAGTTGCAATAGCACTTCCGCCGGCCTATTTTTGTGGAGTTCAATTGTGCTTCGGCCAAGGGCGCTTTGGGCGCCGGACCGGCCCCGTGTAAACCTCATTAAAGAGAGACGAACCCTGCCATGGAAGAATTCTTATCGCGCATCGCCACTGGTGCCGGCATCGGCCCGGCTCTCGCAGAGAAGGCCGTTGGGTTAATGCTGGGTTTCCTGCAACGCCACGCGGCCGACGGTCCCGTTGCGCGCATGATCGCGGCCATTCCCGGAGCTTCGGAATTAGTGGCGAAGTATCATGGCAACGACCCAGAGGGCGGAGGCGGCCTCATGGGGCTCGGCCAGCAATTGATGAGTGAGGGTCTCAGCATTCTAAAGATCGCCGCCATCGCCAACGAGACGATCGCCTTCGCCAAGGAACATGCCGGCGACGAACTCGTGGACGAGGTCCTCAATTCCGTTCCTGGCCTTCCCCAGTTCGTCTGATCAGCGGCAGCCGGGGCGCATGACCTCGTGCGCCCGTGCCGGCCCGTCTGCGCAGGTAGGCATTCTCCGCCGAGCGCTCCGTACCGATCTCGCCAGACCACCAACCGCCGGGCACGCGAAGCGAGCGTTGGAGTACTTCATTCGTCTCTCCCAAAATCGACCGCAGGCGAACCGATGTGTATAACTTCCGGCGGTAAGGGTTTATCGTGAACGCTTTCGATGAAGCCCGCGAGATAAGCAAACGTATTGTATTTCTCAAGAACCAACCGCTTCGCCTCTTGTATTGCGCCGCGACGCTCCTTCCAGAGGTCCGAGTCGATGATTTCTTGAATTTTTTGGATTACGTTCTTGTCCTCTGGGTCAATCAGAACCATTGAGTCGGAAGGGAAGAACCTCGTGATTGCCGGGCTGCCGTAATAGATCGGCATTGTTTCAGCAACGAAGCAGTCCATAAGCTTCTCGGTAAAATAGTAATCAGCACGAGTATTCTCGAAAGCTATACTGTAACGGTACGGTGCGAGTGCGTCCCATTTATCTCCAATCAGCCGAAAACCTCGGCCGAACAGGTCAAAATCGAGCTCCTCTCTCAGCCGTTCCAGAAACGCCAGCCGATATCGATGCCCTTTAAGCAGGGCGATGTTACTGGTAATCCATGAGAGCCGAAGCGGCTTGTCCACGACTTCGCTGACCAGAAGTTGGTCATATGTCTTTGTTACAGACCAAGACCGAGTGATAGGTGGAGACAAAACGAATCGGCGCTCTGCATTCTGCCGAGCAGCCAGCTCTGCGTCAGACGTCAGGACGATGGTATTTTTCCCCTGCCCTTCATGAAATGCGCGATGAGCTTTCGTCGGCGGTTCGCCGATTGCAAAAATTGTCCTGTTTGGACTCGCCTCGATATCAACAGGGAGCCCAAAAATAGAAGCAGAGTTAAAGACAATATGCCAATCGGGCGCGAAGGATGTCCTGCGTACAAAAGCGACATTGTTCCAGATTCCACTGCCCTTTGGAGTGAGATGGTGGATTGCATCATCCAAAACGCCCCAAGAATCCAGACATGTAGCAACAATGGGCGCCGGACGTTCCGTCAACAATTTGGTCGACAAAGCAGTTCCACCCCATTCACTTCCGTTGGACCGGGAGCAACTCGTGCATCGGGCGCAAGACCTCTCTGCGCCTGAAATAGCTCGCGATCCTGATCGGTATCAAACACACGATTCTGTGCGACTTCGCGATTCTGTGCGACTTCGCGCCATTCGACAACTCATCTCTAAGACCGCGGGAATCCCTTCACTCGTGAAGGTACTCAATCGCCATTTCGGATTGCGGTAAGATTGAGCAGCATAAACCTTCCGGGACCCGCTGTCGAGGCAATTGTCGCTTTGCACCTAACCAGGTTCTTCCTCACTTTGTGTGGTGATCAGGCCGGTTGAGTGGCAGCATGCGTGCCCTCTAAAATATGGAAGTTGACTACATTCTTATTATTAATCGGGATATACGACCAGTTTAGAGGCGGCTCGCCTCTCACAGGCGACGTTTGCAGCGGCGACGGCAGATCGAGATATTGGCGGGTTGATGCTGGGGCTTTGTCCGAAATCTGTGGTCCGATTTCGGACGAAGTGACGGTCAAGATGTCCGAAATATGCTACGAATTTCGGACAAGCTTCACACACAAAGCGCCGCGGCTTTGCCCGACATCATCGATATCGTCATGCAGATGGGCGATGCCGACCTAGCCTCGTCCCCTCCCCTTCCAGCCATTGCCAATCCCAGCCTGCCTGCGCAGCTTGAGGCGCTCGCCGGCCGCGCGCGCGATTATATCGAGGCGGCGAGTTCGGCCAACACGCGCCGCGCCTACGCAGCCGACTGGAAGCATTTTTCGAGCTGGTGCCGGCGCCAAGGCATCGAGATGTTCCCGCCCGATCCTGAGGTCGTCGGGCTCTATATCGCCGCCTGCGCGTCAGGTACGGCCACTGGCGACAAAAGGCCCAACACCGTTTCAACCATCGAGCGCCGGCTTTCGTCGCTCTCCTGGAATTTTGCCCAGCGCGGCCAGCCGCTGGACCGCAAGGACCGGCATATCGCCACGGTGATGGCTGGCGTTCGCAACACCCACGCGTCCCCTCCCCGGCAGAAGGAAGCGATCCTGCCCGAGGATCTGATCGCATGTGCGAGACCCTCGACCGCGGCACGCTGCGTGGTCTGCGCGACCGCGCCATGCTGCTTTTGGGTTTCGCCGGCCGCCTTCGCCGATCCGAAATCGTCGGCCTCGACGTCGGCAGGGATCAGACCGAGGACGGGCGCGGCTGGGTCGAGATTTTTGCCGATAAGGGTCTGCTTGTCACATTGCGCGGCAAAACCGGCTGGCGCGAGGTCGAAATCGGCCGCGGCTCCTCCGACGCCACCTGCCCTGTGGTCGCTCTGCAGACCTGGCTAAGACTGGCGCGCATTGCGCACGGACCGCTGTTTCGGCGCGTTGCTGGTCAAGGCAGAGCCGTCGGTGCCGATCGCTTGAACGACCAGGAGGTCGCACGCCTGGTCAAGCGCACGGCGCTCGCCGCCGGCGTGCGCGGCGATCTGTCGGAGGGCGAACGGGCCAAGAAATTCGCCGGCCACTCACTGCGCGCCGGCCTCGCCTCGTCGGCCGAGGTCGACGAACGCTATGTGCAAAAACAGCTCGGCCATGCCTCCGCGGAGATGACGCGAAATTATCAGCGCCGGCGATCGTTTCCGCGTAAATCTCACCAAGGCGTCCGGGCTCTGATGCCCCCGTTTTGTCCGCTGGGATGAGGCGGTCAGATCTCAGGCGATAACAATTACCTCATCGAGCACAGCGAGCGCTGTGTCCAGACTATCGGCGGCCGACGCTTCGTAGTCAGGCATGATCATCAACTGCGTTATGGCACGGCCCACAAATTCCGGGTTTAGCTTTTCCAACCGATCCTTGGTCCGGGAGACCTGTTCCGGGAATGCGCGCAGATTGAAGCGAACAAATGACGAGGTCTCTTATCCCCGACACGAATAGCTCGCGATCTCATCGGGATTTCCCTTACCGCCATAGGCAGCTTGAGTGGGATAAGCGCAGATCGGCTGGTGCTTGCCGGGGAATGCCTTGCTGCCAGCCGCGAGAGAATCCGGAGCCTTGTCTTGGTTTATCCAGCCCTCGATGGCGGCCAAAGGATCAAAGTCGTCGAAGGCTTGGCCATCGCCGCAGTGGGTCATCCCCGGGATTATGAACATGCGCACGAAACGGCGAGTCGCTTCCAAATCGCCGCCGCTTGTGACCTCGACGACTTGCTTGTACCAGCGCACCAGATCGTTGGCTGAGAAGACCGGATCGGAAAGTCCCTGGAACAAGAGCAGCTTTCCACCGTGGGCAGCGAAGCTGGCGAGATACGTGCCGGTCGCATCATTGAGCTTGGCCGTATCCGCAACGCGTGCCGGATCCTTGTCGAAGTCGAACTTCAGGGGGTCAAAATTCGGCGCCGGGGGCGTCATGAAGTAGTATTGAAGCGAGCGGGCTCCCAGAACGATGTTATTTGCATCCGACTGGGAAGTGGGGGAATTGCCCAGCTTCCACATTCTCCAGTCCGCGCCCGCAACGCCCGTATCATATGGCCAATCGCTGTAAAGCTTTTCGCCATCGGAGCTTTCCGGACCCGCGAACGCGCGGCTCATGGCCTGCACTTGACCAGCCGTGAGGCAGCTGTCCGTCTTATCGCCTTGGCAGGACAGGACCTTTGGGTCGAACCGGCACTGCTGCCAGGCGTTGATGACGCCATCCTCAATGCCATCGCGGGCATCACAGGCAGCGAGAACCGCCTTGGCGACGATGTTCAGATCCTGCTGGGAGAAGGCGCGGGATAGAATAGGATGGCCGGCCTCATCCTTGGGAGCGATGCTCATGTACTGGCGAGTATCCCAGGCTTCGGCAATGTTGGCGGCACTGAGACGAAAACCCGGGCTACCTGCAACAATGCCGTCGAACTCGAGCGGATATCGCTGAGCCGCTATCAACGCCTCACGACCGCCATTCGAGCATCCCATGAACACCGACTTTTTCGGAGCCGCCCCATAGAACTTGGCAATCACCTGCTTCGAGACCGAAGTGACTTTGCCAATGGAGGCGTACGCAAAATCAATGCGTGCGGCTTGATCGACCCCGAAAGCCGGATCGGGGCTTGGGTGCCCGCCATCCATGCTTACAACAGTGTAGCCGCGCAAGAGCCCGGGAGCCGCGGTCGAGTTCCGGCAAGGAATGGTCCCGACGGCCGGCGCCAGGAAGCCATCAACTGCGCCGCCGCCCTGGAAAAGGAACATGTCGTTCCAGGTCGTCGGAAGACGCACCTCAAACCGGGTGCCATATGATTGACCATCGACCCCCTGGCGTTTCCCGATAACACCTCGGACAAGGCAGTGCCCGCCCACTTTTACCGCCTGAGGCGAGGCGCCGGTGAATGCAGTGAAGGGATCTGCGGGGATCTCCTGCGGCTTTTGAAGGCTAGCCTCGGTAAAGATCACGCTTGGAATTTTGAGCTTGGCGATGGACCGGCACGCCTGATCCGACGCGTTTGCCGCCAGTGCAGGCGCACATACACATATGATCGCCAACATCAGTGCCAGCGTGCACCCGCGGTCCCGCAGCTTGAGCCCGTTAGCCAAGAACATACCCATCCTCCCTGGATGCGCCCGATAGCCCGAAAGCTGATCGCATTGGTAGCTAGTTGTGAGCTTTCAGTAGGTTGTCCATCCGGTCCGAACCGGGAAAGCTGAGATTGTCGAAGCTTCAGTGACTCCAGGGGGACCGGATGAACATCCATAAGAATACCGGTCTGACGCCGCTCGGTCGAGAGCGGATTTTTTGCGCCTGGGCGCGCCGGCAGCACCTCGAGGTGTTGCCGCCTGATCCGCAGACCGTCGGCCTCTCCATGTGCATCCAGAAAGGTTACAGGAGACAAGAAACCAAACTCTGTGGCGACGATCGAGCGCCGTCTCTCCTCCCTGGCGTGGAATTATACGCAGCGTGGCGAGCCGCTCGATCGAAAGGACCGCCATATCGCCACCGTGCCCGCCGGCATCCGTAACAGCCACGCAAAACCGTCTGTGCAGAATGAGACCATACTTCCCGAAGACCTGATCGCCATGCTGGAGACGGTGCTCCGCAAGACCCATCAGGTCGCCCCAGGCCAGAGCAACCGGCTCGTCCCCGGGGAGGACGAAACGGTCGACCACTCCGCTTGTTCGACTTGTGTTCGGGCGACTATCCCGGCTTCTATGCATCGCGCTTCGGCGCGGCGAGCTTTGTCCAACGCGCCAAGCCTTTGAACCGAATCGCTGTAGACGGAAGTCGCGGCGAGCTTCGCGTTGTTGATCGGAGCATCGAACCAGGCGTCGTATCCGCGGTATCCACCCCATCGTCTGTCGCGCAATCTGTTGGCGAGCGCGTCCTCAGCCGTTCGATCGCGGCCGTCTTTGCCGCAAACTATTATATGGCGGCCGCCGATGCCATTCGGGCGCGCAATATCTCAGGGGTTGAAGGATCGTCGATCAGTTTTCCGATGTCTTGGCGGGCCGCGATGATCTGCACATGCCCCTGCAAAGATTGCGCGTAGTAGGAAATACTGGTGCAACTGGTCACCCCAGGCGTCAGGATAATCGTAGAACCAATCGAACGAATGCACGCATCGCGGTTTGCCTACAGCACTGCTCTCCTGTCCCGATAGCGCAAATTCGCGGTTACCTCCGGCCACGAACAGTCGGACCAATTTTATTTGTAGGTTAGACCTTCGTCCTCGGCAAGATTGGCCAAGCGATGACTCGCTGCTGAATTGCCGGCCCGCGCGTGATGAGCGCGAAGGCGTCAGGTGCCCCCGCCGTCAAGACTCAAGCCGCAACGCAATCAGGCGGGAGTGCCTTCCGCTAGGTGGGGATGGACTGGCCGCCGAAGTCAGAAGCAGCAAGCCTGGAGCATAATGGAAGACCTCGACCATGTGAAGCAGGCCGTGAAGGGCGACCTAGCCTATTTGCAGCCACCTGCTCAAAGCCGCGACATGAAGCCAGCCGCCAGCCTGCTAGTCGACAGCAACCGTTCAGCTTGCTGCCGCCGACCGCTTGAAAACGATGGTCACCTTCGTTCCTTTGTTGGCGCTGGACTCGACAGCTAGCTGCGCCTTGGCGTTCTCGGTCAGCGATCGCGCGATCAGCGCTCCGAGCTTGCCTGGCTTGGGCCACACCTCGCCTTCCGGCAGGCCGATTCCGTCGTCCGCCACTATAACCCGGCAGCCGTCGCCATCGACGACGCTGTGCAGTGTTATCGTGCCGCCGTCGCGCCCCCGGAACGCATGCTTTAGTGAATTGGTCAGCAATTCGTTGACGACCAGTCCCGCCGGCATGGCGACGTTTATTGACACGGGATATGTATCCACCTTCATATCCAGGCGGATTCCCTCGACCGCATGCGAGCTCATGACCGCGGACGCGATCTGGCTGAGATAGACGCCAAGGTCGACCTCCTCCTTCGGCTCGTCGGCCGTTAGCGTCTGGTAGAGGATCGCCAGAGCGTCGACGCGACCGGCGAGCCGCT
>NZ_JAMYUV010000086.1:0-12188 GCF_040323405.1 Mesorhizobium sp. M0048 | reverse complement strand
GACGGCGCTGGCACAGATCTGGGCGGAGCTTCTCGGTGTCGAGCGGGTCGGGCGCCACGACAACTTCTTCGAACTGGGCGGCCATTCGCTCCTGGCGGTGCAGTTGCTCAGTCGAGCATTAGATCTTGGGCTGGACTTTAGCGCCGCTGACCTCTTCCAAGCCCCTGTTCTGAAGGAACTTGCATCGAAGATTCATTTGGAGCCACAGCCCAGGAGTCGCGGAGTGATTTCCATTCGACCAACCGGATCGCAGCCACCGCTCTTCTTTGTCCCCACAGGTTTTGGAGATTGTTCCTATGTCGTCGGTCTGGTGGAGGAAATGGACGTAGACTGTCCCGTCTACGCTTTACCATGGCCGTCTTTCGATGAAGTTCGTCCACTGACCCTTGAAGCGATAGCTGATCAGGTCATCCTCGCGATCAAAGAAATTCAACCGCAGGGACCATATCGCTTCGCTGGATACTCATCAGGCGGAATCTTGGCTTACGCAATCGCCCAGCGCTTGCTGAGTCTCGATGACGCTGTGTCGTTCATCGCTCTCATCGATGTTACGCTACCCGCAAACGTGACAAAGATATCACCCATCCAAATGGTACGAGACGTCGTGCTCGATTCTTTTGAATCCTTAGATGATGAGAGCTTCGAAGTGTTGGAGCAATTTGCTGGACAAAGTTCAATCGCTCAGCTGCTTGAAAAGGGGCAGCAGATTGGGGCAATACCTCTGGATCGTAATCTCCATAACGATGTTTTGATATATGAAAGGACCGCCCGGTTCCACAAGGCGCTGCAGGCGTACCAAGTCCCAACCCTGCCAATTGAGATACATCAGTTTTATGCCACCGAGGCTCTCTTCAGTTCTCGGGCACGACAAGCTAAGAGTTCATTCTGCCCAGAGGCATGTTCGCCTATGCGCGGCTGGGACCGGGTCTTGAGTCCGGAGGCCATTACTGCCGTACCGATTGTAGGCGACCACGTGACGATGATGAGTGTTCTGGAAAGCCGCAAGGCTCTGGCCCGAGCTATTTCTACGCCCTTAATCGGGCTTCTTGAAAAAGATCCCTAGCGAACTGCACCGAAGGTTCTGGCACCCAGACGAGGTTCGGTCTCGGATCGCGACAATCCCCAAATGTCGGAGGAGTTCTGGCTCGGTGATCCAAAGATGGGAAACATATGTGGTCCGCCGCCGCTGCTGATCGACGACCGAGTCGAGTCAATTCCAAGGCCAAGCTGCAGTGGCTGAGCTTCTCACTTGAAATGCTCAAAGAAATAGATGGAGACTATCACCATTGATCAACAGAACATCCTCGTCGGCATTCGTCCAATAGAACCGGCCGACGAATCCACCTTGTACGCTTCCGAAGTTACCCCGATGGGACGCGCTGTTACCAAAGTCCGTCGCCAAAGCGGTGCTGCGAGAGTAATTGCCCGAACACTTCTTGGGAAACTGGGATTCCCACCACTGCCGATCTTAAAGACGCGCTCTGGTGTTCCGATCTGGCCGGCCGGCATCGTCGGATCTTTGGCTCACCACGATACAGTAGCAGCCGCCGCTATTGCAGGAACGAAGAGGATTGCAACTCTCGGCATCGACATTGAGCCTAATGAGCTACTGCCGGAGAACTTGATCGAATTGATTGCTACCCCTAACGAGCAACGCATGTACGATCTACGCCTGCTTGAGCGGCGGGACCTCTTTGTTTTGAAGGAGGCCGTATATAAGGCGTATTTTCCACTGTACAATGACGTTCTTGAATTCCAGGACGTGGAAATTGATATCTCTGCGCGATTAGGGTACGTGTCGAAGGCAAATTGCACGTTTTCGCTCGAGTTACTTATTTCCAACAATGTAATCGGGTTGGCGTATTCATGGCCGACATGCGGTGACCTTGCCCCGCTGATCTAATCCGGTTGACGTTCGTTCTGGCCCATCGAGAGGACCAGGACATGAAACGTAGCCGCTTTTCTGAAGAGCAGATCATCGGAATTTTTGAAGGAGCCGCAAGCACGGGGTCAGCGACGCCTCGATTACAACTGGAAGGGCCGCTTCGGCGGGATGGATGTCTCCGAGGCTCGGCGACTGAAGGCTCTGGAGGGAGCATGAGGAACTGTGGGGCGGTTATGCGGCGAGAGCTGTTTCGTCGGTTTTGTTGCAACGGCTGAATAGGGGCACAGAGAGGCCCTGATGCGAGGTCAATCAGGCGGCGAGGATTTCCAACTGCTCGGCCAAGGACGGATTCGGATTGAAGGCGTACCTCGCCTGTCGCTTGCGCATCATGTGAATCATTTCGATGCCGGTCAGGATGGTGGCTGCGGTGGCCGTCGATTTGAAGCCGAGCATCGGCCGGATACGGCGCTTGATGCGCCGATGGTCCTGTTCGATCCGGTTATTCAGGTATCTACTCTTGCGGATCCGGATCGGCTTCAGCCGGCGCCGGGAGCGGTCCTGCAAGCGATTTGTGGTGTCGCAGGAAACGATCGCCTCCCGATTGGTCTGGCTATCGTCGATGACGACGCGATCCGGTCGGCGATGACGCTCCAGCGCCTTTCTGGGGTCAGGACAAGAGCAGTTCAAAATCTTGCGCTAAGAGCGAACGGCTCCGACGCTGTGCTGATGGGAGGCTCCGCGCCTCCGCCGGTTGCTCAACCCGCGCCAAGAGGCGTAACAGAAACGGCCAAGGCTCTAATCGCCACTGGAGGACAGTTCAGTGGCATGTATGGACGGCCTCCGCGTGGCAAGGGCTTTCTGACATTGATGACAGGTCGGTCGGCTGCAGGCATGTATTCGGCCTTTGAGTGCGGCCTGTTGTGGCGTTGCGCCAGGATGGACATTCTGCTGAATTTTACCTGCGGCGCTGTTTCATGGACGCGCGCTTGGGCCCCCATTTTCTATTGCCCGCCTCGGCTCATGCGGGGCGGGCTTCTTGGCGTTTTGGGAGATTTGTTCACCATGGTTCATAGTGGCGGCGCAACCGTCCGGCGAGCGCCTCACCTGAGGCTACATGGCGGCCGTGGAGATTGCCTCAGAAGCGGCGCCCAATCGGAAACCTTAGCACCTCCGCGTTTTGGCGTGGCTGCTTGAACTCTTCGACGGCAACCGCCTCAATCAACAAGTCCAAGGCTTCGCGTCCCCTTCGACTCATCGGGTCATCGCCACAAAGGTAGTCATACGCTCGATCTAAATGCACTCGGGCGGCGGAAAAATTGCTTGTCATAGGACCCTCTCTACCCGCCCGCATTGCCGTCTACGAGGTGAAGGTCGCGCCATCGTCAATATCTACAGACAAATTTGAATTAAATCGGAGATGATCGGGGGAGTAGCCAGGATTTCCCCCCACGGTGACTGAACCGGTCGACTTCGACGCCGAGGTTTCGGCATTCCTCGCGCGCCTGGAGGACAAAGTCCCCTGACATGATGCCGCCGTCCAGCCCGCCGGCGATCACTCGCTGGCGCTCGGTCGGATCATAAATGCCGAGCACACCCCGTTCCGAGATCACCTCTGACCGGCGTCATTCGATGCGGACGCGCGGAACCGGCCCGATTTTAGCGGCGTAGAGCCAGAGGCGGCCGCCAGGTCCCAGGCCGGGTGGCTCCAAATCGCGCTAGGTCGTGTGGATCAGGTTTGTCCACACCACTTAGCTATACGGGGGGGCGATAATGCCATCGAAGAAGAAATGGCGCAGGTGTGGGGTATCGATCGTCAGAGCACCCAATCCCGCCCGCAACGCGGTTCGCAGCCATCTCGACCGATTGGTGGACTCCTGACTGCGGGATCTAAGGAGCTTTTCTTAGCCTATAGCTAAATGGAAAGGCGCCGATCCCCTCGATTGAGCAAACCTCGGCCCAACCTATTGGACTCCAGAGCGAAAAGAGGCGTGCGGCTCGAGCGACTTGCGAGGAAAAGGAAATGGCGCCTCGGCATGACTGACTCCGACTGCCTGAGCGCCGGCATCGCCTTTCAGTACGCGCAAGGGGAGCGTTCCGGTGGCCAGTGCTGCCTTGCTGGAACGGAGCAGGTGGGCTGTTCTAGCAACACGGTTTAGTGCCCGGGGTGCCAACGATGAACAAATGCGCAGGAACGTTCGATCCGGCGCCATCGGCAGGCCTGAGACCCTACAACCTGTGCAAGTGCACAGGTAGCGAAGGTGAGCGCATTCAAGCACGTTTGAGTGTCGGCGCAATTTCCATGCCGACCACCAACGGAGATTTCTGCGATGACCAACAACATTCGACTAATGAAAGCGAGCGAGATTCCCGCCTTCGTCGACAAGATGATCGAGGCTGGCTGCGACATCTGCGCGATCGGTCACTTAGGCTATTCGGCAGGTGATGTTGACCGGAAGGTACCCTGGCGCAAGGTAAGAAGAATCGTAGAAGAGTTTGGCGATCGTGATCACCTGCTACCGGAGATCGTTGCCTATCTTCGCTCGATTGGCCGGTACATAGAACTCTCGTCGTCGACAAACGAGGGCCGGAGACCGCACAAAACAGGCACTCGAAGTTGGAACGTATAAAGGACGGGTCGGATACGATTGTCGAATCCGGCTCCTTCACCGACAATGACGAGCTGGACTTCGGGACCGGTATCGACGCCAACGAGCTGTGGTTTGCCCAACAGGGCAATAACCTCATCTTCTCGTACTGGGCACCACGGACAAGGGTCGGTCAATGACTGTTCGCCGGGCAATGTCGTCGAAACTATCAAGTCCGGCGACGGCAAGGTGCTTAGCCATTCCGACGTAGCAACTCTGGGTCGCGGCCATGGCTGGTGTCGATCCGGCAACGTCGCACACGGAATTCGGCATCCAACCAAAGATGCGCGGTTTGGCGACGCCTAGCAGGTTGGAACCATCCCTGCCGCAATGCAGCAGTCCTGGTCGCTGATGAAAACAAGTCCAAGATGCCCGGTGGTGCGCTTCCACCGCACCACCGGGATCTTTGCCGCAGCCAAATGCAGAGAATCCAGGCGCGCGCTGAAAATCGTGAGAAATTCGATTTGGATTATGACAGCTGATAAAATGACCCGATTCAATTTCGATATCAATCAGCGCCCTCCGCCGGGGGCTGTCGGCCCGCATCGCGCCTGACGGCGGCGCTATGCTGGTGCTCCTACGGCCGCCCTGTTGGCGAGGGCCTTCCGGTCATCGCACTGTCACGCTTCGGCTATCCGCCTTCCCCCTCATGCTCAGTCCTAATTGATGCGATGGACGCCCCCCGAACGGCATCGCGATGTGCTGTCGTTTCCGACTCTGAACCATAGTTCAAAATCCGATAACCGCAGTTTACTGAAAGAATCCACACCTTCGTAAGCTGCGGCAGGAGAGAAAAAAGCAACACAGGCGAAACCGCCCGGTAGTTCCATAATTATCTTACGCGACTTTCACCAGATATAATTAACGTTTCTCCGTTATGAAAAGTATGTATGGCTCGTGTTTCAGGTATTCGACCGTCACCTAGAAGAACTACGCCAAGTGTTGTGGCGGCCACTCCTACTCTAAGTCTCGATACGACGGATCGATATTACTTACCATCACCTCACCACCCGATAAGACTGGGCAGAAGACTCTGAACGCTTCTGAAACGCGGTCGGCGCCCCGGGTCAGACCATCAGCCTTCGCTCGCCTGGCCCTCTCCGCGCACTCACCTGTGCGGCATGCAATAGACTCCCTCGGATTCCATCAGTACCGCGCCACCCTTCAACTCGCTCAGTGCGCCGACCCACGCTTCCGAATAAGTGCGGCTGGCATCCACGGCCGTCAGCCAAAGAACGCGATTGTCAGCCAGTTCGACTTTAACTTCCTGCTGCAAAGGGCTTGCCTGCACGGTCTGTTGATAGTGCCGTTTGATCCTGACATTGCTGGCCGGGAACTCAGCTTCGTTGCTGCCATAGTTCAGCACAAATCCAGTGTGGTCCTCGGCCACTGTGCAACTGCCGTCACGCTCACACACGATTTTGGCGGCGGTCTTGCAGTCCCATTTCAGTGAAGCGGGCCACATCGGATTGTCCGCGCTCGATCGCGGCTTGTCGCTCTGACCAGCCGCCGTCGAGACTGCCCATGTGCTCATTATCGCAGTCGACAGGAGAAGCGCCTTGAACACTTATAGAAACCCTTGCCTGATCCAGTATTTCGCATTGACCTTTCGAAGCCATCGCTGTCGTCGGCGTGAATGAACCGGACAGAGACGTTTTGTGATTCTCATGGCGACTCGTCCTGCGTGATCACCTGGCTTATGGCATGTTGAGATTGAACCAGCTTTTCTGGCGTAGGCCGTTCGCGTCGTCATACTCGATGAACCAGGGCTTTCCGCGCATCGGCCGAGAGATGGTATAGTATGTGGAGCCGGTACCAAGGGAAGACCCTCTATCGTTGCCGGTGATCTGGATTTTTGCGGGCACAAGTTTACCCTCGATTTCGATCTGGGCCTGTCGAGAGCCGTTCTCATGGTCTTGGCTGAGGCCACTATTCGTGAAAGTGACGGGCAGCGTGAGCCTGTCGGAGCTGGTGCGGCAGATGTTCCGTTCTTGCCTCATTCCTGGCCGATCGGAGTCGTAGCTGCCAACTGCTTGCCAGCCAGAAGGACAATCCTCATACTTCTCGAATCTCGCGGCGCTGGAGTTGGCTTGCGGACAGGTCGGCCAATTAAAACCCGGAGCTTTCATCGCCGCAATCAACTTGTAGATTGGCGGGTGGCAAGAAGGAGTGCCCTGCCAGTCACCGGACAGACAGAGGAGGACCTGACACCCCCATTCCGATGCCTGTGATTGGGATGGAAGAGCCGCGGCGCCCGCGACGGCGGCTGCACCCACCAAGAGATATTTCAGTACGATCATAGCCTTTTCCTCGCTGCGGATTCTGATACTTTACTATGGATCATGGGCGCGAAAAAGGACAGATCGAGAAGGCAGGTTTGTGCGACTACATCGATTTATGAAACGAGACATCGCGGGCGTGGTCGACAACCCGTTGCGTGTCAACATTGCGACAACGCTGGAGCGGGAGAGAGCCAAGCGTGGCCTATCCCATATGCACATGGCCGAGCTGTTCCGGACTGTCGAGGGCGAAAGGCTCGCCTACCGGACCTACATCCAGACCGTGCGACAGAAAAACAATGTCACCCTGACGACGTTGCAAATCATGGCAAGCGGCTTGCATGTGTCAGTTGCGGACCTGCTCGCGGGCGGAAAAAAACTTCCCGAATGGGCGCATCAGTTGGACGAAAATGCGATCCGCAAGCGTCTGGCGCACATCATCGACATTGAGCGAAAACGACGCACTTTGCTCCGCTATGAGATGGCCGAGCTCATAGGCGTGGCGGAGGCGACATTCATGAAATTGGAACGCGCAAGCGGCAATATCAGCGTCGACACAATTGCGGCGATCGCCAAGGCGTTGAAACTTGATCCAGCGACCTTCCTCTTTTCCGATAAGGTCCCGCCATCAACTGATCTACCTGTTTCTGACGCCCCCGGAGGCGTAGGTTCTCATTTCAGAGAGCCGTAAGCTTCCAGCGTCATCATCCGTCTAAGCTGGGCTACACCGAATGGCTGGCAGGTTTTCGCCGTGATAGCGCATACCGGTGCAATTCAGGTGAAAATGGAGCAGAGCTGAGAGCTCACAGCTAGCCGCCCCACGAGTGTTCCTTTGTTCGCCCGTACCTGCGGCACGATTGCCAAAAAGTGGCTGCGGCGGAAGCCAGGGGAATTCTGACCTGTACAGTTGTGCCGACACCATGAGCACTCTTGATGATGAGCGTTCCATTCAGCGTCGAGACCATCTGAGAACATGCGGTCAGGCCAAGGCCAGTATGATTCCCGGCTCGCGTTGAAAAGAAGGGAGTAGTTGCTTTTGCAGCGATCGTAGGGGGCATGCCTGAGCCCTTATCGGCGACTTCAAGCACTAGATAGGTGCGCGGGAGGAATGTGTGTCGCTTGACTGTCGCGGAGACCAGAACTCGGGCGTTATTGACGCCGGACAAAGCGGCCAGAGCGTTTTCTATCAGCTCATTAACAACCAACCGTAACGGCGTCGCCGGAACAGGTTGCACACGCGCTTTGGAATCGATCAAAACTTGCACCAAACTGCTGCGATCGTGCGCGAGATCCTCGAGGAGTGGGCCGAGCGCCACGGTGCTGGAATCTTGTGGCGCATAGGCGATCTGAAGGACACTGTTGGTGATCGATTCCAGTTCGGTAGCAGCACTGCGCGCAGCCTCAAGCATTTCGCCGCTCGGCTGCTTGTCTGGTTGTGCGTGCTCAAGGAACAGCCTCAAGGCTGTAACCCGCGATCGGGTCATATGCGCAAAGAGCGAAGCGAACGAGCGCATATGCTGGTCACGGCGATTGGCTAAAGCGTAACGCTGATGGATAACGAGATAGAAGGTAGCACCCAGGCCAAGTGCGATGGCGAAGATGAACCAGTTGCGCGAGGCCGCAATGTCGATGCTGGCGGTCTGCTGCAAGGTGGCACTGTGATCAACGGTAGAGCTGGAAATCTCGTAAATTGATTGTTCCAGCTTGGCCATGTCGGCAATGGCTTGGGTGTAGTTTGTACGCGCTGACACAAGAGGGGCAATTTTCTGTTCGAGGGTTATGCGAATCCGGCCCAGGAGTTCGGCATCGTGGTCGGGAAAAAAGCGGTTCAGATAGGGCAAATTTTCCAACTGCGCGACGTTGACGTTCACCAACGCCATTTGTCGATCGATGTCTGCATCAAGCTTGCCCGTCTCGTCGGCGATGCGAAGATAACCATAGACTCGCAAAAGACGCTCGCGGATCTGTGCCGCACGCCACTGAATCTCGAAGGTCTGATTGAGGATTGCATCCGTCTCCTGACGATAGCGGTTCGATTGGATGAACGTCCACGCACTCAGGCCAAGCGCCGCAGCCATACCGAGATACGGCAGAACAGTGAACAAACGGCCGTTGAAGAACTTCATTGCGTGGCGCGCAGGATGACTGGGAAAAATACCCAGATCGAGTTTCTTGCGGGAACGTAGGAGGCGGGCAGCTGGTCGAAGGGCCAAACGATGAAGATGGGGCCTTTCTCTACCATGCTGATCGGGCGGAAATCCTGACCCGGCAGGCAATGTGAACCGGCCTTGTCGTTCTCGTTGCAACGACGCTCGATCGCCAGGATCGGATTATAGGACCGGATTTCGTCCATATGAATATCGGAAACGAAGTTGTCATAGGCGACAACTTTCACCTCCTGCGCGGCGGTGATTCCGGCCTTGGCAAGCACATTTGCAAGCAGTGGCCCACGATATTCGATCTTCTCGTTGTCGCTCGTCCAAGGCGTACGCGTGTCATAGGTCTGTTGCCGAAACTCTGCCCGCAGCTGCTTTACCGAAAAGATGGCGACGGTCTTGCCGCTGGCGTCTTGAACCGACACTTCGTTGGGATCGAGGGGAATTTCCTCGGCGGCGCTGGCGAGCGGAAGGGAGAGGGCAAACATGACGGCGAGAGCATTACGCAACATCTTCCACATCCTCGTATTCGCGGGGGCCATCGTTCTTAGCGAAGAGCACGCAAGGTCCTCCGGATCCCCGCGGATCGTAGGCAAATCCCTTTTCTGCTAGGGCAAGGGTGATGTTGCGGATGCCGTCAAGGCCATAGAGGTGGTCGTGCAGCTCAAGAAAGATGCGCTCGACGCCGGGCAGCTCGGCATCCTGCAGAAGTTCTTTCTCAGCTCCTTCAATGTCCATGACGAGGGCGTTTATTCGATGATCGGTGATGAAACGATCGACGTCGGCCGAGAGGATCGAAAGTTCGCGCTCATATGGTCCTTGGTCTTTGTCCGTAGAAGACATCCAAAGGTCGCGGCGAACGTAGAAGGTGAAGGACCGCGGCGGGCCTGCTGTGAGGATACCCTGGGAATATGTGACATTGTCGAGATCGTTGGCCGCTATCACGCGCTTCGCTAGTTCCGCTGTTGCGGGATCTGCTTCAAAAGCCCACACCTGAACGCCGGGGATTTTCGCGATCAGTGCGGTGATGATGCCGATACCGGACCCTAGCTCCAGTACGCGATCGCGCGCCTTGACGGCTCTGAAGATCCACTTCGCTTCCTTCGCCTCATAACTCTGGCTTTGAAGCGCTCGCCAGATGACCGGCGAGACATCCTGCGGTTCCACGGGAACCTTGATTCCATGCACGGTTAGAGAGGCCATGGCGATCATAGCCCCCGTGGGAGCGGATGGCCTTGCCGCATGAGCTTGGCGCGAGCCTGTTTGTAGTATTTCTCGGCCGAGCCGGCATCAATGGCGAGCCGATCGGCCATGAGCGAAAAGATCTCCTTGCGTTTCACGCCGGGTTCGCGATGCGCCATCATGTCGATGGCCTCCTGTTCGCGCGGTGTAAGAACAGAAAAGCGGTAATCGGGTTTGGTCATGACAACCCGCGACAGGCGCAACGAGAATCCCTTGGTGGAAATATCGTCCAGCACGTCGCTGAACACGCCGGGCGCAAGCCCGGTCTTGCCGAGATACGCGGCAGCGCCGATTTGCCGGAAGCCATCCGCCTCGCAACGGTTGTCAGAACCGGTGACGACAACATGGATTGCACTGGGTGAAGCCTCGATGATCTTGTCGACGACAGCGACGCGGTCGCCTTGTGAGGTGGGATCAAAACCGGGCAAGCCAGGATCGATCACGACAAGATCGAAATGATTGTTTTGAAGCTCGGCGGTCGCGATGTTCAGCGTCTCCGCGCCCAGGACAATGCATTCTTCGAAGCTTGCTTGCACTTCGTTCATCAGTGCCAGACGCATAAGTGTCTGGTCTTCGACCACCAGGGCACGAAACATTGGAAGCCAATCCCTCTACGCAGGCGCCCACCGCTCCTGTCTCTCAGAATTGGTCGCTTCAAAAAAGGGATGGTGTCATCCCTATTTTTCCTCACCTCCCGAGCTACCAGTATGTGAACCGATGTACGCCAGGGCGAGGACGATGCCTATTCAACAGGTCTGCAGCAATGGACAGATGGAAGCGGCTGAAGACGTCGCAAAACTGATTGCGGAACATCGTCAGAGCCTCGCTGAGCTTGAACGTCTCGGCAAGCGAGCGATGCAGGCCGAGGGTACGGACGCTATCTTGCTGGGTCAAAGGCTGGACGCGGTCATGGCGGAGGAGGCCACGGTGCGAAGGCGTGCTGCCATTGCTCCAGTAGCAACTATCGCGGAAATGAGAATGAAGGCTGCTTACTTCCAACGGCTGACGGCTCATGGCTGGTGCGAGATTGATGTCGACGATTGGCGCGCGTTGCTCGGTTCTTTCACGAAGCTGCAGCCCTAGGAAAAGAGCGCTGAAATCCATGAGACCACGGCATTCCAGGCCGCATAGAGTCCTGCCGGCACCAATATGATCGCGATGAATGCAGCGGCTCCACCAATAGCACCGTCACCGCGTCCTTCCACAGGATAGTAATATCTGTGCGCTTCATCGTCTTGCTTCATTGTTGTCTCTCCAACCTCTGGCTCAGCAGCAGTTGCACAGGATGCCGAAACGTCGTGCCCCACAAACCTGCACGTTTCATCTTAGCGTTGATTTCCGCGACGAGGTAGTTCTCGTTGACAGCTTTGCCCTTTGCTGTCGTTGCCGCAAACGCGTATCCCGTCGCAATGAGCGCTGTCCCGACGTCGATTGTTTCGCCATTCAGCTGCGCACCGCACACGACGAAAACCGCCTTGTCCAGGGCGTAGCTGATTGGCTGGCATGTAACCGCCGCGCTATCGAACAGCGCAGCAAGGTGCGCGAGCGAGGTGTTCCCGCAATCGATTTTGTTCCCATTTGGCTCTTCAGCTGATGTGCCTCGAAGACATGACTGGACGCCATAGAGGCGGAAAAGGTGATCTCCGTCACGCCAGGTATCTCCGGTCAGCAGTTGAGCCGATCTTGATACCGCGAAGGGCGTTGGCACGGCAGATTCGGATGCATCCTGGGCCTTTGCCGATGCGCACAAACCAAATGCGGCCAGCACTGCGAAGCTCGCCCGCTTCATTCCTGGAACTGTCCACCGAGGCCAGCGGAATGCTCGAGATCGGGCCGCAGCGACTTGCCGTCCTTGTTGCGTCCGATCGCCGCCATGTCGAAAAAAACCATTTCGTCATCGTCGTAGGCGACGTTGTACGGGTCGTTTGCGTTGCCCGCACCCACGAGCGAGAAGCACGACACAGCGTCGGGTTCACCCTTC
>NZ_JAMYUV010000085.1:0-12408 GCF_040323405.1 Mesorhizobium sp. M0048 | reverse complement strand
CGGTCAGTTGGCGGCGTGGCACCAAAGGCCGCCTCTCGGCGCGCTTCGCCGCTGTCCGTGTCCGGGTTGCAGATGGCCCACCCCAGCGCATCCGCGACATGGGCGCTCAGCATCTGCCTGGCGAGGAGGTCTGGGTGATCGGCGAGCACCGCTCGACCGGCGAGCGCAAATACTACCTCTCCAACTTGCCCGCCGACACCCCGCTCAAGCAGATCGCAGGCGCCATCAAGGCGCGCTGGGTCTGCGAACAGGCGCATCAGCAGCTCAAGGAGGAACTTGGCCTCGACCACTTCGAGGGGCGCTCATGGACGGGTCTGCACCGACACGCGCTGATGACGATGATCGCCTATGCGTTCCTGCAATCTCGCCGCCTCAAACAAGCGGGAGGGGGAAAAAAGAATCCTCGGCCCACCGCCCCAACCGAGCCTACCCGCCGTCAGGCAAGCCATCCTCTCCGCGCTCGCGCAGCCGCCCCCAATCCGTTGTCCCCACTGCCGCAGAACCCTCTCCGCTAAAAATCTGCCAAAGTAGTGTTAGGTTCAAGACTCGATTCATAGTTTCTCGAAGGCGATGACAAGGACGTCACGATATGCGAACGGCATTTTCGGATTTTCGGTCACGATCGATGATACATCATGAAACGTCTTGCGGTCGTTGCAGATCACAAAATCATTTGGAAGGTTCATTTCGACATCGCCGAGGAACCGCTTTGAGGCATCTGTAATCGTGCTCATACCGCCGGTGACGTTAACCCGCCCGATCATGTGAGAAACGATGAAATCCACCCCGTCCTGATGGAGTCCCTCGGGTGCTGGTTTGCCGTTTACACCGTCGCGTGCAACAATCCGGTAGGGATGAAGCTTAATATTCCAACGATCATGTCCTGCAGTTTCACAAAAATTCTGCAGAAACCTGTCAGAATCTTGTTTAAGACAGATGATCGATAAAGGATTGTTCAAAGGGCTCAAAGTAGCGCTTGAAGCCGCCATTCAAAGTGGTTGATGGCTTTCGATTGCTCGTAAGGGGCATGCGGCAGGAGCCGAAAAATTCCCTCCACTGCGTCATATTCAAACGCACCATAGCGCCGGTAGCGATAGGTCCCGCCGTCACGCATGTATTCATCGAGAAGCAGTCGATTCCAAGACCCCCTGCATCATCCGCTCCCGTTTTCGCGGCGGCACATGGGAATTCTCCGCTCTGTTGTTCAACCCCTTGTGCGACCGGTGCTCGACGTCCGGCATCACCTGTCGCTTTGCCGCTCCATACGAGCGCAGCTTGTCGGTGATCATGCGCTTCGGCGCGAGCCCCTGCTTCTTAAACAGCCGCATCAGCAAGCGCTTGGCGGCTTTGGTGTTGCGGCGGTTTTGCACGATTTCGTCCAGCACATATCCATCCTGGTCGACGGCGCGCCACAACCAAAGCTTTTTTTTGCCGGCGATGGTGACGACCACTTCGTTCGGGTACCAGACATGATTCCGGCACGGCGGCTTGCGGCGCAAGCAGCGAGCGTAGTCCGGCCCGAACTTGATGCCCCACCGGCGAATTGTCTCATACGAAACCACGATGCCGCGTTCCAGCAGCATTTCCTCAACCAGACGCAGGCTCAGCGGAACCCGGAAATAAAGCCAGACCGCGTGGGCGATAATAGGCGGCGGAAATCGGGGGGCGTGTAGCTGACGGCGGGCGTATTCATGCCCCCCGGCGTCTATGTCGCAAATCTTGGCGATTGGTTTGTGTGACAAGCCCGCCGCAGGTCTCAACGCGTTCATATGCAGACAATGTGAAATCGCCCTATTCCGCCTTTTTTTACCGCCCCTTAAGTCCCTCGCTCGCATGCTTGTCGATGCCATTGAACTCATGGCCATCGGCCAAGGATTTCGAAAATATGTTTCCTCTCGCAGCAGAAACCGTGAGAGTCGCTGTAGGCCTAACGTTAAGGGGCTGGGAGAGAGCGGTTTGATTGGACGAAATGTGTACCGGAGTACCGAGTCATGAAGCCACGAGGTAATCTGGTCCGACTGAAGCAATTTCAGGTGAATGAGAAGCGGCGACAGTTGCAGCAGCTAGACATGATGATTGCCGATTTCGAACGCATGGCGCGAGAACTGGACTTCCAGATAAACGCCGAGGAAACGAAGGCCGGCATCTCCGATATCAATCATTTCGCTTATCCGACGTTCGCCAAGGCCGCCCGCCTACGTCGTGACAACCTCAAGAATTCGCAATCGGACCTTCTGCGGCAGAGAACCACAGCCGAGCCATGCCTCGCCGAGGCTGAAGCAGAGCTCTCCAAGGCGCAAATGCTAGAATCGCGCAGCGGCAGAGGCCACGACCTCGAACCCGGCAACCGAAGCGCCATGATCGGCTGAGCCGGACGGCTTCAGCGCGCCTCAATTCGCGACACCCGACTGGCCGTTGGCGCGTGTGTCGCCGCAGCGTGACAGCCGTCCCGGCCAGCTATCGCTGCATCAAGCCGCTGAAACTTTACAGTGCCGGGCACGCTGCTACCTCAATTTCCTTACCGCTCAATCAATGTGACAGCACCGATTCTTCTCAACCGCGGCATGCCTTAAATCGTCACTTGCGTTCCGATCTCGACGACGCGTCCGGTCGGGATCTGGAAATACTCGGTCGCATCGGCCGCCGTGCGCGCCAGCCCGATGAACAGCTTGTCCTGCCAGACCGGCATGCCGGAATTGGGCGACGCCTTGAGTGAGCGCCGCGACAGGAAGAAGGACGTCGTCATGATGTCGAACTTCCAGCCCTGTTTGCGGCAGATCGCCAGCGCACGCGGGATGTTGGGCTGCTCCATATAGCCGAAGGTCAGCGTCACCCGCATGAACAGCTCGTTGACGGTCTCCATCTTGACGCGCTCGCTGTCGGGCACGACAGGCTGCGGCGCCGTCACCACCGAAAGGATGACGTTCTGCTCGTGCAGCACCTTGTAGTGCTTGAGGCTGTGCATCAGCGCGGTCGGCGCGCTCAGCGGATCGCTGGTCAGGAACACCGCGGTGCCCGACACCAGATGCGGCTTCTTCTTCAGCAGATTGCCGGCAAGGAAATCCAGCGGGATCTCGTTCCGGCGCGTCTTGTCGAACAAATAGCGGGTGCCGCGTATCCATGTCCACATCGCCAGCACGATGGTGAAGGCTACCGCCAGCGAAGCCCAGCCACCTTCGAACACTTTGACGATGTTCGAGGCAAAGAAGCCAATGTCGATGAACGCGAATACCACTGTCAGGGAGATGGCCAGCCAGAGCTGCCATTTCCAGATGCGGCTCATGATCACGTACAGCAGCACCGTCGTCACCAGCATGTTGCCGGTCACCGAAATGCCGTAGGCTGAGGCAAGCTTGCTGGATTCGCCAAAGCCGACCACCAGCAGCATCACCACCAACGCCAGCAGCATGTTGACGCGCGGCATGTAGATCTGGCCGGACTGTCTTTCCGACGTATGTAGGATTTCCAGGCGCGGCAGCATGTTGAGCTGCACCGCTTGCCTGGTCAGCGAGAAAGCGCCGGAGATCACCGCCTGGCTGGCGATGACGGTCGCAGCGGTGGCGAGAACGACCATCGGAATAAGCGTCCAGCCTTCGTTCATCTCGAAGAAGGGATGACCGACCACGCCGTTTTTCGCCAGCACGAATGCGCCCTGCCCGGCATAGTTCAGCAGCAGGCAAGGGAACACGATGGCCAGCCAGGCGAGCACGATGGGCTTACGGCCGAAGTGGCCGAGATCGGCATAGAGCGCCTCGGCGCCGGTGACGGCGAGGAAGATGGCGCCGATCGTCACGAAGGCGACGTCTGGTGAATTGATCAGGAACGCGACGATATAATGCGGGCTGACTGCCAGCAGGATTTCCGGATCGGCGATGATGTGGTTGAGACCGGAAAGGCCGATGGCCAGGAACCAGACTGCCGTGATCGGGCCGAAGATCAGGGCGACGCCGCCGGTTCCAAACCGCTGTGCCGAAAACAGAATCGCCAGGATGACCAGCGTCAGCGGCACCACATAGGGCTGGAAGGTCGGCGTGACGACGTTCATGCCTTCGACCGCCGACAGCACCGAGATCGCCGGCGTGATGACTGCGTCACCAAAAAAAAGCGAGGCACCGACGATGCCGATGCCGAGGATCACCGCCGAGCGGGTCGGGAAACTGTTGCGCGCCAGCGCCATCAGCGACAGCACACCGCCCTCGCCGCGATTGTCGGCCCTGAGCACGAACATGATATATTTGATGGTGACGATGATCGTCAGTGACCAGATGATCAGCGACAACACGCCGAGGATGTCGCCACGGTTGGCGACTTCGCCCCCCGACGATGCCACCAATGCCTCGCGGAAAGCATAGATCGGGCTGGTGCCGATATCGCCGTAAACCACGCCGAGTGCGCCCAGCATCAGCACCTTGGTGCTGTGCTGCTCGACCTCAGAATGGCTCGATTGTTCGACGGGTTCTGCCTCGTTACCAGCATTGGTAAGGGCCATGGACGACACTCCGATAAGCGCGCGGTGCTCTACGCTTGCTGCACTGCAATATCAAGTGCCGTCACGTAATGGCTCCGTATGCGGACCGCATTTGTTGCCCCACCGGCGGATTGTCTCATACGAAACCACGATCCCCCTCCAGCGCCATTTCCTCGACCAAACACAGGCTCAAGGGGAACCTGAAGGAGAGCCAGACCGCATGGGCGATGATCTGCGGCAGGAAACGATGGCGCGTGACGCTCAACCTGCCCGACCTCAGCTGGAGTTTGCGACGGAACCGGGAAATATGCCGGACCAAGCTGACTGGTGACACACGAACGCATTATTGTCTTCCGGTCTGGCGGCAACAGTATCGGCAGGACGGCAAAGCTGACCGGCTGCTGCAGCGAAGCGCAGGTGAAGCGCGCTGGGCTCGACATCAGAAGGAAAGCGGGAAGCAGGAAATGTTGTCGCAAAAGTTGAGTTCTGCGAGGTGCAAAAGTCAGTTTGCAAATCGTCGCGACAGAGGCTCGGCAGCTCCCCGAAGTGGCCATTTCAGATTGCTTGCAGGTGCGGATAAAGTCCTTTATGCATCGGCACATGATCAAGTCCGCGCTCATCGCTGCAATCTATTATGCGACGCTTCCATAAGGAGCGGCGCGTTTCGATCATGCCTTGAAACAAGCCGCCGTCAGGCGGCTTTGTTCATTGAGAGGACCCCCTGGCGGCAATACCAGGAGGATTCCCTATGGCACTTCCCGATTTATCAACCGGTCATTCCAAACCATATTCGGCGGCTTTGAAGACGCTCATTGAGCGCGGCTATGTAAATCAAGGGACCGACCTGCCGGGTGTCGATGCCGCCTTTGAAGCAGGCGTCGTACCCGCTTACGCTGGTTTTGATGCGACGGCCGACAGTCTTCATGTCGGCCATCTTCTTCTGATCATGGCGCTTCGTCATCTTCAGCAGACTGGCCATAAACCCATCGTTCTCATTGGGGGTGGGACTACCCGCATCGGCGATCCCAGCTTCCGTTCGGAGGCGCGGCCGATGCTGACGGACGAGCGGATCGCCGCCAACATTGAAGGGATCAGAAAGGTCTTTGACCGTCTCCTTGTCTTCGGAGACGGTCCGACGGATGCCGTGATGGTGAACAATGCCGACTGGCTGGACAGCATTCGTTGGATCGACATGCTGAGAGACGTCGGCAGGCATTTCTCCGTCAATCGGATGCTCTCTTTCGACAGTGTGAAGTCGCGGCTGGAAAAGCAGGAGAATCTGAGCTTCTTAGAATTCAACTACATGATTCTCCAAGCGTTCGACTTCCTTGAGCTATCCCGCCGGACCGGTTGCCGTTTGCAGATGGGTGGAGCCGACCAGTGGGGGAACATCATCAATGGCATCGACTTGATACGGCGGACAGATGGAAAGGAAGTCTTCGGAGTGACTACGCCGCTTCTGACGACTTCTTCAGGTGTCAAGATGGGTAAGACGGCTGCCGGAGCTGTGTGGCTCAACGAAGATCGCCTTTCGCCATACGATTACTGGCAATTCTGGCGTAACACGGAAGACGCTGATGTCGTTCGGTTCCTGAAGCTTTTCACCGATCTGCCGATGGACGAGATCGAGCGATTTGGACAGGCTGAAGGAACCGAGCTAAACGCCGTCAAAGAACGTCTGGCCAACGAAGCTACGGCCCTGGCACATGGAACTAACGCCGCCAAACAGGCGGAGGCCACGGCTAGCCAAGCATTTGGGCAGGGCGAAGCCGCAGAGGGGCTACCGACGCTTCATCTAAATGACGCCGAGGGGTTGGCCGGAGTAGCCCTTGTGGATTTGCTGGTACGCGCCGGATTGACCTCCTCCAAAGGGGAAGCGCGAAGGGCGATCTCGGGACGAGGTGTGCGGATCAACGGCAACGTCGTCGAGGTGGATACAATGATATCGTCCCAAGACCTCCCGATCCGGCTTTCGCTCGGCCGGAAGCGCCACACTGTTGTGAAGTAGGGTTTCAGCAAATGCTGTCGCAGAAATTCTGCCCGCTTAGCGGATATTGCAGACATTCGCGTCGAGTTCCCTGAGGACTGTCGAGAGACATTCCTCAGGGGGTAGTTAGAGCCGGGCAAAGGCAGCAAACTGGCCGGGTGGGTGATTGGCTACTATATTGCGTGATGCATTAACATGTAGGAGGTCGAGCAGCATGTCACGCTTCCATGCGGCAATGGGCGGGCCGTTTCCTTTGATGTGATCGGCATTGACGGCGACCGCACACCAGGTGTCCACCTATTTTGGTGACGCCTCATGCATCAGAGCACTCAACAGTAAAAGGTGCGGGGAAATTCGCGCTTACTAATTAACTGCCAAGCGACACACGTTTCGCGCGCGGATCTGCAGATCATCTGTAAGCGCTATTTTCGCTGTTCTTGCGGCGCGCGGCATTGATGCTCAGAAACGTCGCCGGCGTGCCGCTGGAACCGGCCACCGAGGACGCTCTCAACGCCATTGCTGCCGAAATGGAAATCGGCCGGGCGGACCTCATTCAGATCGTGCTGCGGGAATGGTTGGAAACGAACGCCTATCTGCCCGTGCGCGAAATCGATGAGGAGAATGAAACGGACGGGAGCGCGTAAATGCAAACTTCCGCGATCACGCTATGCACGGCGAAGCTGCGACTCATCTATCGCTAAGGCGCGGCGGACCTGATGGCCTGTCGTATTCGTCGATGGCCATGGTTCGAGCGATAGGAACGCGGAACGCCTCCGTGGCGCCCCGAATGTCGTCATCATATACGGCTTGTACGCGTCCCCAACTGCCGCAGCTTTCATCGGCTGCGCACTTCGCCATCCGGACTTGAGACAGTGCCGGCTCTGCTTCGGTGCAACGTCCGCGATGGCGGCTCGATTCCTGGGCCAAGACTCCATTTTCGGGCGGCAATTCCAGCACCGACCTTGACCGAGTCATGCCGCATATCTGTTGGATGTCGCATCGTCGTAGCCCCGCTAAGCCGACCAGGCCTCCCGACCGCCGGATCGACAATGATGATCGCCTCTGGAGAATTGTTCTTGTTGTCGAGCGCGATGGTCTCCACCGTCTTGCCGTGCTCTATTTCCGCTCAGTCATGAGCAACGCCAGCCAGCCTGTCGACACTTTCGACGAGGTCCCGTGCCTTATCTGCATCGTGTGAAGGCTTTGTGGGTTCGCTCGGGCCGCGCCATCCCCAGCCTATCTTCCTTCACGCCCAACAGCGAAGCATCCAATGCTAATTCGTGAAGCGTCGAGAAAACAAAATTTGGCAATCAAGTTTCTGTGGCGCGACCTTTCCTGGATGCGACAGCCAAACAGCCTGACTTCCCCACTGGGAATGCTTGCTGCCTCGACCTCCCTCCGGCCGGCCGAACGCCCTTTGCGGTGCCGGCCGACGCATTCCGTGCCGGTGCCGGAGCCGAGGAGAGCCCGAGGCCTTCACCATCATCAATCCGCTATATGGGCCATGCGCTCACCAACGCGCTGCAGGACACAGGACGTGCCGTCCCACGGGGATTATTGAATCCCGCTAGGATTTAAACGCCATATCCAATCGCAGCCATCCGCTGAACGCAGCTATCGCCGTCGACGCGAACATCGAACAGAACCGACTCTGCGGTTTTTTCCGCAGCGTCAGCCACACGATCGCAGAACGGTCGATTGAGGTAACAGGCACAGCAATAATCGTGTTGGGGAACAACGGAGAACTTAGATGCGCGTCGGTAAACGGGGACACCGCCCTTTTGGTGGCGGAATTGGCTGCGTGGAATGCGTCTCCGCTGAGTTCCGAAGTCGGAGCCCGCACCCTCGGCATCGCCGACGGCGTCGAAGATTTCCAGGAAATCATTATCCGGCATTCCTAATATGCCGCCTCGCGTTTTGCCCTGAAAGCCGAGCCAGCGCTGATCCAGTTCGCGGAGTCTTCGCCCATGCCGTTCGTCAACGGCATCAAGGCTTCGCGGGAGCGTGTCGTCGCTCGGGACGACGAAGATCGCCAGAGCTTCCTGCGCAAGCGCGGCTTCTCCAAGGCGGAGACGACGAAGATCATCGATGCCGTGCTTTCGGAGGAAGGGCACCCGCCCGCCTCGATTTTATGTCGATATCGACATAAAATCGATTATGCCGACCGCTAAATTATGCCGAGCACCGAGGTACAATCCTTTGGTAAATCGGCTTCTTCCATGTGGAAGACTCGGCATAATTTTTGGGGCTAAATCGGCCGCAGAAATTGCGACTACGGCACAGATGCGCGAGCTTGGGCTAGCATTGCCAGAAGCTTGTCGGATGGCTTCCTGAAGCTGCCCTTCTGCACCGTTGGGGAGCCATGCGCGGCGAGTATGGCAAGCTTTTCAGCAGGATCGGCATGTAGGTATGCCTCCGTGCTCTCCAGGCTGGCGTGACCCAGCCAGAGCGAGACTTTACGGATATCGCCAGTGGCCGCCAGCGTGTGCATGGCGCAGCTATGCCGCAACACATGGGGCGTGACGTGCTTGCCGAGGATCGACGGCCGCTTCGCTGCGGCCGTCGTCACATGGAGGGCCAATCGATGGGCGAACCCATCGCGGGTCATCGGTTCCCCGTCGCGGTTTAGAAACACCTCCGGGGCTGGAACATCGGGCCTGATGGCCAGCCAAGCTCGCAGCACCGATTGGGTCTCCCGCCATAACGGCAAGACACGTTCCCGGCGTCTCTTGCCGACGATTTGGACTGTAGCGACCGATCGCTCCGCGAAATCCGTGAGACGCAGGGATAGAAGCTCCGAGACCCGCAGCCCGGCCGCGTAGGTAAGATGGAGCATAGCTCGATCCCTTGTGCCGCCTGGGGTTCGTGGGTTCGGTGCATCAAGAAGGGCTTGCATCTCTTCCTGCGTGAGATAATCGATCAAGGTTTTGTCAACACGTTTGGTCGGCAGGCTTCTGATCCGCAGCGCCTGGTCAAGACACGCGGGCGCCGTGTACTCCAGATATCGGAAGAACGACCGGATCGCCGCAAATCTGGCATTGCGTGATCGGGCGGCGTTGCCCCGCACGGCCTCGACGTGGTCGAGAAAGGCCAGGATCAGCCCTGTGTCCAGATCTTCAACGGTCAGATCGCTCGGTCTGCGTTTGAGCCGGTCGGCGGCGAACCGAACCAGCAGAGCAAAGGCGTGGGCATATGTTGAGACCGTATGCGGGCTGGCGTTGCGCTCACGGGGTAAATGATCGCGCAAATAGCTTGTCAGGTATGGAGCCAAGGCGGTCATTGCGCAGCCTCCGTAAATGCGGTCTCGCTTGCCATCGAGATGGCGCGCATCAGGACTGGCGTCGCTTCGAGATACCAATAGGTGTGGGCAACGCTGGCATGCCCCAGATACGTGCTCAAGGCCGCGATATGGTTGGCCACGGCCGTTCGATCATGCGGACAGCGCTCCAGCGACCTTACCGCAAACGTGTGCCGGAGATCGTGTAACCGAGGACCTGGTGTGCCAACGGTATGAGGACGAAGGCCCAGCTTACGCACGATCTCGACGAAGACGACATGTGCCCTTAGCTTGGTGGGCGCACGTCCTCGTCGGCTGATGAAGAGGTCGTTCGTTTTGCACAGGGTATCCTGGCGAGCCACGATATAGTTCGCCAATGCTTGCCGTGTTGAAGGTTGGATCGGGAGCAGTCGGCTTTTGCCGCCCTTGCCACGGCGGACGATGAGACCATCCGCTGTGATGTCGTCAAGCTGAAGTGCAAGGGCTTCGGAAACGCGCATACCCGTAGCGGCGAGCAGTCCGAAAAGGCAAACGTAGGTCTGGGAAACGATTGCGCCCGTCGGCGGGAGCTGCCGCGCCGCTTCGAGGATCGCAGCGATCTGGGAAGGATCGAAGATGTGCGGCGTCGGTCTCGGCTGTTTGCCGCGCCCGAAAGCACCTGCGGGAGGCACTTCATGCCGATCGTCCTCCGCGTTCATGAAGACACAGAACCGGCGAACCGCATCATAGGCAGATCGAGCCCGAACCGGCGATGATGCACGCGAACACCAATCCCGAACGCGGCTGACGCGCAAATGCTCGTCACCGAAGCCTTCGGTATACCGGGCGAAAAGGTAAAGCGTCCGGGCGACTTCCTTGTAGTTGAGACCGAACCTGCGATGGATGGCGACGTAGCGGTCGATATCTTGCGTCAGCATGACCGTGCCTCCGGCATGGCTGAGCGACGCGCATCAGCATATCGACATCGACCTTCGCATAAATCGCCGTCGTCTCAGGCGACTTGTGCCGCAGCACCGTGCCGACCGTTTCCAGACTGCCGCCACGCCGCAGCAGGGCCGTCGCCAGGGAATGCCGAAACATATGTGCGCCCGTCGGAACGCTCGTTATCCCCGCTCGATCCAGGACACGCGATACGATGCCCGCAATTGCAGACGAGGACACCAAACCAGAATACGGCGCCGATGCGCAGAGGAATACATAGTCGTTCGTCGCGAGCGACCTGCCACGGTCGAGGTAGTCGAGGATGGCGTCGCCGGCATCTTGCGGCAATGGTAGGGTGACAGATCGGCGTCCCTTGCCGTGGACCGTCAGCAAACCGTTCGGCCAGTCGATATCACCAAGCCGCATCGCCCGGATGTCACCGGCCCGCAGTCCAAGGCGGGCCAGCAATGTAATTATCGCTCGATCACGAAGCTCGACCGGCGAGCCGGTCGAGCATGCATTTATGATCTTCTCGATCGTCTCCGCTGGGGCGTAGCGCGGCAAACCGGAAAGTCTTGGGATGCGGGTGACCGGGACCGCCTGCATGAGTGCTGGACTGCATTGGTTCGAAGCTGAGAGAAAACGCAGGAAGCTCCGCAGGACCGTCGCTGTCGTTCGAATGGATGCGGGCTTCCGATCGGCGGATTGTTGGAGAACAATATCGCGAATGGCGCGGGGGGTGTAGGCAGACGGCTCCTCGCCGAGAATCGGCAGCCACCTCGACATCTCGCCGAGATAGCGATCCACTGTTGTGTCAGCCGCGCCGCAGTGTTGTTTAAGCCAAAAGCGATATGATTTTACGATGCCGAACTCGGGCGCGGACGCGCTCAGGATATTAGGTGGTAGAGCGGCTTCGGCCTTCAAATACGACAGGAAACGTTGCGCCCCGCGCCGCCGCTTCTGCCTCCCCGTCGCTGCCAGTTTGCCCGTCTTGCGCCACAGCCCGCAACGGCAATCGTGACTGACGAACCGAGCGACCGCGTCTTCGTTGATGTCTTCCCACGCAAGGCGCGACACACGGAGCCAGGCGGCAAAATGCTCGGCGCCCGAATACAGAACGCGGCGGGCACATGGATGGTAGCCGAGCGACGAAAGGCGTTCCTTATAGGACGACAGATGAGCAGCGAGTCCTTCAATCTCCTGTGGAACCGGGACGTAGCCCCGATCCTCAAGGAAACGGACGAAGCGCCGAACGCGACCGATGTACTCCTTGTTGCGCAGCGGTTCCGGGCGATAGCGAGGGCATGAGCACTGGTGTCTGGCGAAGCGATCTACGGTCGAGACATCGACATCACACAAGGAGATGCGCCGCACCCGCAACCAGTGCACAAAATGCCTCACGGCAGCTCCATAGGATACGAACACTGACGTGCCGCGCACCGGCTCCAGAAACTGTGTCAGTGCGTCCTTGATATCCGGATGGGCGACCGTCGCGGTCGGTCGTTCCGGCAATTTGCGGTTCGAGAAAGTCATTCTGTCCTCTCAGTTGGCTAACGAGAGGACCGATAATTATGCCAAGCAATCGATGTAGCTACGCCTTACCCGCGCGGCGCTTGCCGCCACTGCTCCGCATAATCCGGAGCTTGGCATAATCGATTTTCGACTTCGTGCAGGGCATTACACGGGTGGCGCGCGACAAGCCGCATCAGGATGTTCGCCTGGAGATGGAGGGCAAGGCCAAGAAGCTTCTCGATC
>NZ_JAMYUV010000084.1:0-13323 GCF_040323405.1 Mesorhizobium sp. M0048 | reverse complement strand
CCAAGTGCTCTCGCCATCGTCAACCTCCATAAAGTGGACGTTGAATCAGTCAAACCGATTCGCGTCACATCACAATCGATTCATCGAACCCCGGACGTGCTCTAGCGGGGCATGGCGAAGTTCCGCGCATGAAGAATGGCCCTGCTCTCGCGGGACAGGTGGCCGAAGCCGTGCGCGATGCGAGAACGCGCACCACCATCACCTCGCCCGAAGAACTACGCCGTTCGCTGACCTGGAATCAGGGAGCCGAGATGGCTCAGCACGATGGTCTCGACGGGGGTGTCCAAGTCTACTTCTGCGATCCGCAAAGCCCCTGACAGCGTGGCACCAACGAGAACACCAACGGGGTACTTCCCGAAAGACACCGCTTGAGCATCCAGCGCCGACGAGGATCGTCGCCGTCGCCGCGGCCCTCAATGACAGACCGAGAAAGACCCGTCGCTGGGAAACGCCGGCAGAGGCGGTTGACGAGTTGCTATCGTGAGTGGACACAATCGATGTTGCGACGACGGATTGAATCCGCCGTATGTTCAGTCTCCGACACAGTGTTGTTCGGCCTGCTTCCTGATTACCCCCATCCAGTCGATTGAAAACCTGAAGAATATCTTTTGCTGCCAAGCTGGCACGACTTTTGAAGGTCCCTCCTCAGTTGTCGGTAAATCTCCGACGCAATGGAATTCGGGTCTGCCTCAGATCCGCATTGACAGCGCATTTTTCATGCGGGCCTGCCGACGGGGCATAGAGCCACAAGCTCTTGCAGCCGTCTGCTTTGTGCACCGCTGACAACGCAAGGAAGGAGACACGATGGAACTCCCTCGGATTGCGGTCGAGTTAGGTAGATTTCTCGACCAGACTGATGGTATTACTCAATCCGGACAGTTGTTCGACCTGTTGTCTGCTTTTGCATTAAGTTTTGATTGCCCGTGGATCGCCTACGGTACTCTTGTACCCGACGAAAAGGTTTTGAAGCCGGCCCAACCGGATTCGGGGGCCATGTTGAATTACCCTGATGAATGGAAGGAGCGCTACCTCAAAATGGGTTATGACAGAATAGACCCAATCATCAAGAAAAGTCGACGGGGGCTAGGCGCCTTTCGATGGAGCGAGGTGTACAGGGATGCAAGCACGACTGAAAATGAACGGCGCGTTTTAGACGAAGCAGCGACGTTCGGCTTAAGGTCAGGCATTACTGTTCCATTGCACGGCCCCGCTGGCAGCTTTACGATCATGAGCTTTGCTCAACCTTGGGAACGCGAATTCCGTAATCCCACAATCACTTACTTGCAGCTTGCCGCGTTACATTTCCATCTCAGGGTTACGAAATTCACTAGTTCGAGCGCATTGAAGCAAGTTCATAGCCTCTCTGCTAGAGAAAAGGAGTGCATTCTGTGGACAGCGAGAGGTAAGTCGTCCTGGGAAACAGGAATCATTGTGGGAATATCGGTAAATACCGTGAATTTCCATCTAAAAAACGTGATGCGGAAGTTCAATGCGCCCAGCAGAACGGCCGCCGCTATAAAGGCGATGGGCCTTGGAATTATTGAAGTGTAGAATGTTCCGATAAGCGCTCTGGATGATATTCAAAGCCACTGGTCCTGTCGAACGATAATAACGCTCGAATGATGATATTCCGGTGCCAACAACGGTTGGCTGCCAAAGTTTTTTTGAATCTCACATCGGGGACGCTGGTCGGTATTAGGCCGTGTGGACGAAGACTCTGGTATAGGTTTGAGGAATCCGCCAAGGAATCCTGTCAGATTCATGGATTATCACTGATTCTGGAGGTCGGCAATATCTACCAAGATGGCGGATTGGGCACTGGAGGAAGATCTTCCGGGCCTCTGCACTATTTCTCGGTCCACACATCACGTGGCGATGCTGCCGGAGAGTTTCGGCAATTGGAATAGCGTCTGGCAACGGTTCGGCCGGCGGAGCAAGGCGGGTGTGCTCGAATTTTTTCGACGCCTCCCTGCGGCGTATTGAGGTCCCTGAGCAGCGCGCTCGGCGCTAGCGATCCAAGCCAGTCGGGCCGGGCTCGGTCTGGCGCCGGTGCTCGACAGTCGGGCGAAAGCTGACAGCCTGCTCTGGCGACGGCATGATGCGAACGCTGCTTTACGAGGCAGTTGCTGACGCGTAACGAAATGGTAGTGGCTAAGGTCGTGGGCGATGAGAACGCAGTGTACGGCGAGCTGCATCATCGGTAGAGGCGGACTTACGATTCCACGATCGATCATCTCTTGGGACAAGATCGAGCGACTTAGCCAGGCGAAAGCATGGACGTCGTTCACTTTGTCGTATCAAGCGCACGGCGATGGTGCCGGTGTCCCGCCGCGACCGCAGGTCATTGTTTGGGGTCTGACGACTCGTTCAACACCTGGGGTTCGGTTTGACACGCGTGAGACCGCCCGAGAACTTGGACGCGGCGCGACGTACCGGATCGCGTTGGTCACTTCTTATCTTTCCCAGATGCGCGGCAGATCCGTTCCCAGAACCTGAAGAACTCGGCCATAATGGCCGCCGGGCGCTACTGACGCGCGGCTGAGTCTAGACCAGCTCGATCTCGGCCAAATTTGCGAACGCGCTAGACGATATGTCGCGGGGGCTACTTGATGATCTTGATACGCACTACACTGCGCTGGCCCTGAACGCTGACGGGTACCTCGCCATCGATGGCCACGCGGCGGGTGACGCGAGGTTTGTCGCCATAATCCCTAGCCGCATAATGCATCGTGGCGCGGTTGTCCCAGATAGCGACATCGCCCTGCTTCCAGTTCCAGCGCACAGTGTTTTCCGGCGCGGTGATATGAGACCCGAATAAATCGAATAGTTTCTGGCCGTCATATTTCGGCATGTCAACAAACCCTTTCACGTAAAGACCAAGCACCAGCGTTCGCTCGCCGGTTTCGGGGTGGACACGTACAACGGGATGCTCGGTCTCGAAAAGCGCTTTAGCAAGCCCCTCATTGTGAACCTCTTTTTCGGCTTCGGTAGGGCGCGCGAATACGGCGAAGTCATACGCGTTGCTGTGAACGGCCCAGAGGTCATCGGCAAGCCGTTGCAGCGGTCCTGGCAAGTCGAGATATGCGGCCGCGGTGTTTGACCACACCGTGTCGCCGCCGACCGGTGGAATCACAGCGCCTCGCAGCACCAGAATCTTAGGATAGGCATCCAGGTAGGCGAAATCGATGTGCCAAGCATCAGTCCGGAACCCCCCGCGCGCGCTATCAATGTCGAGGATCGACATCGTCCCTTTCGCAGGATCCAAAGTCGGAGACAGCATAGGCTTCCCGAAACGAAGAGCAAAGCGCTCGTGTTCGGCGTCGTCGAGATGACCTTGGTCACGGAAGAAGATGACCTTGTGGTCAAGTATCAGGCCTTTGATCGCGGCGATGGTCTGGTCCGCCAAATCACCCGACAGTTTGATATTCCTGATTTCAGCGCCAATGCGCGCCGCGAGTTTTAGAACAGCGTTACGCGGAACGACATTATCGATCATCAAAGCCGATTCACCCATGGGTGGAATTCTCCAAGTTCGCGGTTCCTTCGCCAGACCAAAGCCATGTATCTGCGCCCATGAGGCCATTCAGCTCGCTGACACCATGTTCTAGCAAGCAGCGTGCCGAAGGCGAAAAACGAGCGTTAAGCCGTTGATTTACCGAAGCAACAGCTCGTGTTCGCGCCAGCGAAGCTGCGTTGTCGCGAATGCGACAAGCGGTATTCCGGCCACCATGCGTGGCTGCTTACGGAAAAGGAAATTCACGATGCGGCCAGCGCCTCGATCTTTCGACGCACAGCACCAGCGGCGCCTTGTCGGGCGATTGGGCGTTGGCGGCGGGCAAATCCTCGATCACTGCCGCAGCAGTCTTGTGATCATTGGCCTGCCTTTCGCTCAGATGCAGCAGCCGCGGACGTCCCTTGCCGTCACAGACCACTTGCAGTTTGGTGGTCAGTCCGCCTCGGCTGCATCCGATACATCGGGATAGAGCCCCTTTTTAAGGAGGCTGGCGGCAGTGCGATGCGCTTTGAGATGGGTGGCATCGATCATCAGATTGTCCGTTTCGCCGCCCTGCGCGGCCAGTTCCGCCAGGATGCGGTTGAACACACCCAGCCGACTCCAGCGGATGAAGCGGTTGTAGATGGTCTTGTGCGGGCCGTAGTCGGAAGGGACATCTCGCCAGCGAAGACCATTGCGGATCACGAACAGGATGCCGCTCAGCACCCCCGGCGGTCATCTACACGCGGCACACCATGCGACAAAGGAAAATAGGGCTCGATCCGGCGCATCTGCTCCGGCGTCAACATCAGCAAATCACTCAAGACGGCACCTTCTGCCACCTTGAATCACCCAACAGAGATCAACTCAACAAACTAATGGGTCCTGACCCTAGCGCCACTTTCGTGGCTGCGGGGACAGTGGGAATTATTCCTGTTCACTAAGGGTCGAAAATGGAGCGATCGACCAGTCGATTAAGTCGACGGCACGCTGAAGGATCGCCTCGGTCTCAGCAAGCGTGGGAGAAACGGCGGTGACATATCCGATGGAGTCTCGGAAATCGCCTCGCCTGATGATTGGCGTCCTGAGCTTGCGATAGAATTTGACCTCGGCAACACCTGATACAGCAGCCGCCTGGCGGTCGCCTGTGATCCGAGCGAGGGTACCATCGCGATCAGGATTTAATTTCCGTGCAGCCGCAACGTGCGAATGCTTTCTGCGCAAATCACACTCGTCGCCGACGACAAGCTTGACGTGCTCGGTGATGAGATCGACTCCATAAGCCAGCTGCACCAGTTGAGGATCGGGCGCGCCGGGAAGACGAGGATTGACTTCAATGACGACCGGACCAGGCTTCGTCCACCGAACTTCAATGCAGGTTGGTCCCCAGCCAAGGTCGAGAGGTCGCAAGCAACTCAGCGCAACTTCGGCGATACGCCGATACTCGTCGTCGGTTAACGGGGCTGGAAAGGTCAACCCACGAAACACGAAATGCGGTGGGCGGTTGAAGTCAGCGGCGGCAATTCCAATAACCTCGCTTCCCATTATCTCAGCCGTATATTGAGGGCCTTGTGCGAATTCTTCGACCAGTATCTTCGGCGAAGACTGCCATGTGTGCGTCCCACCCAACAGATAGGTCGTATGTTCGGCCAACTCGTCGATGTTGCGGCACAATCGGACACCGCTGCTGCCGCTGCCTACGACTGGTTTGAGGATCACAGGCAGGCCGATCTGCGCGGCAGCGCTTTCAACCTCTGTAGAATTCGCTGCCAACAGATAAGCAGGCACTGGAACGCCGGCCTCCGCGAGGAGCTGACGTTGAGCGAACTTGTCGCAACATCGTTCAATGGATGCTGGATTCGGTCCCGGCAGATCGAAGTACCGGCAGAGCTTCCCGACCGTCGCATAGGCCGATTCGTCTGCGCGCGAAAAGCCGGTGATGCCCGCGATGTCATAGATCGCACGTAGCCGGGAACATTCGCGGATCAGCGCATCGAGGTTATCTGTATCGACACGTATTGCCTCAGTGCTTTCCGCCGCAAGATACTCGTACTGATCTGGATCAGCCGACAGGGTGATGGGATAGAGACCAAGACGCTTGGCCGATTGGATATATAGGGAACCGATACCCCAATTACCCTCAATCAAAATAAGAGCTCGTTTTGCCATTGCTGTTGACCTCCGCTGAGTACTGAACACATTGACTGCGTACTATCCTATAGTTGCCACGGTGATTTATCTGTTACCACATTATAAGAACTTTAATTCAACGCTGATCAAACATTTCACCATCTCAGTAAATCCTATTTTTCAAGTGCAGAATAAATCCAGATGCAGCGGAAACCCATGTGACTTTATATTTATGAATCAGCGGAGACGCAGCCAGCTCGTCACCTCACTCAGAGTCGTAATACCCTCATCCGGCGGTGCAACATCGAGATAGAAATGAAACGAAATGGACCGGACGAACGAGGACCTCGCCGCCAGCTTCGATGCCGTGAACCTGAAAAACCTGCTCGCAATATCCAGACCAACTGCGGTAACTTATCTATGGACGCCTCTCCCTCTTGTGACTTGTGACAGCCACTATGGCACCTCCATGCCGGGAGCGGAGGCCGTCTACACCCATCGGGTTACCCGTTACGAAAGCTGTTGACGCCTTTAACTCCGGCGGAAGCCGGTCAGTCGCACGCCAAACGTGTTCTTGACATGGAGAGCATCGGCGCTTCCGACACTCTGATTGTAGAAGACAGTATAGTTCAGGCCGGTACCGCATAGGGTCGGAAAGCCCCCGAAGTGTGTAATATGTTACTGCAGCGTGAGCGTGGGCGGCAGTACCCATACCCTGCCGACGTTCCGTAGCGTCCCGATCGCTCCGGCGCCATCGATGTTGGTGTAGGTGGTGGCGAGTATGAGTTCGGCGGCGACGTTTTCGGTAGAAATAGGAGATGTCGAATTCCCGCGTCACAGTGTCTGAATAGGAGAGGTTGGAAGGGAACCCCGCCGACGTAACCTGAATTGTTGGTTTTCACTCCCAACGCGCGCAGCCGGATCTGCCACGGGCTCGGCGCCTCCATCGTGTCAATGACCACTGAATCGGGACCCTGGTTTTTCGCGCAAAAGGGACCCCGGTTGTGGGGTGTTGAATGGTACGCCGGTGAGCGCCCGATCAGGCGAAGCTGGTCGGGGTTGCGCAGCCTGATCGGGTGCGGCTGGTTGGCTCGTCGACTTCAGCTTTGAGAGCGGTTCTTGAAGCGCCAGGAATCGTTTCCGGTTTCGACGATCTCGCAATGATGGGTGAGCCGGTCGAGTAGCGCGGTGGTCATCTTTGCATCGCCGAAGACGCTCGGCCATTCGCCGAAGGCGAGATTGGTGGTGATGATGATCGAGGTGCGCTCGTAAAGCTTCGAGACCAGATGGAAGAGCAACTGCCCGCCGGCCTGGGCGAAGGGTAGATAGCCGAGTTCGTCGAAGACGACGAAGTCGAGCCGGGTGAGATGGTCTGCAATGCGCCCCTGGCGGCCGGAGCGGGTCTCGGTCTCGAGCCTGTTGACCAGATCGACGACATTGAAGAATCGCCCGCGCGCGCCGTTGCGGATGAGCGCCCGGGCAATGGCGATGGCCAGATGCGACTTTCCCGTGCCTGTCCCGCCGACCAGAACGACGTTGCGCTGATCGGCGACGAAGGCGCCGCCGGCGAGATCGCGGATCAGCGGTTCGTTGACCGGCGTGTCGGCGAAGTCCAAGTCCTCGATGTCCTTGGCCAGCGGCAACTTGGCGACGGTGAGCTGGTATTTGATGGAGCGGGCCTGTTTCTCCGATATCTCTGCCTGCAGCAGGTCGCCGACGATCCTGGGCGGCTCGTGCTGGCGCTTGATGGCGACGCCCATGATCTCGTCATAGGCCGAGCGCATCCCGTAGAGCTTCAGCGTTCCCATCCGTTCCAGTACTTCGGCGCGTTCCATGGCTGTTTGTCCTCCTGAGACTGTCATAGCGGGCGCAGTCGGCGATCGGCTCGTGGGCCAGCTTCAGCGCTTGGGGAATGGAAAGGAGCGCGCCCGGCGCCGGATCGCGGCTGCGGGCCAGGATGTTGAGGATCACCGCCGCGGATGAGACACCATGGTCGAGCGCTTCCTGACAGGCCGCCTCGACCGCGCTTATTCCGTCAGTCAGCACGCAGGTAAGGATCGACACCATCTGACGATCACCGTCATCGGCCAGCTTCAGCTTGCGGCGCACCTTCTCCATGGCCGAGGGCAAGACCCATTCCCGGAACGGCGCGCCGTTGCGCAGGCCGCCGGGCTTGCGAGCCAGCACCGGCACGTAGTGCCAGGGGTCGTAGATGACTTCGCCACGACCGAACGAACGGGCATGCTCGCCCATGACGGCACCGTCCTGACGGATGATGATCCGGTCGGCGTAGGCATGGATTCGACGGGTCGACCGACAGCGCTCGACAGCACCGAGTATTTGTTGTTGTCGAAGCGCACCGTGCACGTCTTCGACACCGACGCGGGAATGCAACGGAAGCCGTCAAAGCGCCCGGCATAGGGGATGAAGCTGGCACGCTCTTCCTCGAATACCTCCCACACCGTGCGCTCGCCCTGCTCGGGATGCCGGTGCGCCTTTGCATAGGCGACGCATTTGTCGGTCAGCCACCCGTTCAAGTCCTCCAGCGTCTTGAAGCGCAGCCTCGGCGTGAAGAAACGCTCGCGCACCAGCCCAACCTGGTTCTCGACCTGACCCTTCTCCCAGCCCGCCGCCCGCGTGCAGGCCTCCGGCTCGACGAGGTAGTGGCCGCACATTTGCAGGAAGCGTCGATTGTAGCGGCGATCCCTGCCGATGAAGACCGCGTCCACCGCCGTCTTCATGTTGTCGTAGATGCCGCGCGTGCAGGTTCCCTTGAAGAAGGCGAACGCCCGGTCATGCGCGTCGAACACCATCTCCTGCGTCTCGCGCGGATAGGCCCGCACAAAGAACATGCGGCTGTGGCAAAGGCGCATATGCGCGACCTTCACCGTGACCGTCACGCCGCCCAGCAGGACGATCTCGTGGCTCCAGTCGAACTGGTAGGCTTCACCCGGCGCAAAGCTCAGTGGAATGTAGGCTTCAGCCGCAGCGCTACCGCGATCCGTCTCCCAGTTCTGCGCGTGCCGCCACACCGAACTGTAGCTGCCGTCGTAGCCGAGGCCGCGAAGCTCCTCGTAGACCCGGATCAGCGTCAGACGCTCCCGTTGCGGCTTCACCGCATTCGCCGACAACAGGCGATCCAGTTCCTCGCGCCAGGCGCCCATCCGGGGATAGGGTTGATGCTTGCGTTCGTAGTGGAACTCCGTCTCCCCGGAACGCAAAACCTTGCGCACCACCTTCCGGGAGATCTTCAGCTCCCGGCAGATCGCCTTGATCGACTTTCCCTGAACCAGCGACAGCCGGCGTATCTTCGCAATCGTCTCCACAACCAACATCCAAAACAAATGCCTCCGATGAAACTGGAGGCACTTTGACAACCCCGCCGTTAAGGGGGCCCGTTTGGACGAAAATCACCCCTTAAACGGGGTCCTCATTCCACGAAAAATCACACCATCGTCCCGTTGGCTGTCCTACCAACAGGAAGCTTATTCAACCGGTAACGCCTCCAAGTCGCGCGATGGCGTGGGAGGTAAGAAGCGATCAGACGCGGTGGGGTTCGTCTATCTTCACTGCGGGGCGCGGACAACACGCTCGAGACGGGGAAAAGCACTCATTGCCCTGTCTTCCGCATCGCCCGGGGTAAAGCTCGCCGCCTACGGATTAAGGTTGGAAATCGGAACACGGGAACTCGGATCGTCTGCCCAGTACGGAACTGGGCTCGCCGCGACGGCCGGAGATGGACGACACCGAGGGCGGAGCTTCCGTAGTAGTCGGAGCGCGGGAAAGCCGCGCGCAGGGCGAAGGGAAGCAGGAAAACGGTAGACTTGCATGACGGAGGAGTGATCTGTGGACATGGATCACCGGGCCGACGAGGCCTGGGTACTCGGCGTTCAGCGCAAACTCTACCAGTGGAGCAAGGCAAATCCCGAAGACGCGTCGCGGGATATGTGGGGTTGGGTAACCGACCTGCGCATGCTGCGTCATGCCTGGCGACGCGTAGCCTCGAACAGAGGCGGACGCACAGCCGGGATCGACGGGGTGACCGTGGGCCGCATCCGGAACAGGATCGGTGAGCAACGCTTCCTCGAAGGGCTTCAGGCCGAGTTGCGCTCTGGCGCATACCGACCAAGTCCCGCGCGGCGCAAGCTCATCCCCAAGGCCGGTAAAGCGGGTCAATTCCGACCCCTGGGCATTCCCACGGTCAAGGATCGCGTCGTCCAAGGCGCGGTCAAGACACTTCTGGAGACAATCTTAGAGGCGCAGTTCTGGGATGTCTCCTATGGGTTTAGGCCCGGACGGAGCACGCACGGCGCCTTGGAGTATATCCGACGGGCTGCCTCCCGCATAAACGCGATAGGGACACCCGGCGGAGTCGGATGCCGTATCCATGGGTCATAGAGGGCGACATCAAGGGCTGCTTCGACAACATCAGCCATCATCATCTGTTCGAAAAGCTACGCAAGCGCGTCGCTGACCGGAGGGTGACGAGGCTGATCGGGCAATTCCTGAAAGCCGGTGTTCTGTCGGAGGAGCAGTTCCTTCGCACAGACGCCGGCACCCCTCAAGGCGGGATTCTCTCACCGCTGCTCGCCAACATCGCGCTCAGCGTGATCGAAGAGCGGTATGAACGGTGGGTGTATCAGCGCACCAAGGCCCATGCCGACCGCAAATGTGATGGGACGACCGCGGCAGGCAGAGCGCGCTACTGGGATCGCATGGCTGGTCGCTGTGCGTTTCTACCGGTGCGCTACGCCGACGACTTTGTGGTGCTGGTGTCTGGCACACGGGAGGATGCCATCGCGGAGAAGACCGCGCTGGCGGCCTACCTGCGTCAGACCATGAGCCTTGAGTTGTCGCCGGAAAAGACGAAGGTCACAGCCATGACGGAGGGGTTCGAATTCCTCCGATTCCGCTTCATCATGCATTGGGACAAGCGCTACGGCTATGGCCCGCGCATTGAGATTCCCAAAGCAAAGGCTGCCAACCTGCGTCGAAAGGTCAAGGCACATACGGGAACGAGTTCTGCCCCGTGCACCCTGACCTCCCAGCTTCAGGAGCTCAATCCCATCCTGCGTGGGTGGGCGAACTACTACCGCCACTGCGCTTATGCCGGTCGGATGTTCACCAGTCTCGACTGGTACGTCGGCATGAGGATAGCGCGGTGTCTGCATAGGAAACGCCCCAAGGCGGGGGTTGCGTGACATCTGGGCCTCATGCCAGCCCAGTAGTCGGCGGCCAACGAGACGGCTTTGGCGCGAGGGAATGGTCGAGCCACATGTGCTCGCCTGGACCCCCGTCTACCGCTTCCGTCTCGCATGGATGGCGATGCCTGACTTTGCCGTGTCTTCTGGAGAGCCGAGTGCGTAACGAAAGGCGCATGCTCGGTTCGGGGAGAGGCGGGAAGAAACCGGCCGCTGAAAGGCGGCGCGGCGCTCACTCTACTGTCGATGAAAGGACGGCAGTGTCGATCCGCCGTGAAGGCGAACGGATCTGGCGCGGGAAGTGCGCATCTGATCCCAGGATCATTGCCGAGCTTGTCCGCAAGCGGGCGCCGGCCGCAAAGCGCGTCGTGTTCGAGACTGGACCCCTTTCCCTCTGGTCCTATCATACGCTGCGCGCCGAGGGATGCCAGCCACCTGCATCGATGTGCGCCATGCCAAAGCCGCTCTCGATATCGCGGCGAACAAGACGGATGCGAATGACGCCGATGGTTTGGCGCGTCTTGCTGAAGCAGGGTTCTTTCGCGAGGTTCGCGTGAAAGGCTTCGACAGTACGTTGACCCGCACGCTCGTGGCAGCACGCACGCGGCTGGTCCGGATCACCGTCGCGTTTCCAACCAGATCCGAGGGATCTTGAAAACGTTCGGCTTGCTCGTTCCCGCCGGTAAGGGAACTACATTCGAAAGTAAAGTCCGGTGCCTTCCTATCCATCAGAGCGAGCTTGCTCCTGTCGTGCTACAGATGTTGGAAGCTTGGCGCAGCATTCGCATCCGTGCCTCCGAGCTTGGGCGCCAGCTTGTCGCAGATGCACGTCAAAGCCAAAGACTCATGTCGATCCCGGCATTGCCCCATTACCGCAACCTCGTTCGCCACTGCCATTGAAGATCCGGCGACAGATGAAGCACTTCAAGTCAGCCCGAGATGTTACGCGTCTTCTGTCCATTCATCATCCGATTAGCCATGTGCTTCACCCCGGGGCATCATCGCTTGGACGCAACTGACGACTCTGGAGCGCGCCTGTGGCACTTGGGCCTGAAAAATAACCTCTTTCCGGCCGCCTGCCGAATGCCGGGAATGTGACGACGCTTTCGAGATGCTCTGTGCCACACCGTCCATACCCAAAAATGTTGCAGTTCCTTTAGATAAATTTACCGAATCTTTGCGACCGCAAATTGCTGACAATGATAGGTTGGCAGGCCTGAGGTCAGGCACGGCTAAAACATGATGCTGATTTATGCTTGGCCCGCTGCAACAGCACGCGAGGGAAGGTCAACACGAATGGCAAGAAAAGCGCTCATCCTGATTGAAGGCAATATAAAGGGTCTTGGCCTGCTGTTCGTCGAAGCGGCCCCGCGTCTTGGTCTTTACCCAATTACATTGCCGACTGATCCAGCTCAGGACGACTACCTTGCGGCTGAGCAATGGGGCGATCCGTGACGATACAGACAATCTCGACGCACCGATCCACGAATGTTCCCGACTATATGCAATCTAAATTACGTCCGCGACGGAGTCGTTTATGCGACAGTTGGCAGGCTCTGCCGGCATTTCGATCTACCGGGACCAAACGCCGAATCCTTGAACGATGCTGCGACAAATTCGGTCAACGTCAACTCCTCGCGAAGGCCGGCATCGCAATACCTGCTTATCTCGTGCAGCGAACGCAACGGACCTTGACTTCTGCCGCCCACCCTGAGCTCACCTATCCGGCCCTGCTGACTGATGACGAGCACAATCGTATCGCCGATGTTTCGCTGAGCTGTTTGCGAGCTCTCGGCCTCGGCTGGGGGCCAACTAACGTTAACTCTGGTGAAAGAAGCGTGACCCCAGTCGTCATTGAAGCCAACCCGCGCCTTGCTGGCTCGCGCGCTCCTCAACTGGTTCAGCTGGCTTATGGTGTCGATCTCGTCACCGAGCACATCAAGCTTGTCATCGGCGATGAATGGAATTTGCGCAGAAGCAATTCGCAGACTGCGTCGCGCGGTACTTAGTTTCTGATCGCGATGGCACGCTCGATTGGTCGACGACAGTAGGGCAGCTGCTGTATTAGGTGTCGCCGACGTCAAATTGCAGGTCAAGCCCAGGCGATCCGGCGCGGACGACTGCCGGACATTGGTGCAATCTCGAGCACGGGAGAAGCGCGTTGTAACTCGCCCGCCTTTGCGCCCGCTTCAGGTTTCAATCCAGTTGGTTCCGGAGTGCGGCTCAGGCCGGGGACATTTCAACCACACCGCCCAGTGTGGGGCGGCATTTCAAAAGCCGATGCATTTTGGCGCAAAACTGACTCGCCCATACGCCATGGATACTGTTGGGACACTTTGCACCGTTTCCGTTGATCCGCACTTGCAGCTGGATGGGCGCGGAACGGTGCTGAAAGCCCGTTGTGCAAAGATTGATCGCCAACGCCACTTGTGGGAGAGAAGAATGATAGATCTGCTCAGCGATACCGTAACCCTCCCCACACAGGAGATGCGGCAGGCG
>NZ_JAMYUV010000083.1:0-13756 GCF_040323405.1 Mesorhizobium sp. M0048 | reverse complement strand
CAGCTCCTCGCGGCGATAGAGGCCGCGAAAGTCGGTCGTGTTGTGCGTGACGAGCACATAGCCGTCATCGACCGCGCGCCGGGTCACCATATGGTCCTTGGCGCCGGCGAGGCCCAGCCAGCGCACATGGCTCGACTCTGGAAAACCCCGTTCGCGCGCCAGTTTCGCAAGCTCTGGGCTCAGGCATTCGTCGATCAGGAATTTCACGAAACGGCCGGCAGATCGTCGAGACGGATTGTGCGTTTCGATTTCGCCGCCGTGCTGCGCCACGCCGGCTTGACCGGCGGACGGCCACGCCGCGGATAGGCGAGCGCATAGTCGGCCGCGAGCCTGATCCGGTCGAGAGTCAGTTGCGGATAGGCGGCACGGATCGTCTCGGGAGTATCGCCATTGGCGAGCATGTCGGCAACGTCATGAACAAGCACGCGTGTTCCCACAAAGGCCGGCTGACCGCTAAGTACCGCTGGATCGCGCGCCACCATGGCCTTGGCTTTCCTCAGCCGGCCGAGGCCGGTCCTTACCCCGGCGGTGATCGGCTTCAGGTCGACCTTAAGCGGATCGTCCGCGACCACGGGCGCAGCATCATCGGCAATGGCGTGCTCGACGATCCGCCGCCGCGCGGCCGGCGTCAGCGTCTCCGCCGTCAGCCAGGCGAGGCGTAGGCCGACGAGACCCGCTCCGATGATGACGCGGCTGCCGCGGCGTGTCTCGACACGGCCGCGTAGCAATCCGGCATCGATGATGCGATGCACCTGCTTAAGCGGCACCTGCGTTACCGCCGCCGCTTCATTGGCGGTGAGCACTTCGGTACTAAACCCCGGCATGACAATAATCCTTCCACGTTCATGGAAGATATATAGTCACTCTGCCGTCCGCAGTCTAGCGAAGGTTTGCGGCAGGCGGCCGGCGCCGGTGTGAGGCCTGGAGGCAGAGGGGGGAGGGGAGGTTCCTGACGGGCTTGGAGGTTCGGGGAGAGGCCCCGGGCCGCCCGTCATGGAGAACCTGACCATGGCAAAGAACGCCATTCAGAAGATTGCGATGAACGCCGCGGAGAACATTCCCTATGACAAGCTCAGGCTGTCGCAGAAGAATGTCCGGCGCATCAAGGACGGCGTGTCTATCGAGCAGCTCGCCGAGGACATCGGGCGGCGAAAGCTCATCCAGAGCCTGAACGTCCGTCCGATGCTCGACGGCGAGGGCGAGGAGACCGGCACGTTTGAGGTGCCGGCCGGCGGCCGGCGCTATCTCGCGCTCGGTATCCTCATCAAGCAAAAGCGCCTGGCAAAGAACGAGCCGATCCCCTGCATCGTTAACCGCAGGCAGGAGACCTCGGCCGAAGAGGACTCACTTGCTGAAAACCTGCGGCGCGCCGACCTGCACCCACTCGACCAGTTCCGAGCCTTCAAGACGCTCCGCGATCAGGGCCTCGATCCGGAGGAGATCGGCGCACGCTTCTTCGTATCGCCGGCGACGGTGAGGCAGCGCCTGCGATTGGCATCGGTGTCCCCGATGCTGCTCGACCTCTACGAGAAGGACGAAATCCGGCTCGAACAGATCATGGCGTTTTCGATCTCGGACGATCACACGCGCCAGGAGCAGGTCTGGGAGCGGATTTCCAGCTCGCACATGCAGGAACCTTATTACATCAGGCGTCTGCTGACGGAGACCACGGTCCGGGCCGATGATCGCCGGGCCGTCTATGTCGGCGCCGAAGCCTATGAAGCAGCTGGCGGCGTCATCCTGCGCGATCTCTTCGAGCAGGACTCCGGTGGCTGGTTCCACGATGCGGCGCTCGTCGAGCAGCTTGTCTTCGACAGGCTGAAGGTGGATGCCGAGGCGATCCGCGCCGAAGGCTGGAAATGGGTCGAGGCGGCGATCAGCTTTCCCTACGGCCATACCTCCGGCATGCGGCGCACCTATGCCGAAGCGCAGGAACTGAGCGCCGAGGAGATCGAACGCTACGACGCGCTGAAGGCCGAATACGACAAGCTGGATGCGGACTATGCCAAGGCCGAGGACGCCGACGAGGCAATCGAGGCGAAGCTCGACCAGCTGGGCGCCGAGCTCGATGCGATCGATGATCGTCCTCAAAGCTACGATCCCGCCCAGAAGGACATTGCCGGTGTGTTCGTTACGCTTGCCGCGAACGGCGAGCTCCAGGTCGACGCCGGTTTCGTGCGGTCCGAGGACGAGCCGCGGACCGAGACCGGCGACGTCGAGGAGGGCGAGGAAGGGGGCGCCGAGGGCCAAACCCGATCCAGTGGCGACGATGGCGAAGGTGTTGTCGTCAACGGCGAGCCGGTGGGTGACGGCTCTGGCGACGACGGCGAGGACGATTGCATCAAGCCGCTGCCCGATCGGCTCGTTTTCGACCTGACCGCGCAGCGGACCCTGGCGCTACGCAACGCGCTCGCCGGTGACGTCGACATCGCCATCGTCGCCGCACTCCATGCCTTCGTCCTGCAGGTCTTCTATCGCTTCGCGCCGGACACGTGCCTGGAGATCAGCCTGAAGAGCGGCAGCTTCAGCCAGGTCGATGGTCTTGCCGAGACATCCTGGGCCAAGGAGATCGCCGAGCGGCACGAAGCCTGGGACCGCGATCTGCCCGATGAAGCGGAAGGCCTGTGGGACTTCCTGCTCGGCCTCGACGAAGCAAGCCGCAAGGCGCTGTTCGCGCACTGCGTCTCGCTGACCCTCAATGCGGTGGTCGAACCCTGGAACAGGCGAGCGAAGGCGCTCCAGCATGCAGACCTGCTTGGACGTTCGCTCCAGTTTGACATGGTCGACGCCGGCTGGACGCCTACCGTTGAGTTCCTCGGGCGGCTCACCAAGGCGCGGATTCTACAGGCTGTCCGCGAAGCTCGTGGCGCAGACTCCGCGCAGCTGATCGACCACATGAAGAAGGACAGCATGGCGTGTGAGGCCGCCCGTCTTCTCGAAAGATCGAACTGGCTGCCCGAGCCGCTGCGCCTTGAGATTGATGAAGTGGCTACCGATGCTGGCGACGCGGTCGCCGGCGACAGGTCGGACGAGGCGGCTATCGACGGCGATGCCGCCGAGCTGCCGGCCTTCCTCGCCGACGATGCGGATCCGTCCTCCGATGAGCCGGTGACCATCGACGGCGACGAAGCAGATCACCTCCAGGCCGCCGAATAATCGGCCTCCCGCTCGGCACGGGTCCGGCACCTCCACCGGACTCATTCATTTCCAACTCACTCTCAAGTCCGGGATAGCCAAGGCGATCCCGGACGCTTTCGTTTCATGGAGATCCGCATGTTCGACTGGAAAAGAAGCTGTTCGTACGACGAGCAGCAGAAGAGACATTTCCACGCGACAGCCCGTTCACGGCTGAAGAAACTCGCCGTCGAACTTGCCCTGCCGCAGGGAAGCTTAGACCTGCGCTCAAACAAGGCGGGCATAGCCGTTTCCGGTGAAATTACCCTGCACCATGACCGCGCCTACATTCAGGTCGGCCAGTTCGGGCTGTCCTCAGGTCACGGCATCCTGATCAGGACCTGCACGGGGCGCAAGGACTATACCGGCGGGGCCAACCACTTCGTCGCACTCAGCATGCTCGAGGACATTCCGGCGCTCGCGGCGGCCGTCCGCGCCATCACTGGCGTCGGTCGTCAGAATCCGTCCCAATCCCACGCCGCATGACATCCCGCAACAGCCGCCAAAGCCAAGTCAACAGCCTGTCGGCCGGGAGCGACCCCGCCGGAGCCGGTGGGCCGAAGATCGCGGCAAACGCACGCTCATTAACGCCGGAAGGCATGATGCTGTCTTCAAGGTGCTCGATGATCTGTCGGATCTCGAGATCGACGAGTTCCTGTCCAAAGTGCGATTGCGTCAGAGCTGACGAAGGAAGGCGACGATGGGCACCTATAAGAACCGCGCCTCGGCGGCGAAACGTCTCCTCACGGTGACTGACCTTGGCTCAGTGGATGCACCCGCGTACGGCGCATCCTCAAGCTGTTGAGCCAAACATCGACGAGGTCTTCGTGGTCAAGAAAGCCACGCTCCAGGGTCGGACCTCTATCCGCAACACCAGCCTGCATCCCGGTATCCAACATGCGAGTCCGTATGGCCAACTGCCAGGAGGATATAAGCATCCGGCCCTCAGCAAAACTTCAGGTCAGTGCCTACCATGCGGGAGGTACCCGGCATTGCGTAAAGCGCCGATGAACAGGCAGGCCGGGCCGGCGATACTCGTCTTGGCCTGCATCGGTAGCGGAAGGGTGTTCCAGTCCTCCAAGGGAGCGATAAAGCTGGAGAAAGTGCCATTGACCATGCAATGGCTGGTCAACAAGCCTTGCTTGTCCCAGCACCAGAACGCCTGTCTGATCGCTAGGATAGCGGATGGCGGCGACCCGCTGAAGTTCCATGTCGCCATCGATTCGCAAATTGAAAAGCAGTACGCCGTGGCTTCGGTTGGCGATTTCTGAGACTTTTTCCGTAAAAGGTACAGTAAGCGCACGAACGCTTTCGACTGCCATCCCGAAAACAAGCGCGTCCAGCTCATCCGCCGCCATGAGAAGATTAGTTCCCAAGAAAATTTGGATTGCAATCGCTCCAGCCGGATTGTGCACAGTCATCGCGCGCCGCTGGCTAGACGCCTGAGCATCGCGTGTATGGATGCAGCTCTGAAGATCCACCTCTCAGTAGGCATGTTTGCCCCCGCTGATTGAGCCGGTCGCCTAACACTACTTTGGCACTTTAGGCTCTGGATATTCGCAAGGAGCATGTCACAGCGAGGACATCGTCGGGGTGGAGGTCGTGCGAAGATGTCGAGGATCGCTTGCCTGATGGCCGGCATGCTTGGCTGTGGTGGCGGTCCCGAGACTCTTTTTTTTCCGTCCCGCTGCTTTGAGGCGGCGGGATTGAAGGAAGGCGTAGGCGATCATCGTCATCAACGCATGTCGATGTAATCCCGTCCAGGATCTACCTTCGAAGTGGTCGAGCCCAAGCTCTTCCTTGAGCTGCTGGTGGGCCTGTTCACAGATCCACCTGGCCTTGATCGTGGCAGCGAGCGTCTTGATGGTGGCATCGGCCGGCAGGTTCGACACATAGTATTTTTGCTCCCCGGTCGACCGCCGCTCGCCGACGAGCCAAACCTCGTCGCCAAGCATGCATTGCATACGGTTATCGAGCATCCGGTGCTTATGGCCATCCGCAACACGGACACGACGGGCCGCGAAGAGACAGGTCAGCCGACCTTTGGTGCCCCGCCGCCAGCTGACCTTTTGCCATTTCCCTTCGGCCAACAACGTTTCAGCCGAGACCGGGGGCTGATCAGGGATGTGGTATTTGCGGGGCTTTCCGGCCTTCGCGACGGGGAAGATCAGGGCAACGTCGGCGGGATAGACGTTCTGGCGTCGCGACAGACCCACTGCCCACAGCAGACCGCGCTCACTCAAAGCCTGACGGAAGGGTCCGCTGGAGCCGTACCCTGAATCGGCAAGCACACAGTCAAAACGCGCACCGGAGGCGATGACGCGGTCGACCTCCTCGATTGCAATCTCCGGCTTTGTCAGAGCAGTCTGTCTATCCTTCGGCACACGAGCCCGCGCCATACGTTCAGGATCATCTGTCCAGCTCTCGGGCAGGAATAGCCGCAGGCCCACCATCACCGGCACCTCGCGCGACGCCAAGGTTACCGAGACCAGCGACTGACAATTGGCAGTCTTTCCGAGCGACGAGGCATATTGTGGCGCGACGCCAACCGAGTGACGTCCCTTCTTGGGCAACGCCGTATCATCGATGACAAGAAAACCCGCCTCATCGCCAACCAGGCCATCTGCCTTCTTCAGCAGGGCAGCCTCGAGTGGAGCACTGTCCCAAACTCCGGCAGCGACGAAATGATGAAGCTGATCGTAGCCGACCTCGCCAGCGCGCGCCGCCATCGGCTGAACGCTCTTGCGGTCTCCTGGACCAATCAAACCCGCGACATAGAGAGGACACATCCGCGCCCGGGTCTTGTGCCCTAGCGCCGCGACAAACGGCGCAAGCCAGCGCGCCAGATCAGCTTGCCAGTTCCCATCCATGGCCGGCCCCTCCAAAAGCCGACCTCCTATGAATCACCGAAGACGCCTCTTGGGAATCCTGAAAGTGCTCGCCCGCCAAAATCTGCCAAAGTAGTGCTAAGGCCCATGACACATCGCTTGCTCGTTGCGTCGCTTCTCCGATAAAGCACGGCGAGAGCGACAGATACCTTCGCGTCGGATACTCGCAAAAACGAACAGCGACTTGGCTTGCAAGTCGTCCTCACATCAAGGAACAGACTATGAAGCGCCAGATCCGGCCATTTGTTGTGGAAGTGAAACAGAAGCACGGCAAGCAAAAGTCAAGCCATTCGATCTGGGGTGGTCTCGACCTGTCCAAAATTGTCACGGAAATGACGCAGCCGGCTGACGGTGCTCAGTTGCCAAATTCAGAGGTCATTGACTTCAGTATAAGAGCCATTGATGCTGAAGGAGGGGATAAACCAAAAGCGGAGCATATCATGGCCGATTTTCAGGACGCTCAGACTGTTCAGACGACAGTAGCGCCAGCCAAAGTGGAAGTGCCTGAATCCAAGAAGAAAATTCCGCGAGCAAAGAAAGCGAAGGCAGAGCTCGCAAAGCCGGCCCGGAGGAACGGGGCGAAGCCAGCGCCCCAGGCCGCTGAATCTCCGTTAGCAGTCAAGACCACCCGCAAGACATATTCCGAGAAGGAACGCGCCCAGAAGCTTGACCAGATCGAGAAATCGATCGCTGGCGGCGCGACCAGCAAGATTGCGGTCGGCCAGGCCGGCATATCCGAGCAGACCTACTATTATTGGAAAAGAGCTGCCGCACCTTCTTCAGAAAGTGGTGATCTCCGCGATCTTGTCGCACTCGAAGAAGAAAACAAGCGCCTCAAGAACCTGCTTGCCGACCGTCTGCGCAAGGAAAATGCCGAGCTCAAGAAAAAGCTGGGCCTGGCCTAAGGCATACTGAAGCATCGACGGAAATTCCGCCGACGCTCAGAGCGGTAGCGGCGGCATATCGCCTTCGCCGACACGCCACACCCAGGAGCCGATCTCCGGACGCGTGGCGATCATTTCGTCGAGCGACGCCTCGAACGCTTCGTCCGCACCGGCCGGAACGACAAAGAGCGCTATCGGCTCGTCCCTGTTCTGAAGCAATGCGTTGGCGATCGGCTGGTCGGGTTGTAGGTCAAAGCGCAATCCCTTCACGCTCTTCTCACGAACGCGGGCGAGCCCATCGACGAGCCTTTTCTCCGGGATCGTCTCGTAGGGAATCCAGTTTTCGGACACCACCATCAACGCGACCTCCTCGACAATGGCGAGGCCGGCCGGGTTCAGTCCGAACGTCGCGATCGTCATGAGATGCGAGCTGGAATCCGCTGCCCACAACGACAATTCTTTCTCAAATCGCACCTGCAAGCGGCGATGCAATGCATCTTCGATCATGAAGGGAAAACCGGGCAAATGCCTGATGACGAGTTTCTGACCGGAGCGGGCGGGCACGATCTCCTTCACCTCGCCGACCAGGACGAGCAACTTTCGGGGACCGGATTTCGGCGGGAGCGCCGTGCCGAGAACCGCGTTGCGACGCTGTTCGATGGCTTCCTTGTTCTCGGCGCGAAACGGCTCGGGCACGAACAGGATATCCGCGAGCGGTCCGCCCCTCACCGTCATTTGCCCGGCAGCCTCGAGCAGATGCCAGCGGACATTCCACCAATGTCGCTTGCCGGCCCATCGGGATGTCCAGACCGTCAGTTCGGCCTCGTGCCAGAGATAATGAAGCAGGCCACGCAGCGACATCCCCCTGGGATCGGCGGTTACGCTGGCGGAACTTTGCCCCGCAGGCACGGACGCTGCCCGGCTCCCCGTCTTGGACAGGCTGAAGTCCAATTTGAGGGCCGCCATGCCGCTTTGCGGATCGAGCTTTATCGCGCTGCCCATCAAGGCGCCCAGACCGGACAGTTCGTAAGGTGATTCATAGGAATCACAGGATGGATCATGTCCGCCGCCGCTCAGCGGCATGCGCTTGATCAGGTGAAGGTCGCCGATGCGGGCGATATACATCGGGCAGCCTGGCTCGCGGCACAGGCACAGCGGACGCTCGGTGCGGGCATAGGCGCTCGCCAACGCCGCCTGCAGGTCAGGCGCTGCCCCCTCGTAAACCTCACTGCCAATTCTGAACCGTCGCATCACCTCCGCCGCTCCAGGTCGCCGCCGCATCCCTGTGCGCGCATTCAAGTCATGGCTTTGCGCAGAGCGCAACCCATTTGGTGCATCGGCGCCAGAGGCAGAGGGGAGCCGGGAGGAATGCGGCCCGGCTGGCGCGCAGAGAGTGTCGGCGCGGGCGCCTCTCCCCTCTCGCGAAGGACATCTCCATGAACATCGTTTCGACCACAGCTGCCGCTCCCCTCGACGCGCCGAGGCACGTCCCCATCAACAACGCCCAGGCGATCTATCAGGCGGCAATGCGGCTTCTGCCGTTCCTCGAGCAGGGCAAGTCTGTCACCACTGCGGAACTGCGCACCACCATGACGACAAGTTTTGGCGGCAGCGATGCGCAAGGGTTCTGGGTCTGGAAAGACGCCTATGAGGCGCTCGAAACCGCCCAGGTGCTGTTTCTGCGCCGGTTCGGAGCAGCGATCCTGTCCCGGTCCACCACGCCGCAGGCGACGCTGGCGATGATGAAGCGCATCGCCGAACTTCTTCCCACTCATACGCGACGGTCCGACGAGAGCCAGGCCATGCAGCAGCTCTCCACGCCCTTGCCGCTGGCCTTCGTCACGGCGCACGCCGCGGCGATCTCATCTTGCGACCTCGTTCTCGAACCCTCGGCCGGCACCGGTCTGCTCGCCGTCCATGCCGAGATGGCGCGCGCCTCGATCGCTCTCAACGAGCTTTCAGCGACACGCGCCGATCTCCTCGGCCTTCTGTTCCCGCGCGTTCCCGTCTCGCGGCACGACGCCGCCCATATCGACGATCATCTCGACGCGGCCATGGAGCCGTCCGTCGTGCTGATGAATCCACCCTTCAGCGTCGGCGCATATGTCGACGGCCATGTCGCCGATGCCGCATGGCGGCACCTCTCTTCCGCATTCGCACGCCTGCTTCCGGGCGGACGCCTCGTTGCCGTCACCGGCTCCGGGCTGTCTCCCGAAAACTCCAAATGGCGGCCGGCCTTCGAACGGTTGCAGCAGCAGGGCACCACCGTCTTCACCGCAGCGATCGACGGCCGTGTCTACGCCCGCCATGGGACGACGGCTGAGACCCGCTTGACCATCATCGACAAAGTTCCTGCTAACGACCCAACCAGCTTCTCCGGCTCGCCGGGCAAGGCCACGGATGTCGAAACGCTGCTCTCCTGGATCACGGATCTGCCGCCCCGGACACCGGGCGGCTTTCCGAACTCGACCGGTACATTGTCCAACGGCATCGTGCGCAATGCCGCCATGCACATTGCCCAATCGGGAGCGAGAGCCGCACCCCTCGGTGCCTCAACGGCTGCTCCGAAGGCCATCCAATCGGTCCGCCCGACTGCGCGGGCGAAGCCCGCCCGCCAGGTCATGGCAAACAGCACGCCGGCTGTCCCCCTCGCCTATGAGCTGCGCGACTGGATGCCGGAGGAGGGCGGCCGGCTCACCGACACGATCTACGAACCCTATGCGCTCCAGTCGATTGACATTCCCCGCGCGAAACCGCATCCGACGTCGCTCGTGCAGTCGGCCGCAATGGCCGCCGTCGCGCCGCCAAAGCCTTCCTATCGGCCGCTTCTTCCTGATGCGATCATCGACGAGGGCCTGCTGTCAGACGCCCAACTCGAAAGTGTCATCTATGCCGGCGAAGCCCATTGCGGCCATCTCACCGGCGCCTGGACTGTTGACGAGACCTGCGATGTCGTCTCCGCCGCGCCAGAAGGTGCTGAGAACGCGGTCCGCTTCCGCCGCGGATGGTTTTTGGGTGACGGAACCGGCTGCGGCAAGGGACGGCAGGTCGCCGGCATCATCCTCGACAATTGGCTACAGGGCCGCCGCCGTGCGATCTGGATTTCCAAGTCGGACAAATTGCTGGAAGACGCCCAGCGCGATTGGGCAGCACTCGGCCAGGAAAAACTTCTCGTGCAGCCACTCTCGCGCTATCGGCAGGGCACGCCGATCCGCCTTGCCGAGGGCATCCTGTTCACGACCTACGCGACCCTGCGCTCGCAAGAGCGGGAGGGCAAGAAATCCCGGATCGCCCAGATACTCGACTGGGTCGGCCAAGAGGCCAGGAGGGACGAAGGCCCGACGGGGAACAGAGGAAACTTGGCGGGGAGGCCCGAAAGCCAGACAGGGATTAAAGAAAGCCAGACAGGGATTGGAGAAAACCCGTCGGGGGCGAAAAAATCTTTCGATGGCGTCATCGTCTTTGACGAGGCCCACGCCATGGCTAACGCCGCTGGCGGCAAAAGTGAGCGTGGCGACGTCGCGCCCTCGCAACAGGGCAGGGCGGGACTGCGGCTGCAGCACGCGCTGCCCGATGCCCGCATTGTCTACGTCTCCGCGACCGGTGCGACCGCCGTCGAGAACCTCGCCTATGCGCAACGTCTCGGCATCTGGGGCAGCGAGGATTTTCCATTCGCCAACCGTGCCGAATTCGTCGCCGCGATCGAGGACGGCGGTGTCGCGGCGATGGAAGTGCTCGCCCGCGATCTCAAGTCGCTCGGCCTCTATACAGCGCGTTCGCTTTCCTATGACGGTGTCGAATACGACCTGCTCGAGCACGCGCTGACCGAGGAGCAGATCCGCATCTACAACGCCTATGCCGACGCCTTCCAGGTCATTCACAACAACCTGACCGCCGCACTCGAGGCGACCAACATCACCAGCGAGTCCGGCACGCTGAACCGCAACGCAAAATCGGCGGCGCGCTCAGCCTTTGAAAGTACCAAGCAACGTTTTTTCTCGCATTTGATCACCTCGATGATGACGCCGACTCTGATCGGCGCGATTGAGCAGGATCGGCTCGAAGGTCATTCGGCAGTCGTGCAGATCGTTTCGACCGGCGAGGCGCTGATGGAACGACGCCTTGCCGAGATCCCGACCGAGGAATGGTCGGACCTGCATGTCGACGTCACGCCGCGGGAGTATGTCGGCGGGTACTTGATGCATTCCTTCCCCATCCAGCTGTTCGAGGAATACTCGGACGCCGAAGGCAATGTGTATTCGCGGCCTGTGCACGACGAAGATGGCAACCCGGTCCAGTGCCGCGAGGCAGTTCGGCGGCGCGACGAGATGGTCGAGCGGCTTGCGTCGTTGCCGCCGGTCGGCAGTGCCCTTGACCAGATCATCCATCACTTTGGCACCGACACGGTTGCCGAGGTGACCGGCCGCTCGCGCCGCATCGTCAAGAAATCCGGCCGCGACCGTATCGACCGGCTGGCCGTGGAAAACCGCCCCGGCTCGGCCAATCTGGCCGAGACCCAGAGTTTCATGGATGACGACAAGCGCGTTCTGGTCTTCTCCGACGCCGGCGGCACTGGCCGCTCCTACCACGCTGATCTCGGTGTCAGGAACCAGAGGCTGCGCAAGCACTATCTGCTCGAGGCCGGCTGGCGGGCCGACAACGCCATCCAGGGTCTCGGTCGGACCCATCGCACAAATCAGAAGCAACCGCCGCTGTTCCGGCCCATGGCCGCCAATGTAAAGGCCGGCAAGCGCTTCCTGTCGACGATCGCACGCCGGCTCGACACGCTGGGCGCGATCACGCGCGGTCAGCGCCAGACCGGCGGGGCAGGGCTGTTCCGTGCCGAAGACAATCTCGAAAGCGCCTACGCCCGAGCGGCGCTGCGGCAGTTCTATCATCTGCTGCACCAGGGCAAGATCGAGGGCTGCTCGCTCACGACCTTCGAGACGGTGACCGGGCTGTCGCTGACGAGTGACGACGGCGGATTGCGGGACGAGCTGCCGCCAATCACGACCTGGCTCAATCGCCTGCTGGCGTTGCGCATCGAAACCCAGAACCTGCTGTTCGAGGTGTTCGAGCAACTGATGGCAGCAAAGATCGAAGGCGCCATCGCCGCCGGCAATTATGACAAGGGTCTGGAGACGATCACGGCGGAGAGCATCGTCGTCACTGATCGTAGGACCGTCTATACCCATCCGGTCTCCGGCGCCCAGTCGCACGTGCTCACCGTCGCGCGCAAGGACCGCATCCGGCCGCTCGGGCTGGTCGACGCGCTGGCCATCGTCCGGGCGGAGCCCCAATCGGTTCTGCTGGTGAACGCCCGGTCCAGCCGTGCGGCGATCCGGCTGCCGACGGCGAGCTTGATGCTCGACGACGGCACGATAGAACACCGCGTGCGGCTGCTGCGGCCGACCGACGAGCTGCGCTTCGGTCTCGACGCCCTTGCCGAAACCCACTGGCAGCCGACCGACCGAAACCTGTTCCGCGAGCTTTGGCAGGCAGAAATCGACGCCGTCCCGGAGTTCACCACCAGCACTTTCCACATCGTGACGGGTCTGCTGTTGCCGATCTGGCGGCGGTTGCCAGACCATGATTGTCAGGTCTACCGGATCCAGACCGATGCCGGCGAACGCATCATCGGGCGTCACATCGCCCCGACGCTTGTCGCCACCATGTTCCGCAATCTGGGGCTCGACGATGTACCCAAGCTCGCGCCGGAAGATGCCTGGACCGGGCTTGTCGACGGACGGATCGGACTGCAACTCGCCGATGGCCTGATTCTGCGCCGCGGCCGCGTCATGAACGACTACCGTGTCGAATTGATCGGCTTCACCGACGCCATGGTTCCGCGGCTGAAGGCGCTGGGGCTGATCTCCGAGATCATCTCCTGGAAGCTCCGGCTGTTCATCCCAACGTCCGCGCAAGGGTCTGCCATCCTCGCCGCGCTCCTCGACCGCCATACGCTGGTTGGCGTCACCGACCGCACCTCGGCGGCTTGAGGGAGCTGATGATGACCGGCTCGGCCTCAGAGCTGGCACGCCGCCTTGGCGATCATGCCGAGGCGGTGTGCCGCGAATATCTCTCCAACGGCCATCGCTCCGGCAATTACTGGATGGTCGGCGATGTCCGCAACACGCGCGGCCGTTCCATGCATGTGCGGCTGAAAGCCAACGCGAAAGGCCCGGCGGGTAGGTGGGTCGACGAGGCGACGTCTGAGTTTGGCGATCTGCTCGATGTCATCCGAGAAAGCTGCGGTCTTGTTGATTTCCGTGACGTCGCGGATGAAGCGCGTCGCTTCCTCTCCGTGCCGCTGCCACCGCCCCACGCTCCTGGCGCGCAACGCCAGCCTGCCGCGGCACCCGGCTCGCCTGACGCGGCGCGTCGCCTGTTCGCCATGTCGCAGCCGATCGCCGGCACGTTGGCCGAACGATACCTCGCCGGCCGCGGCATCCTGCTTTCCGCGCATGAGCGTGCCGTGCGCTTCCATCCCGGCTGCTACTGCAGGGATCTCGTGACGGGCGAGACGCAGACCCTACCTGCGCTCATTGCCGCTGTCACCAGCCTCGACGGGCGTATCACCGGCCTACAACGCACCTGGCTTGATCCTTCGGGTCAGGGCAAGGCGCAACTCGCGGATCCACGCCGTTCGCTGGGGAATCTCCTTGGCAACGGCATCTGGCTTGGCCACCAGCCCGGTGCGCCCGTCTCGGTCATGGCCGCCGGCGAGGGGTTCGAGACGATGGCGTCGCTTAAGGTGGTGATGCCGGCGCTGCCGGTTGCCGCCGCCACTTCGGCCAATCACCTCGCCGG
>NZ_JAMYUV010000082.1:0-14085 GCF_040323405.1 Mesorhizobium sp. M0048 | reverse complement strand
TGGCCGGCCCCTCCAACAGCCGACCTCTCATGAATCACGCAAAACCGCTCTTGGGAATCCTCAAAACGCTCCCAGAACTAAAAAACTGCCAAAGTAGTGCTAATACGATCTTGGGCGGCTTAAGAATTCTCTGGCGGCGGCAATCTGGCGTCGATGCTCGCGAAGGAATGCCGCGCCGAAGCAAATGGCGAATGCCAGTACCGAAAGGCTTGTGGTTGCTCTTGATGCAGGATCAGGATCGGGACTTACCAGGAAACGGAAGCCGAACGCCAAGGCGAAGACGACAACGCCACCAAACATGCCGCTGACGAAGGGGGCGGTCGTGCGTTTCTGCTCCAACGACAACTCCTAGGTTTTCCGCTAGGGAACTATGGTTTCCGCCAGGGAATATATGCGTTGAAGCTGATGTGCTACCGATCCTGACGGCCCCGGCCTGTGGATATCGGGGATGAGCAGATATCAAGCGCCCCGGAGGTCTCAAGAAGCCCGTGCTGGTGCCCCCGGACGGGATCGAACCGCCGACCTTCGGTTTACAAAACCGCTGCTCTACCAGCTGAGCTACAAGGGCACGGCGCTCCGGTTAACATATTTGCTGCGCCAGTAAAGACAAAACTCCGTTTTGCCCGGCATGTCACATGGGCCGTCGGCGAGGGGCATCCTGAAAAGCGCCTGATTGCTTCCTACATATGGAAACGGTGCAATCGCTTCGAGCAGGGGTGCCGCATGATCAGATTTGTCATCATTCTCCCGATCATCTTCGTGGCCTGGATGCTGCTGGTGAAGATCATCAGAGATGTGAAGAAGGCCAATGTCGACTGGACCGGCGTCACCACCATCATCGGCTTCATCGCGCTCGCCTTCTGGCTGCGCCATGTCACGGGGATGTGAAAAGAGCGAGTAGCGAATAGTGAATAGCGAATAGCAACGTAGCGAGTGGTACGTGGCGTTCCTGGCTTTCCCTGCTCGCTATTCGCTATTCGCTCCTTCTGATCTCCACCTTTCCCGCGCCGCACCGACTGAGGGTCAGAGGCGAATGGGTCGCCTCGATCAAAAGATCCAGGAGATCATCATGTTCAAGCGCACTCCTCGCCATAGGCACGGCAAGGGGTCATTTTCCTCTGATGGAGGCCCCCAATTTCCCAAGAGGGCCGCTTCGGCCGCCCTTTTGCGACTTGACCTTACGCTTGACCCGGAGCGGCAGCCTCGGCGTTTCGAGGTGATCAACGGTGCCGGCGGTCGGCGTCATTGGTCGGTGGATGACGAGGCACGGATCATCGCGGAGTCGAAACCACTCAATGGCGTCGAGCCCCTCGACTATCTCGCCGACGTACTTACCAGGATCGTCAACGGCCATCCGAACAGGCAGATCGATGACCTGCTGCCTTGGGCCTACATCCAGGCGACCGAGCTAAAGGCCGTGGCCTGTGAACACCGCTTCTCACCAGGTTTGGTCATGTCAAAGGAAGCGGGCGATATGCGAAAGGCGTGAGACAGGGACTATGAGGCAATTGGTGATCGGTTTTGGTGACGGCACTGTCACGTTTGTCCGTGAGTGGCTCGTCATTGCGCGGGGGGTACACAATCGAAATGCGAAGCGTCGTGCCGAGCACCGAAGCCAATTCTCGCTAATGATCATCTGGCCGACGGTGCTCGCGCAGGCTTGATCCTGTCGCCGCGGTTAACGTGTTCGCAAATCACCTCTTGCGGCGAAGCACGGTGGTATCTTGAGAACGCCCTTGGGGCGGCAGGCCCAATCGGGGCAGCGACGGGATACCGTGTGATTCGTTATGCTGACGAAGCCTGCCAAATCTGCATTGCCAAGAGAGTGCTTGTGGCGCAAAAAGTCCGCGCCACGGGCCGAACGAACCACAGAAGAAGGAATCTGATTCAGAACTTATAGGCTAGGCCAATCCGAAGGTCGTTAGTCTTCAGATCCACGTCGTAGTTCTCAAAGAGAACGGCTCCAGCGCTCTTCGTCCCGAAATCGGCGTAGCGATATTCCACACGGCCGATAAGGTTGTCGGTAAATGCATAATCCGCGCCGACGCCTACTGTCCACCCGCTCAAAGTTCTGTCGAAGGCATGTTCTGTTACCCCGCCGGCAGTGTTCCCGACATCATAGTGAGCAAATGCACCGCCCGCAGTAACGTAGGGCAGAAACCTATTGATACTATAGCCGACACGACCCCGTATTGACGCCGTCCAGTCAACTTTCCCATCGAAGCTCTGGCCAGCAATCGGAACGCCCCCCTCGAGGGTTGGGGTTGACCCGTGAACATCCGCGTAGTTGATGTCGCCTTCGATGCCGAGCACCACGCTATTGCGTAACTGGAAGTTGTAACCTCCGTAGATGCCGCCAACGAAGCCCTTCGGGTCCATCGGAGCATCAATCGCCAAAAAGGCGGTATAATCAGCCTTTGATTTCGCCCAACTATATCCGGCTTCCAGACCAATATAGGCCCCCGTCCAGTTGAAAGAAGTGGCTACCGGCTCTTCCATCACGGCATCCGCCGAAAATGCGGAAGTAGTGAGTGCAGCCACAAAACTCGCCGCCGTAAAAATGATCGCCCGCATAAAACCCCTCTTAAATTATTATTGTGATGAACAATCAGCAGCATCGCATTTTATGCTGTGACAGTTGCGCCACAGCAACCGGAGAAAGATGGCTTGGTTCGACCGTTCCGTTGACGTGTGCGTCCTCTGCTGCGGTGCCCTTCCCGAGAGTGGGTGACAGTTCGTTCCGGAGACATGGGTTACATTTTCGGCCCTTTGCAAGGAGAGCAAGGTGCCTGGAAGTAGTGTAACGTCATGGAAGAGCGGCTGAAGTTCATCGCCCGGCTGCTGGACGGCGAGAAGATGGCGGTGCTTTGCCGGGAGTTCGATATCTCGCGCAAGACCGGCTACAAGATCCTCACGCGCTACAACGACAGTGGCCTGGAGGGGCTGACGGACCGCTCGCGGCGACCGTATCGCCACGCCAATTAGCTTCCGTTTCAAATCGAGAAGCTGATTGTGCGACCGAAGCAGGACAAGCCGACATGGGGTGCACCGAAGATACGCGAGCGGTTGGCGCGGCTGTATCCCGATGTGCACAGACCACCGATCTCGACGGTGCATGTGGTTCTCGACTGCCATCGCCTATTCGAGCACCGCAAACGGCGACGCAACAGGGCGACGGGGACACCGCTTTCGAGCTACGCGGCGACCGCAAAGACAATGAGCCCGACGAGTGAACGCTCGTACCGCAAAGGGGGAGATTGGCCATAGCCAACGTCCTCGCCAATCTCTTGCAGGTCGAACTCGCCGCCAGCACGAATTCGGCCCAGGCGAACCAAGCCGCTCCAAGAAAATCGAAAAAAAGATTCGAACCTTTGTCCTTGCCGCGACGACAGATCATCAAGAGGCGGATGGATCGCCTCGGTCAACGAAGCAAGGAGATCGTCATGTTCACACGCACACTCGTTTCCGGCGTCATCGCCACCGCCGTCGCCGCCAGCACACTGCTCGGCACCCGTCAGCCTTCGGCCGCCCATCAAAACCACAAGCACCTCGGCATCGGTATTGCCGCAGGCGTCGGCGGCTTCCTGTTCGGCAGTGCGCTGGCCCAGCCGCGCACCGTCTATATCGAGGAAGACGGCGGCTCGTGGCACGTCCGGCGCTGCCTCAATCGCTACCAGAGCTACGACCCGTACTCGGACACCTATATCGGCTACGACGGTTATCGCCATCGCTGCCGGCTTTGAGAGCCACTATGCCAGCTTGAGAGGAGGCGACCGTTTCAGGCAACCGGAAGAAGGGGCACCCCCACTGCCCCTTTTTCTGCGTGTCTGAGTGGCAGGGCAGAGGGGTTGTTCCTCCGACCTCTTAGGACCTGGGTTCCTCTCCCCACCTCCGTGGGGCGAGGAACCCAAGCTGGAATAAAGTCGCGCTCCGTCAGCCTCTCTGTCCTGTCGAACATCGCTTAAGGCGAGATCGGATGCCGCTTCAGCATTCACCAACACTCTTGCCGATGTACAGGGATTTCCCGACAGCCTAATCTACTGCCGAGCCGAAACAGGGAGAGAGGGCGCTTGGGCGAGCACGATCCGAACGAAGAGCCGATCGAGACGGTTTTCCGCAACGGCACAATCACCACCGTCGGCATCCTGCTGGCGTTCTCGCTGGGCTTCATCACGCATTGGGCCGCCAACCCGATACCATGGGAAATCTATCACCTGGCTGCCGTCGTGCCGATTTTGATCGGCATTGCCCTGCAGATACGAGCGCTGCGGTTGCTGCTCGACATAACGTCTCTACAACGGCGCGTTTATGAACGCGCCAATCGTATCTTCATTGCCGGCCTCATCTTCACCGCCTGCGGAGTTGGGCTGGCGATGCTGCTTGATTTCTACGACCTGTCGACCAAGAGCGCGGTGCCCGGGGGCTAGCTCTGGCCATCCTGGCAGATGTCGCACCATTCGGCGCTGGTCAGCGCTGCCATGCGCTCGGTTCGCTGCCAAGGCCGGGAGGGGTCGGCAGGCCGCCGATCATCCTAGTCACCTGCGCTGCTGCATCGCGCACCAGCGGGCCGATTTCGGCCAGCCGCTCCGGTGTGACCCGTACCGTCGGCCCGGAGACCGAGACGCCGCCGATCGGTTCGCCGAATTCGTTGAAGATGGCGGCGGCGACACAGCGCATACCTGGATGCCGCTCCTCGTCATCGACCGACCAGCCGCGCAGCTTGATCGTCACCAGATCGCGGGCGAGCGCCGAGATGTCGGACAACGTGTTTTCGGTGAAGCGCTCCAGCCCGGCCTGGCGCAGTATGGTGGCAACGCGCTCCGGCTCGAGATGCGCCAGCACCGCCTTGCCGATGCCCGAGGCATGAAAGGAACTTCGCGTGCCCGGCCGGAAGAAGGCGCGGATCGCCTGGTGCGTCTCGACCTGGCTGACGAAGACCACGCAATCGTCCTCGGCGACGCCGAGATTGGCGGTCTCGCCGGTCTTCTCCATCAATTCCTGCATGACGATACGGGCGCGGTCGACCAGCTTGCGGCGGCGCAGGAACGCTGCGCCCATGCGATAGGTCTCGACGCCGATCGACCACAGCTGGTCGGTGCCTTCGAACTCGACCATGCCATGGTTCTCCAGCGTCGTCAGCATGCGGTAGGCGGTGGATGCCGGCAGGCCGGAACCGGCGGCGATCTCGCTCAACGACAGGCCGCTGCCATCGGCGACGATTGCCAGGATGCGCAGCGCCCGGTCCAGCGACTGCACCGAGGCGGCCTCGGACGGCCCGTTGAAAGCGCGCGGCCGGCCGCGCTGACGTTTTTCGGTGGTTTCCATCAGGCCATTCTCCGCTCTGTTCGCCCAACAAGCAATGAAAAATTTTTTCATCCGCCGGCGAAGCTAATTTATGGAAAACAGAAAGGCCAATCAATTCAAGCAGCAAGAGCCGTTCCCTAGAAATGAAAAAATATTCTGAAAAAATTGAAAAATAATCGACGCACTGGCATCATCAGCCATCAACAATTCCGTGGAGGCTGACATGGCCAAGATGCGCGCAGTCGACGCAGCGGTTCTCGTTCTCGAAAAGGAAGGCATCTCGTGTGCCTTCGGCGTGCCGGGTGCTGCGATCAACCCGCTCTATTCGGCGCTGAAGGCGAGGGGCACCATCCGCCACATCCTTGCGCGGCACGTCGAGGCGGCCTCGCATATGGCGGAAGGGTTTACCCGCGCCAGATCGGGCAATATCGGTCTGTGCATCGGCACTTCGGGTCCGGCCGGCACCGACATGATCACCGGCCTCTATTCGGCCGCCGCCGATTCTATCCCCATCCTCTGCATCACCGGGCAGGCGCCGCGGGCGCGTCTCAACAAGGAGGATTTTCAGGCCGTCGATATCGCGGCCATCGCCGCACCCGTGGCCAAATGGGCGGTCACCGTCATGGAACCTTATCTGGTGCCGATGGCGCTGCAGAAGGCGTTCCATCTGATGCGCTCGTCGCGGCCGGGGCCGGTGCTGGTCGACCTGCCGGTCGATGTGCAACTGGCGGAGATCGAGTTCGACATCGATGCCTACGAGCCGCTGGTGCCGTTCAAGCCGGCAATGTCGCGCGCTCAGGCGGAGAAGGCGCTGAAGATGCTCGACGCGGCGGAAAAGCCCGTGATCGTCGCTGGCGGCGGCATTATCAACGCCGATGCGTCGGACCTGTTGATAGAATTCGCCGAAGTCACTGGTGTGCCTGTCATTCCGACGCTGATGGGCTGGGGCGCGATCCCCGACGACCACCGCCTGATGGCCGGCATGTGCGGACTGCAGACCTCGCATCGCTACGGCAATGCGACGATGCTCGAGGCCGATCTCGTTTTCGGCATCGGCAACCGCTGGGCCAACCGCCACACCGGTTCGGTCGATGTCTACACCAAGGGCAAGAAGTTCATCCACGTCGATATCGAGCCGACGCAGATCGGCCGCGTCTTCGCACCGGACCTTGGCGTCGTCTCGGATGCCGGTGCAGCGCTTAAGATGCTGCTCGACGTCGCCACCGAGTGGAGGACGGCCGGAAAATTGCGCGACTGGTCGGGCTGGGCCGGCGAATGCCGGCAGCGCAAGAAGACGATGAAGCGCAAGACCCACTTCGACCAGGTGCCGCTGAAGCCGCAGCGCGTCTACGAGGAGATGAACAAGGCGTTCGGCCGCGACACCACCTATGTCACCACGATCGGCCTGTCGCAGATCGCCGGGGCGCAATTCCTGCATGTCTACAAGCCGCGCAACTGGATCAATTGCGGCCAGGCCGGACCGCTCGGCTGGACATTGCCGGCAGCGCTCGGCGTTCGCGCCGCCGATCCGGACCGCACAATTGTGGCATTGTCCGGCGACTATGATTTCCAGTTCATGATCGAGGAACTGGCGGCCGGCGCACAGCACAGATTGCCCTACATCCATGTCGTGGTGAACAACGCCTATCTCGGGCTGATCCGCCAGGCGCAGCGCGGGTTTTCGATGGATTTCGAAGTCAGCCTGGCCTTCGAGAACGTCAATCGACAGGGCGATGCCGAAGCTGGCTATGGCGTCGATCACGTCGCGGTTGCCGAGGCGATGGGCTGCAAGGCAGTCCGGGTGCGCAGGCCGGAGGAATTCGCCGGTGCCTTCGAAGAGGCAAAGCGCCTGATGAACCAGCACCAGGTTCCGGTGGTGCTCGAATTCATCCTCGAGCGCGTCACCAATGTTTCAATGGGCACCGAAATCGACAAGATCACCGAATTCGAGGAGCTTGCCGAGCGCCATGAAGATGCCCCCACGGCGATCGTCATGCTCGATTAAGCCGCATATGAGGAACTACTGCCATGCCACGGTTTTCAGCCAATCTTTCGATGCTCTTTGGCGAGCATGACTTTCTCGACCGCTTCGATGCCGCTGCCCGCGCGGGCTTCAAGGGCGTCGAGTATATCGGTCCCTATGACCATGCGCCGGATGTCGTCGCGGCCAGGTTGAAGAAGAACGGGTTGACGCAGGTCCTGTTCAACCTGCCTGCCGGCGACTGGGCCAAGGGCGAGCGCGGCATTGCGATCCTGCCGGACCGCATCCCGGAGTTCCGGCAAGGCATTGCCAAGGTCGTCACCTATGCGCACGCGCTCGGCTGCGAGCAGGTCAATTGCCTCGCCGGCATCGCGCCGCAGGGCGTCGATCGCTCCGTGCTGGAAGACGTGTTTGCCGAAAACCTGGCTTTCGCGGCGGAAAAGCTGGAGCAGGCCGGCATCAGGCTGCTGATCGAGCCGATCAACACCCGCGACATTCCGGGCTTCTTCCTGAATTACTCGGATCAGGCCCTGGCGCTGATCGACCGCGTCGGCTCGAAGAACCTGTTCCTGCAATACGACATCTATCACATGCAGATCATGGAGGGGGATCTCGCCCGTACCATCGAGGCAAACCTCGACCGCATCGCGCATATCCAGCTTGCGGACAATCCCGGCCGTCATGAGCCGGGGACGGGCGAGATCAATTTTCCCTTCCTGTACAGCCACATCGACCGCATCGGCTATTCCGGTTGGGTTGGGGCGGAATACAAGCCGAAGGGCGGAACGGAAGCCGGACTGGGGTGGTTTCGGGAGTTGGCCGGGCAGGCGGCGGCATAGACGCTACGCATCGCCGCCTTAACAAGAAGCGGAGAACAACAATGGACACCATCGGCTTTATCGGCCTCGGCATCATGGGTGCGCCGATGGCGGGGCATCTGCTCGATGCGGGCTACACCGTCGTCGCCAGCAATCATCGCTCGATGCCGCCGGCCGATCTCGTCGCCAAGGGTCTGAAGACCGTCTCTGGCCACAGCGCCGTCGCGAAAACGGCGGACATTGTCATCACCATGGTTCCCGACACGCCGCAGGTGGCCGATGTGCTGTTCGGCGAAAACGGCGTCGCGTCCGGGCTGACAAGAGGCAAGCTGATCATCGACATGAGCTCGATCTCGCCGATCGAGACCAAGGAATTCGCAAAAAAGATCAACGATGTCGGCTGCGACTATCTCGATGCGCCGGTGTCGGGCGGCGAGGTCGGCGCCAAGGCGGCGTCGCTGACCATCATGGTCGGCGGCGAGGAAACAGCCTTCGAACGCGCCAGGCCTATCTTCGAGAAGATAGGCAAGAACATCACTTTGGTCGGACCCAACGGCGTCGGCCAGATCACCAAGGTCGCCAATCAGATCGTCGTCGCGCTGACCATCGAGGCCGTCGCCGAAGCGCTGGTTTTTGCATCGAAAGCCGGCGCCGACCCGGCCAAGGTCAGGCAGGCGCTGCTGGGCGGGCTCGCAAACTCGCGCATCCTGGAAGTGCATGGCGAGCGTATGATCAAGCGCACTTTCGCGCCCGGCTTCCGCATCGAACTCCACCAGAAGGACCTGAATCTCGCCCTTGAAGGCGCGAAAGCGCTCGGCGTCGCCCTGCCCAACACTTCAACGACGCAGCAATTGTTCAACTCGTGCGCGGCGAATGGCGGGTCAAAGGAGGATCATTCGGCGCTGGTCAAGGCGCTGGAGCGAATGGCGGGATGTGAAGTGGGTGAATAGTGAATAGTGAATAGTGAATAGGTAGTCAGTTGCAGATAGGTGAGTAGTTGGTAGTAAATTGGTCACGACTTACGCACAGTCTCACCATTCACCATTCACCATTCACCATTCACCATTCACCATTCACCATTCACCATTCACTCTTTCAAAAATTTCCTCGCCGCATAAAGCGCCACCGCCGCGGCATTCGACACGTTGAGCGAGCGGATGGCGCCGGGCATGTCGAGCCGGGCCAGCGTCGTCACCGTCTCGCGCGTTTTCTGGCGCAGGCCTTTGCCCTCGGCGCCAAGTACCAACGCGATCTTTTCTCCGGCAAAGCTCGTTTCGAGCTCCGCCGGCCCGTCTGAATCCAGGCCGATCGGCTGGAATCCGGCCTCGTGCAGCTGCTCCAGCGCATCGGCGAGGTTCTTCACCTCGATCTGATCGATGTGTTCGAGCGCGCCGGAAGCCGACTTTGCCAGCACGCCGGATTCCTGCGGGCTGTGGCGCGCCGTGGTGATCAGTGCGCCGGCGCCGAAGGCGACCGCCGAGCGCAGGATCGCGCCGACATTGTGCGGATCGGTGATCTGGTCGAGCACCAGCACCAGCCTGGTGTCGCCGAGCGCATCGAGGCGTTTCGGTTTCAGCGGCTCGGCCTCGATCAGCACGCCCTGGTGCACGGCATCGGAGCCGGTGACCTTGTCGATGTCCCTTGGTTCGACCAGTTCCGCCTTGAAGGGCAAAGCGCCGAGATCGGCGATTGCCAGTCGCTCGGCAGCGTTGCGCGTCACCAGCATCTTCTTGATTTTGCGGCGCGGATTGTCGAGTGCGGCCCGCACCGTGTGCAGCCCGTAGAGCCGCACCAGCCCATCCGCCGGGTTCTCGCCGGGCGGCACCGGCTGGCGCGGCCTGAACGCTGGCGCGCCGCCGCTCTTCTCGTCGCGATGCGCGCGGCGCAGCTTGGCGTAGTGGGTGTCTTTAGGGGTCTTGGATTTGTTATCGTTGCTCATGGCCGGCTTCTATAGCCGTGTCGTCCGGTCATGGATACAGCCGCACAAGCTGCTTGTCGGGCGAGGTGTGAAATTCAGCGCTTTTTGCCGGGCTGTTGCGGTTGACAGTTTTGGACGCTCCCGCCATAAGGCGCTGCGCGGAAAGGCTGCTTTGGCGGCCGCGACGCGTCGATGCCTCGTTGCATGGCTCCGGCGGCAGACTGGAGAGGTGCCCGAGTGGTTAAAGGGGACGGACTGTAAATCCGTTGGCTATGCCTACGTTGGTTCAAATCCAACCCTCTCCACCACTGCCGGCCCGGAAGCCCTAGAACGCAGCGCGAGCGTCGGAGCGGATCCGATGCTTGACTGAAAGGCGCGGGTATAGCTCAGTGGTAGAGCAGCAGCCTTCCAAGCTGAATATGCGGGTTCGATTCCCGCTACCCGCTCCAGATTTTCCCCAAGGCCACGGCGCACCTCGCGCACGATCCCGAAGCAGGCAGCGCCAAGCGAAGCGCGTTGCCGATAGTTCAGAGCGTTCAATGCGCGTCCAGAAGGACGCGCATCTTAATCTGTGTTTTACGCATATCGTTGTCCCGAACCGCAGGCGGCGTTGGGCGACAGGCGTCAGCTCGCGAATTTGCTGAAAATGGACGCGAGCTGGTTCTGCTGCGGCACTTGCCCGTTCGGCGTCAGCTGGTCGACAAGTCCCGGCAAGGCCGCGGACAATTGCTGGAGCAATTCCTGCTGATTCAGGCCCGTCCTTTGCGCGATCTCCTGAATGATTTGCGGCCCGAGAGCGCTGCCCAGATCGTTGGGGTTGATCGGCTGGTTCTGACCGGTGCCGACCCACGAATTGGAGACGTTGCCGTGGCCGGCATCCTTCAGTTTGTCGAGCAGTCCGCCCAGACCGCCGAGCAGTCCGCCATCGGCGGATGCGGTTGTATCAGGCGGGACGGGGGCAGGGCTCTGCGCCGCCTCCGGCTGGGCGGAACTTCCACCGCTCAGCATTTTTCCCACCAAAAGTGCGCCGAGCGCGATCATCAGCGGCTTGGCGACGTTGCCGCCGGGAACGGCATTGTCAAACAGTCCCATTGTGGATCTCCATGTCAAATTGCCCGTCCGTCTCCAACAATGACGCATCCATGGCGAATTTCAAGCCGGTTTGAGCTTTCCGTAATCATGATTTTCAAGTTGGCTTGAGCTTTGCTTAATAATGTGGAAGTAATCGGGTGCGGGGAACAGAGAGGAAAAATGTCAATATTAAGCTGGATTATTCTCGGCGTCATCGCCGGCTTCATAGGCAGCAAGATCGTCAATAAAAGCGGGCAAGGCCTGGTGCTCGACATCGTGCTCGGGATTGTCGGCGCCATCGTCGGCGGGCTCATCTTCAGCGCCTTTGGCGCGTCGGGCGTTACCGGGCTCAACATCTATAGCCTGATCGTCGCCGTGGTCGGTGCCGTGGTTGTCCTGTGGGCCTATCATCAGTTCAGCGGCAAGAGGGCACTGTAGAAGCCGTCCGGCAGTTGCGTCGGCATTCGGGTGAATGCCGACCCCCTATCTGATCCTTTTGAGGATTTCGCGGATCAGCGTGTTGAGGCCGGCTTCCAGCCCTCTCACCATGATCGGCCATAATTCCTCGAGCAGTCGCTGCCATGCGGCATCGCGCCCAATCCTCACCGGCAGATTTGGCATCGCGCCCATTGCCGCCGTCACGTCGCGGCGCAGCCGCTCGCCACAGGCGCTTGCGCCGCTGATCGTCGGATCGAAGGGCAGCCGGGTGAAATCCCATTTTCCGCGCTGCTCGATGCCGAGATTGCTCTCGACTTCGGCATGCGACAGCACCGTTTTGGGCGTGACCTTGATGCGGTAGTATTTGCAGAGTTCGGCGACAACCGCGGTCATCGCGTCCCACTGCGCCCTGGTCATCGGATAGCCGCCGGCATCGAACGGCCTTTCCTCCGCCCCGGCCATGCAGCAGAGCGAAACCCCGATCGAGCCGCCGTTGCAGTTGAGCGTGTGCGCGGCATATCCCGGTTTTACCCGGCCCGAATTGAGCGCGATCGAAGGCCGGCCCCTGACCAGGCGGCCATTCCCCTCGACCAGTATGTGATACGCATCCCTGTCGGTATCGCCGGCCGAATGCGAGCCGGCCGTCCAGTGGCAAATGACGCGCTTCATCGCAACATTGGGCAACCAGTCGGGCGGCAATGCCACAGAAATCCCCGCGACATAAGTTCAGTGACGGAGCACAGTATAGTTTCCTTGGCGGCCCACGCGAAAACGAAACGATAATTTGGTTGAGCGTTTTCTAACGGTCAGCTATTCGCCGGCATCTCCGGCGACCGCGTGTTCTCTGTATTGCGGCAGATCGTCGGTGATCGTGAACCACTTCGCCTTCGAGCCGACGAAGATGTGCTGCATCGGCCGGATGGTCGGCTCGTCGACGAGGGTTCCCATGGCGACATGCACGAAGGCACCGTCGCGGACCACCGAATAGAGCAACGAGCCGCAGGTCTTGCAGTGCGCGTCATGGCCGGTTTCATCGCCGAAGATCGTGAGATTGTCCTCGCCCTTGGTCAGGCTCAGCCTGTCGCGCTCGATGCCGGCGAATGGCTTGAACGCCGAGCCGGTGGTGCGCCGGCAGTTCGAGCAGTGGCAGTTCGCGGCGTAGACGAACCCGTCTGCCACCGCGTACTGAACGGCGCCGCACAGACACTTTCCGATAAGCCTGCGGTTGCGTGAATTCTGGTTGTCATCCGGGCTTGCCACGCGCTCCTCCTATTGTGCAGGCCGATTTCAGTTTCAAGCGACGACGGTCAACCGGCGCTTGCGCTCGTCGAGCGAGACGATGGTCAACCCGCTGGCGACCACCAGCAGGATGCCGCAGATGGCCAGCGCATTCGGGAGTTGCCGGAATACCACCACGCCTGAAATCACCGCCCAGACGGTAAAGCAATAGTAGAACGGCGCCACCACGCTGGTCGGCCCGACGCGATAGGCCATGAAGATGAAGAAGTGGCCGAAGATCAGGAACAGTCCGGCGCCGCCCATCAGCAGCAGGTGACGGATTTCAGGCACCACCCACTGCTCGGAAACCAGATGCGCAACGCCGGCGCCCGCGAGCACGACAATCACCGCGGAAATAGCTACAACCATTCCCGGCACGTCGGCGGCGACCTTGCGTCCGGCCAGATCGCGCGCCGCGGACAGGGCGGCATTGCCTAGCGCCAGCAGGGCATAGACCGAAATCCCCTGCATTGTCGGTTGTGCCACCATCACTGCGCCGATAAAGCCGAGCCCGATCAGCGCCAGGCGCAGCCCACCGATCCGTTCGCCAAACAGCATCGAGGAGCCGACCAGCATCAGCAAGGGCGTGATCTGCCCGAGCGCGGTCGAATCGGCGATCTGCATGTTGGCGAGCGCCACCACGTAGCAAAGGATCGCACCCAGTTCGAGCATGTTCCTGCGCAAAACCTTGGCGTCGAGGATCAGCCGGATCTGCTTGCCATAGCCCAGCATGAACAGCAGCGGAATGCCCCACAATGTTGCCGCAGCGCCGCGCAGGAACAGCACCTCATAGGGCGGCAGTCCCGCGGTTGCGAGCTTCATCATCGTGTCGTTGACGATGTAGGACCCGGTCGAAACGACCATGAACAACGGGCCTCGTATGGCAGTCGGGATGAAATGCATCGGCCCACGAAATCAGACCGGCGCCAGGGCGGCAATGGGCCAGATCCGGCTGTAAATCCGTCAAAGCCGTCAGCCGCCGCCACAACCATTCCAATTGCCCTTGTTCGTTCCTATATCCGCGCCACATTCTCCGAAACCGGATCACGCGTTCGGGCGGGCGAGCGCGCTCGGCGACAAGGCACTTGTGTTTTTCGGCCTTAGTCGCTAATCGCCCCGCATTCGACTGAACTGAAGGTCCAGGCCGTCCCCAGGCCGTCCAAGGAAAGAGACTATGGCAAAAGGTAAATTCGAGCGCACTAAGCCTCATGTGAACATTGGCACGATTGGTCACGTCGACCATGGCAAGACGTCGCTGACGGCGGCGATCACCAAGT
>NZ_JAMYUV010000081.1:0-14388 GCF_040323405.1 Mesorhizobium sp. M0048 | reverse complement strand
AAGCCTCCGCCAAGCTCAACTGGCCCATCTGCTTCACTGCCATCGCGATTCCCTCCGAGCTTCGTCTCAGAGAATCACAATCAGCGAATTACGCAACAGGCCCCTTGTGGGAGAAGGTGGATTGGCGCGAAGCGCCAAGACGGATGAGGGGTGCCGGAAGAATGAGGCGTCGGCGTTCCCTGGAACACCCCTCATCCGACCGAGCTTCGCTCGGCCACCTTCTCCCGCAAGGGGAGAAGGGAAAAGGAGCCCTACTCCTCCGGCTCCGTCGTGAACATCAGCGGATAACCCTTGGCCTTGCCGGCATCGGTTGCCCGCGCCGCCTTGGTCTCGGCGACATCCCTGGTGAAGACGGCGACGACGCAGTCGCCGCGCCGGTGCGCAGTGATCATTATCCTATGCGCCTGGTCTTCGCTGAGCTTGAACTCGGCCTTCAGCACAGTCACGACGAACTCGCGCGGCGTGAAATCGTCATTGACCAGGATAACCTTGTAGAGCTTCGGCCGTTCGACTTTCGGCTTCGTGCTGGTACGGGGTTTTGTCGTGATTTCAGGCATTGGACCGGCAATTGAGTACGACGGCTTTGCGGTCATTTTGACATGGGCAAAAGCGGTCGTCCATTCAACCGCGCGCGAGCGGCTTCCCGGCGGACGCAGTTCAAAAATCCGTGCCTATGTGGGAACTGCCGTCTGGCGTTCAACGGGGGGTGTGGGCCGGGACTGCCCGTATTGTCTGCACGCAACAAAAAAGACGACCGCTCCAGGCAAATCGCAACTGGAGCGGTCTTCTCATAGGGTAGAAAGATGTCGCTTGATCAGGCCTTCGGAGCTGCCTTGACCGCGTGCTTCTTGTGCTTCTTGACGGTCTTCTTGGCAGCGACCTTCTTCACGGCCTTGGCCGGCGCAGCGGTCGTCGTTGTCGTCGCAGCCGGGGTGGTGGTCGCGGCATTGGCGCTGCTGGCGCCGAGAACCGGCATCGAGACGGCCAGCGCGATGGCGAGACCGAGGGCGGAGAGGAGAGACTTTTTCATGGCTTCACTTCCTTTTTGTGCAGATCGGATTGAGTGTCACTGAACGGGATCGATCGGTGTCACTCCAAGCAGCTTCAAGGCGTTCGCGAGCATCCGGATTCCCTGTGCCTGTTTCTTGTTGGCGCAGAACCGGTTTCCCTTTCTTTGAAGTGCTTTCGCCGCGGTGACCTGCGTTGCCGCGGCATGGGTTTCGAGGGCTTCGTCAAACTGGCGGTTCAGATCGATGCAACGCTCGCTGCGGGTGGTCGCCACCTTTGCATCGGCCGCCTTTGCATTGGCCACCTTTGCATCGGCCAGTTTTGCATCGGCTTGTTCAACCGCGGCCGTGACGAGCGAAATGGAAAGCAACGCACCCATCAGACTGATCGAGAACCTTTGCATTGGTCTATCCGTATCCCGTAACGCGTGTCGCAGCCGATGACCTGACCGCCACGGCACCACTTATGACCTTGATTTTTTTCGGCAGTTTTTCCGGATTGTAGAATTTTGTTTCTGGATTGTTTCTGGGCAGCCCGGATCGGGCCGCCGATCTTCACTGGCCAACTTATGGCCTGAATTCTATCGTCTGGCTGACGGCCGAAGCACCGCTTGGGCGATCCACAAATGACAGGTTTCCTGTGAAATCCGACCCCCACATACTGATCGTCGACGACGACAAGGGCATTCGCGACCTGCTTCAGGAATTCTTCCAGAGGCGAGGGCTGCATACATCTGTCGCCGCCGACGGCACCGAGATGGAGACCGTCCTGCGCCGCGCCCAGGTCGACCTGATCGTCCTGGACGTCATGCTGCCCGGCAAAAGCGGGCTGGAGCTCTGCCGCGAGTTGCGCGCCAATTATTCGACGCCGATCATCATGCTGACCGCGGTTACCGAGACAACCGACCGCGTGGTTGGGCTGGAGATGGGCGCGGACGACTACGTGCCGAAACCCTTCGATCCGCGCGAGCTGCTCGCACGCATTCGTGCCGTCTTGAGACGCAATGGCGCCGCCGAGCCGCGACGCGCCGCCTCGCGGCAGATCTACCATTTCGCCGGTTGGACGATGGACTGTTCGCGCCGCCGGCTAATGGCGCCCGGCGACGTCAGGATCGAGCTGACGATGGCCGAATTCAATCTCCTGCAGACCTTCGTCAAGAGCGCGCAGCGCGTACTGAGCCGCGAGCAGCTGATCGAGCTGTCCGGCGGCGACAGCGGCTACAGCTTCGACCGCAGCGTCGACATTCTGGTCAGCCGGCTGCGGCGCAAGATGGAGGACGACCCGAAAACGCCGAAGCTGATCCTGACCGTGCGCAGCGGCGGCTACCAGTTCCTGCCTGAGACGACCTCCGAATGAGACGCATCCTGCCGCAAACGCTGCCGGTCTGGGTGCTGCTCATCGTCATCGCCGGCCTGCTGATCAGCCAGATCGCGACCCTTTACATCGTTTCGCGCGACCGTGCGGCCGCCAATGACGTCGTCGATCTCTATCGGCTGAACGACCGCGCCTTCTCGCTGGTGCAGCTGATGCATGATGCCACCCCAGAACAGCGCAAGGCGACGGCCTCCGGGCTGTTCAATGCCACCTATGCGCTCACCGTCTCCGACACGCCCGCCGTCACCTCGTCGATAGCGGGCGACGACGAGCTGGCCGAACTGGAAGACATATTGGTCGGCCGGCTGTCGAAGTTCGGGATCACCGATGCACGGGTCCGCCGCGACCCGGCAACGCACGAAGCGGACGCTCCCGGTGGGACGGTCGCCGGTCCCGATATCGGCCAGGTCGAGCGCGACCTGCTGGTGCTGGCGGCCGATTTCGCCCAGAGCGACAAGCTGACGGCTTCGCTTCGCTTTGCCGACGGCCAGTGGCTGAACTTCACCGAACCGAACACGCCGGCCGGGCCGATACTGAGCTTCGATAGCCTGCCGCTCTATGCCTTAATCGCCGGGCTGGTGGTGGCTTCCTCGATCTGGTCGCTGCGCCGGCTGACGGCGCCCTACAGGATGATGGAGACCGCGGTGAAGCGGATCGGCGAGGACCTGAAGAGCCCGCCGATCGCCGAGAGCGGCAGCCGCGAGGTGCGTACCGCGGCAAAGGCGGTCAATGCCATGCAGGCGAGACTGCGCGCCTACGTCGAGGACCGCGAGCATCTTGCGGCCGCACTGGCGCACGACCTGCGCACGCCGCTGACCAGGATGCGGCTGCGCCTCGAACTGCTGAGGAATTCGTCCGTGCGCGCCGCACTGGCGCACGACCTCGCCGACATCGAAGGCATTGCCAGCTCGGTCATCGACTTCGCCACTTTCGAGGTGACCGAGGAGAAGAGCGAGAGGATCGATTTCTGGTCGCTGGTAGAATCGATCGCCGACGGCTTCGACGAGGTCTCCTTCGAGAATGAAGACGGGCGCTCGCGCGGCTTGATCTGCATGGCGCGGCCGGTCGCGCTGCGGCGCTGCGTCACCAACCTCGTCCAGAACGCGGTGACCTATGGCAAGAGGGCGCATCTCAGCCTGCGTCAATCAGGCAAGACAATCACGCTGGCGATCCATGACGAAGGGCCGGGCATACCGCAAGCCGAGCTCGACGCCGTGTTCGGCTCGTTCGTGCGCCTGGAACAGTCGCGCAACCGTCAGACCGGCGGCCTCGGCCTCGGCCTGACCATCGCCCGCAACATCGCCCGCGGCGCCGGCGGCGAGGTCATCCTGTCCAATCACCCCGATGGCGGCCTGTTGACGGAACTGAGATTGCCGCTGGCGGTTTAGCTTGCGGTATCGGGCTAAGCCGGCGTTCCTTCGCGCCGGCGTTTGGTCTCGGTTCTCGCCAAGGAGAAAAATTATCTTCGCAGCACCGCGCTCAGCACATCCCTGACGCCGATGGCGCCGACGAAGCGCGACTGGTCGTCGAACAGCGCCACCGGTGCGGTCTGCGAGCGATGCATGGCCAGCATCACGGTCTTCAGCGAGGTGCCGGGATTGGCCCAGAACACCTGCGCCGTCTCCTCCGGCTGGGCTTCGACATCGGCGCAGGACACCCATACCGCCGGCTTGCCGTCGCGCTCGGCCGCCGCCACCAACCCATGCTCGTCGATCTTGAAGCGCGTCGTCTTGCGCCGGTCGAGCCACACCCAGCCGTTCTCGCCATGTTCGAGGTCGCGGCGGTCGCGCATGACGTTCCACGCGGTCAACACCGAGAGCGGGTTCACATTGGCGATGAAGTCGCGGACATAGTCGTTGGCGGGCCGCAGCACGATGTCTTCCGGCGCACCGGTCTGCACGATGCGTCCGCCCTCCATGATAGTGATGTGGGTGCCGATCTTCAGCGCCTCCTCGAGGTCGTGGCTGACGAAGATGATGGTCTTCTTCAGCTCGGCCTGAAGCTGCAGCAGCTCGTCCTGCAGCTTGGTCCGGATCAGTGGGTCGAGTGCCGAGAACGGCTCGTCCATCAGCAGGATCGGCGCCTCGGTGGCAAAGGCGCGCGCCAGGCCGACGCGCTGCTGCATGCCGCCGGAAAGCTCATGCGCGTATTTCTTCGACCACTGGTCGAGATGAACCAGCTTCAGTTGCTTATTCACCCGCTCCTTGCGCTCGGCTTCAGGCACGCCGGCGAGCTCGAGGCCGAGGCCGACATTTTCCTCCACCGTGCGCCACGGCAGCAGACCGAACTGCTGAAACACCATCGCCACCTGTTTCTGCCGCAACCGCCGAAGCGTCGCCTCGTCGCAGGTGACGACGTCGACCGTGCCGTCGCCGTCCTTGACCAGCACCTGGCCGCGCGAGACCACGTTCAGCCGGTTGACGGCCCTGAGCAGCGTCGATTTGCCGGAGCCGGAAAGCCCCATCAGCACCGAGATCTCGCCCTCGTTCACGGTGAGGCTGGCGCCGGCGCAGCCCAGTACGTTGCCGGTCTGTTCGAGGATTTCGGCGCGGGTGGCGCCGCTGTCGATCAGCGCCAGCGAGCCTGCCTGGTCGGCGCCGAAGACGATGTCGACATTCCTGAAATCAACGGCGACGGTCATTTCTTGCCTCCCACGCCGATGCGCGTCATTCGGTCGAGCACGATGGCAAGCACGACGATGGCCAGCCCTGCCTCAAGCCCTAGGTCGATCCGGCGCGAACCGAGCGCGCGGTTGATCTCGGTGCCGAGGCCGCCGGCGCCGATAAGGGCGGCGAACACCACCATCGACAGCGACAGCATAATCGACTGGGTCAAGCCGGCCATGATGGTCGGCAGCGCCGAAGGCAGCTCGACCTTCCACAGCAGCTGGCGTTTGGTGGCGCCGAACGCCTCGCCCGCCTCGACGATCGATTTCGGCACCGAGGTGACGCCGAGATGGGTGAGCCGAACCGAGGTCGGAATGACGAAGATGATGGTGACGATGAGGCCGGGCGCATTGCCGAGGCCGAACAGGGTCAGCACCGGGATCAGGTAGACGAAGGTCGGTAGCGTCTGCATCAGGTCGAGCACCGGCAGCATGACGCGATACACCTTCGGCTTGTGCGCGGCCCAGATGCCGAGCGGCACGCCGATGGCCATCGACACGGCGGCGGCGGCGACCACCAGCACTAGCGTCTCCACCGTCTGCTTCCACAGGTTCTGGTTGAGGATGAACAGCAATCCAATGAATACCGCCAAAGCGAGGCCTTTCGAGCGCTGCAGGAAATAGGCGAGCAGAGCGATCAGCGCGATCAGCAGAACCGGCGGCAGCAACAGCAGCCCGTCGACGATGCCGTCGAGCAGGAAGTTGAGGCTGTTGGAAAAAGCCCTGAAGATGGTGTCGAAATTGTCGGTGAGAAAGCCGAAAAACGCCTTCCCCCATGCCCCGATGGGAATCTTGTAACTGACCAGGAATTTGGAGATCGGATCCATCTAGCCCCTCTTCTGCCGGCGCCGTCCTTCGCCGCACGGTCATCTTGTCACAGGATATGAAAAAGGGCAGCCATTTCTACCGTGGCTGCCCCTTGTCTCGTCATGCCAGATGATCGGGTCAGCTTCCGAGCGCCGTTTTCACCGCTGCCGCCGCATCGCCGCCGTCGAAGGTGGTGACGCCGGCGATCCAGGGGGTGATCGCGTCAGGGTGTTTCTTCAGCCAGTCGGTCGCGGCGGTATTGGCGTCGGCGCCCTTCAGGATCGCGTCCATCATCTCGCCTTCCACGTCCAGGTTGAACTTCAGATTGGCGATGAACTTGCCGGCGTTCGGGCATTCGCTCATGTAGCCCTTGCGCACATTGGTATGCACGGTGGCGGCGCCGAAGCCGCTGTCGCCCATCCCCTCGAGATAGGTGATCTTCATGGCGCCCATCACCGGATGCGGCGTCCAGCCGAGGAAGGCGATCCATTCATTGTTCTTCATCGACTGCTCGGCCTGCGTGAGCATGCCGGCCTCGGAAGACTCGACCAGTTCGAAGCCTTCGAGATTGGTCTTCGGATCCTTGATCATATCGAGGATGATGCGGTTGCCGTCATTGCCGGCCTCAATACCATAGATCTTGCCGTCGAACTTGTCCTTGAACTTGCCGAGGTCGGTCAGCGTCTTGACACCGGCATCGGCGACATAAGTCGGAACGACGATGCCATAGCCGGCACCGCTGAGATTTTCGCTGACGGTCTCGACCGAGCCTTCGGCGGTATAGTCCTTGATGTCGTTGGTCATCGACGGCATCCAGTTTCCAAGGAACACGTCGAGGTCTTTGTTCTTCAGCGATGCATAGGTCACCGGCACCGAAAGCTGGATCACCTGCGGCTCGTAACCGAGCGCCGTGAGCAGTACCGAGGCGACGCCGGTAGTCGCCTGGATGTCGGTCCAGCCGACATCGGACAGCCGCACCGTCTTGCAGCTTTCCGCATCACCGGCGAAGGCCCCAGTCGTGGATAGAAAAGCCGCCAGGCCGAGGCCGGCGACGAATGAACTCATGCGCGACATAGAAATTCTCCCATTTCAGTTCTCGGTGAAGCGAAGTGGCGGTTTTATCTCCACCTTTGTTCCGTCAGCCAAACACCATTCTGCTGCGGTTTCAAGCACTAAGGCAATCACGAACAACGGCGCAGACTGGCCGATCGGCGACACGCCCGCCGCTTTACGGATGGAAGTCGTCTTTTCCCGGTGGAATGTAGGCGCTCCCCCTCCCCGCTTTGTTGCAACTCGGCTTAAAAGGACGGCATGGCCAAGCTGTACTTCCATTATGCGACGATGAATGCCGGCAAGACGACGATGCTGTTGCAGGCCTCGTACAATTACCGCGAGCGCGGCATGACGACGATGCTGTTCATCGCCGGCCACTACCGCAAGAGCGATACCGGGCTGATCTCGTCGCGCATCGGCCTGGAGACGGAGGCCGAGATGTTCCGCGACGGCGACGATCTGTTTGCCCGGGTCGCCGAGCATCATGACCACGCCACGGTGCATTGCGTCTTTGTCGACGAGGCGCAGTTCCTCGAAGAGGATCAGGTCTGGCAACTCGCCCGCATCGCCGACCGGCTGAACATTCCGGTCATGTGCTATGGCCTGCGCACCGATTTCCAGGGCAAGCTGTTTTCCGGCTCGCGCGCCCTGCTGGCGATATCAGACGAGCTGCGCGAGGTGCGCACCATCTGCCGTTGCGGCCGCAAGGCGACGATGGTGGTACGCCTAGGGGCCGACGGCAAGGTGGCGAAACAGGGTGAACAGGTGGCGATCGGCAAGGACGTCTATGTCTCACTCTGCCGCCGCCATTGGGAAGAGGAAATGGGCCGCGCCATGCCCGACGATTTCATCGGCTTCATCAAAACCTGACCAGCGCGTTGCGTCCATCCGTCCGCCCAGCCGACATTCGTTCCGCGATCGCGTCATCGTGCCGCGCTTGTTAAGGCTTGCTTCCTATTTTCAAAACCTCTCAGCCAGAGCCGTCGGGGAGTTCCCATGCTTCGAGCCATTTCGTCTGCAACTGCTTTCCTCATCGTCGGAGCTCTTGCCGCGCATGCCGACGGCGATGCCGCTCTCGGCAAGAAGGTCTTCAACAGATGCATGGCCTGTCACGAGGCAACGAGCGAACGCGACAAGGTCGGCCCGCATCTGCTGGGTGTCGTCGGACGCACCGCCGGCACCGCGGACAGTTATCTCAGCCGCTACTCGCAGGGGATGAAGGACGCTGGCGCCGCCGGCCTGGTCTGGGACGAAATAAGCCTTGCCGAATACCTGCGCGCGCCGCGGCAGAAGGTCCCCGGCAATAAAATGGCCTTCTCCGGCCTGACCAGCGACGAGGACATCGCCAATGTCATCGCCTACCTCAAGGCTGATCCCAGGCCCTGAGCGTGACCCCAGTTGCCTCGTTTCCTGGTGTCGCCCGTCTTCCGTCTTTCATTCGCCAAACCCGGCACATATAGTCACGGCGGTTTGCGACACGAAAACCGATGCCGAAGCGGGAGGCCCCAATGGCGACATTGCAGAATTTCGATGCCGAGATTGCCAAGACCAAGCAGGTCGTAGAGGACATGCGCACCAAGATCGAGCAGTCCGGTAGCGTGCTCGACACGCTCGCCACCGCCGACAAGAAGATCGGCGACGCCAATTTCGACATCGAGAATGCCCGCATCGAGGACGTGCTGAAGCAGCAGAAGGTGATGGAAGGCAATATCGCCGACCTGATCATCGGCCTGGAGGACGCCACCAACGTCTTCGGCGCCGAATTCGAGAGCATGAAGAACTACACCGGCTGGGAGAATTTCGTCGGCGTCTTCTCCAGCCAGCGCAAACAGCGCATGCGCACCGACCGCGTCCGCAACATGTCGCTGGCCGGCAATTTGCAGGAGCTGTTGGCGAAATCCGACACCATCGTCGGCATCCTCAAGGCGCAGAAGCAGGTTCTCGACACGCGCTACAAGACCTCCGAGGCCAGCCTGTCGCAGGTGATCGAGCGCCGCAAGACAACCATGTCCAATCTCGAGACCGTGCAGAAGCGCATCGAGGAACTCAACCCGATGCTGCTCGACATCGAGAACAAGATCGCCGCCTCGACCAGCCAGAAGGAGCGCACGCAGCTTGAAGGCGAACGCTCGAAACTGGCCACGGAATACAACGAAAAGCAGGCCAAGGAGCAGGAATTGCTGGCCGAGAGCCAGACGCTGGAGCGCTACACCTCGATGTTCCAGACCTTCGTCGATTCGCTCAACAATCAGATCGCGGCGCAATCGACGCTGATCAACAAGCTGACCATCGATACCGAGCAGCGCATCGTGCTGTACAAGGCCCTGGAAGATTCGCTGAAGACCGCCGCCCAGCAGGATGTCGCCCATAAGATCAACACGCTGGGCAGCCAGGTCGACAACACCGCCGAGGAGACCATGGCCGGCATTGGTGCCGCCTCGCAAAAGCACATCGGCGATCTGCTTGAAATGCACGAGAAGAACATGGTCGCCACCGCCGACATCCAGCGCCGCAAGAAGCTCGCCGACGACGCCTTCGCCCGCCGCTTCGACGATGTGATGAAGAAGCACAATTCGGCAAATTACGTGCAGTCGTAATTGCTGCACGTGCACTGCTCCCAAGGGCTGGCAGCATGACCCCCGAAAACGAAGCCGCGGCGCGCTATTTCTCGGCGATCGCGGCTGCACTTGGCGGCCTCGAAGTGTTCATGCGCGACGATCGCTCGCCGCTCTATCGGCACGGCATCGTCGCCAAGGTCGTCGCCGAATATATTGCGCGGCTCGAAAAGTCGTTCTCGTGCTGGCGCAACCGGCTGGGTTTCACCGAGACGTTCCGCATCTCGCGCGCCGAAAGCGGTTTTCCGGTTTTCCAGAACCTGCTCGAACTGGAAAACGACCGCCTCCAGGCCGACAGCCGTCTCGCCGTCATCCCTTCGGCCAGCGAGCTGCGCGAGGAAATGGCCGACTTCATTCTGCGCCACAAGGAATTTCCCGAAGCGTTGCAGAAGTCGATGGCCGAGCGGCTTTACCTCGAAGACGTCAAGAGCGGGACCACCTTCGGCCCGTTCACGCTCGCCCAGACGGCCAAGGTTTCGGTCAACCCGAAGACGCTGCGGCCCTATTATCTGGTCCACTGGGCCTGCTTCGACGGCAGCGCCAACCTGCCGCTGGTCTACATGGCGACGGTCGAGGATTCCTCCGACGACATGATCCGGCAGCTGGTCGATAGCAGCGGCAAGCTTAATGAGAGGGTCGACATTCCGCTGCCGGTCGACGGCTTGCTCAATCCCGAACTCGCCCACCGTTTCGACGATTTCACCGAGAAGAATTCCGCCTACACGCTGTCGCCGGCGACGATCGCGGTCAACCTCGACAAGGATTTCGAGACGCTGCATCCCAAGCAGCTGCGCCGCGTCGTGCTCGGCCCGTTCTATTCTGCCGGCATTACCGACAACAATTCGACGGTGAACGAAGTGCTGGCCAAAGTGCGCAAGCCGGAAAACGCCTGGCTGCTGACCTGGACTATCCAGGAGGTCTTTTCCAAGGCCGAGAAGCCCGGCCGCAAGGGGCTGTTTTCGAGCGAGAAGACGACGCAGGAATTCTTCATCAACACCGACGATCTCGAGGCCGCACGCCAGGGCGTGTCGAGCTACGAGAACCACGCGCTGATTCCGCATGAGGCCTATCAGTCGCTTTACGCCGCCGGCGAGGCGCAGAAGATCTTTTCGGGCTACAAGGTCCATATCCTGTCCAAAGGGCAGGTCATCAGCGACGTCTGACCATCAAATCGCGGAGTATCCTCCATGGACACCGGTCTGACCGCCATCCCGGAAGCGGCAATCGAAAAGCACCGCGCCACTGCGCAAAGTTTCATCACCCGCATCGTCGTGCTGGAGGACCCATCGCGCGAATCCGGTACCGCGCTTGCCGGCACCAACCGCCGCTTCGTCTCGACCGTTTCGGTGGGCTCGGTTCGCCGCACGCGCGAGGTCGAGCTCGCCAAAACCGTCGCTGCCGTCCATCCCGACGACCAGCTGCTGACCATCCCGCAGCACATGCTGCTGTTTCGCGCCCGGCGTGGGCTGGCCATTGCGTTGGCAATATCCGATGTCTTCGCCGAAGGCTCTGACCTCGAAAGCCTGCAGGCGAAAAACGCCCGCGCGCCGCTCGAAGGCGACGAGGCCGCCACATTCAAAAAGCTGCTGTCGGCTTCGGCCTATATTTCCGCCTTCAGCTTCGCCTCCTATCTGTTCCAGCTGATCGATAGCGACGGCGAGGCGCCGAACGACACGCCCGAGCCGGACTTTCTGTTCGACACGCCCCAGGACGCGGTGAAATCGATCGTGGCCGGCCTCGACAGGGCGATATCCGGCGCGAAGGACGACGCCGACCTGATGACCCGGGCGCGCGCCTTTGCCCGCATTGCCATCGATGGGCTTTTGGCGCGAAAAGGCCGCTTCGACGGCATCGGCCCGTTCGAGAACGCGCATATCCGCATCGACGTCGACGATTTCACGCTCGATGGTTTCGACGTCGCGCCGGGCAACCGGGCAAAACCGTTGGTCATGACCTTTAAGAAGCCGGAGGAGGTCGTCGGCAACCACATCGCCAAATACCAGTCGGTCAAGCTCGCCAAGATGCTGATGGCCTACGACTTCGAGCGCGAGTTGAACCCGTTTGTCGAGCTCGGCGGCTTCCTGTTCACCTTCATCGGGGACGGCGCGCCCGGCACCGGCAAGACGACGCTGATCCAGATGATCGCCGGTCTCGTCAACGGCTACTGCCAGGTCGCCGGCTATCCCTTTGCTTACGAGAATTTCGGCGTCGACCAGATCTCGTCCTACCAGGGCAAGTCGGGCCAGAACTGCCGCCAGTTCATCAACAATGTGCTGAACCCGCGCGTCATCGGCTTCGGCACAATCGACGATATCGACCAGGTCGCCGCACGCCGCTCAGACGACCGTGCCTCTGCCGGCCAGCAGGAAATCACCGGTGTGCTTATGGACGCGTTCGGGGGTGCCGGCACCGTGGTGCGCGGCAATTGCTCGTTCGGCATGTTTTCCAACTATCCCGAGAACGTCGACGACGCATTGCGCCAGCGCGCCGGCGCGCGCTGGCTGGTCGATGGCCCGCAGAGCCGCGACGACTACATCGACATTTTCGTTCTGCTCGCCGGCAAGAACCACAAGATCCCGCTCGGCGAGCACAAGCTCTACGCTGCCCAGGAAATCCAGCGCGCGGTGATGGAGGCCTACGAGGAACATGAAAAGCCGCAGGAAGACGGGCTGATGAAGGTCTACGAGCGCTATATGAAGGAGAACGGCGCACCGAAGACGATGGCCGACATCGGCACTTATCTGCACATGATCAAGGATGCCGAGCCGCGCTTTACCGGCCGCGCCATCAAGAACGTCACCGACGCGATCAAGATGCGTGCCATGGACATCGAATTGCCCGACGAGTGGTTCGAAAAGCCGGAAGCCTTCATGCACAAGGGTTACGACGACAAGAAAGCCATGATCGAGGAACTGCGCGGGCCATTCTCGATGGACATGGTCATGCAGGAGATCAATCGCTATGCGGATTCCGAATTCCGTTATTCCGACAAGTCCGACGATGCCGCGGTGAGCAAGATGATCCGCGATACTCGGCTGCGGGAGCGTGCCGTCCGCGAGATCGAGGAGATGAAGAAGAAGGGGCTGTGGAATGCGTGAGTTACAATATACTTTCGACGCGGACATAAGGGAGGGTTGGAATAGTGCTTTACGGCTGGGTTGACACTTTGCCCATTGGCAAAAACTACGGCTTCGTCAAAGCCGAGGGTACTCTCGTTCGCTATTTCCTTCACTCTTCAGAATATCACGGTGCTTGGACAGACCTCAAGAAGGGTGAAAGGTTGTCCTTTGAAGCAGATGAATCCGATGGAAAAATGAAAGCTCGCAACGCGAGAAGTGCGATGACAGTTAGTCGCCCGAGCCCTGAAAAGCAAAATCGGGTAAAAACACTTGAACCGTATGCAGGCCCAACACTCGAACTCTCGAAAGAAACTCGCAGAAAAGCTTTGTCGGAAATTTCGAAGTGGAAGCTTGAGGCTCGCCTCGACGATCTTAAGAGATATTTCTTTACTGTTCCAGAGCTTCACGACATTATTGATGGAGAAAAAGCTTATGTAATAGGCAGAAAAGGTACAGGAAAAACGGCGCTTGTTCAATATCTGCACGATCATGATGATTCAAATTTGAACCTAATCTCAAAATTAACGTTCAAAAATTTCCCATTCAATGAGTTATATACTCAAGATAATAGCACATATACGAAACCAAACCAATACATAACTATATGGAAATTAATTATATATTCCGCAGCGTGCAGATCAATTGCCAGAAGCGTCCATACAGATCCTCTTGTAAGGCGTACAATTGAGAAAGCGTTCCCAGCTCCGGACAGTGACAATCTGGGTACGATTGTGGGAAAATGGATCGCTGGCGACTTTGGAATAAACGTCTTAGGATCAGGTATAAATGTAACGAACTGGCTTCGCAACAAGAAAAAGGCGACACTTCAGGAGAAAGTGGAAAATTTAGAAGCTTTTGTGCTGAAGAATATTCCCGATCAAAAGATATTCGTTCTATTCGATGAATTGGATGAGGATTATAAAGATGTTTTTGCTAGCTACAATAAAAGTAATTATTTAGACCTTCTCACAAGTCTATTTAAGGCTGTTCAAGATGTTAGATCATCTATAACCTCAAAAGGGAAAAAACTGTACCCAGTAATTTTCCTTAGAGACGACATCTATGATCTTATAAAGGACGCCGACAAAAATAAGTGGCGAGATCTTGAAATATCACTCAAATGGAAAGATCCTGAAATCAGAAGGCTGATTGCTTACCGCCTTTCTCGTGTCTTCGGAATTCAAGAAGATAATTTTGAGAAACTCTGGTATTCTATCTTTTCACGATCGCCCATGAGCTATTCAGGGGGAAAAAAGCAGATTGACTCTTATAAGTACATCACGATGAGCACCCAAGGCAGGCCTCGCGACTACATAAATTATCTAAAAGAGTGCGCAGATATTGAGTTGAGTAAAAATGGCGAAGAAATATCGGCTGATACTGTAAAAGATGCGGACAAGGCATACTCTAATTATCTAAGAAAAGAACTTATTGACGAGATGCATGGGCTTATACCCGATATTGATAGCGTCTTTTCGATATTCTCTGAATCAAGAAAATGGATACTGAATATCAGTGAGTTTAAGTCAGCTTACAATCAGCGACTAAAATCGAACACGCTGAAAATATCTGATGTAGATTTTATTTTGAGAACTTTATTCTATTTTTCGGTTGTTGGCAATGTCGTGAGGGTAGGTATCCATATGGACACCTCGAAAAACCTGGCAATCGAGACCGCATTTTGATTCACTTCGCCTGGTGATTTGCACGGAGGCGTTGGATGCGAGGCCAGGCTGGATTCTGGGAC
>NZ_JAMYUV010000080.1:0-14495 GCF_040323405.1 Mesorhizobium sp. M0048 | reverse complement strand
AGAGAAAGAACGGCGTAGGGCCATGCCTGCCTTAGAATGGGCCAGAGGAACGACTCGCGTATCCAAGGAAATTGCGGAAACAGCGAACCCAGTCCGTAGTAGAGCAGCCAGAGCTGGAGCAGCAGCGGCGTGCCGCGAATAATCGTGCAGAACACCTTGGCCGGCACACTCAAGATCGGCGGGCCGATCACCTGCGCAAGGCCGAGGGGAATGGCCAGCGCGATGCCCAGCACCGACGTTACCACAAGCAGCCAGATGGTCCGCCATATGCCTTGCAAGGCCAGCGGCAGATAGGCCGGCAGCCAATCCCAGCGCATGAGGAAAATCGATGCCACTACGACAACCAGCGCGATCAGGATCAGCGCTATGCGGTGCGGCTGCATCCACAGCGAGGCCCGTGCGGCGGCGTCAATGACCGGAGTTTCGGCGGCCATCAATGCGATCCCGCGATCGAGGGCATGCCGCGTCGTGCCCAGCGCTCAACGCGCCCGATAGCGATGTTGGAGACGAGGGTCAGGACGAGATAGAGCGCGCCCGCCGCCATGAAGAAGGTGAAATAAGCCTTCGTCGCGCCGGCTGCCGTCCGTGTGGTTTGGGTCAGTTCATTAACGCCGACGATCGCGAGAAGCGCGGTGTCCTTGGTGGCGATCAGCCACAGATTTGCCAACCCCGGAATGGCGAAGGGCAGCATCGCCGGCAGCGTTATGCGCCTGAGAAGCAGGCCGGGAGGCATTCCATACGCCCGGGCGGCTTCGATCTGGCCTTGCGGAATGGCGCGGATCGCGCCGCGCAAGACTTCGGTGGAGTAGGCGCCCTGCACGACCCCGAGCACACCTATGCCGGCGACAACCCCGTTGATATCGATCGCGGCATAGCCGAGCGCGGTAAGCAACTGGTTGATGAGGTCGGTACCAGCGAAATAAAGCAGCAGGATCAGGACCAACTCGGGCACGGCGCGGACCACTGTGGTGTAAACTTCCAGCAGGTCACGGACCACCGGCCCGCCATAGAGCTTGCCATAGGCGCCGCCGACGCCGATCACAAGACCGACCCCAAAGGAACCGAAGGCAATTCCGATCGAGTTTGCCAGCCCGTGCAGAAGGTTGAGACCCCTGCCGTTCGGCGGTTCGAAGGACAGCAATTCCAGCGAACTGGCTCCGAACATGGTGGCGAGAACGTCGCTCAGCTTATGTCCCCCTGGACTTCCGGGTTGAGGCGCCAATGATGTATCAAGCCGGACGTGCCATCGCGACGATGGCGGCTAGGCCTGCCCGGCTTGATGCCGCTGCCGTCAGTTGGACTGCGACTCGTCGCCGTAGATGTCGAAGTCGAAGTACTTCTTGGTGATTTCGGCATACTTGCCATTGGCTCGGATAGCCTTGATTGCGGCATTGAGCTTATCCTTGATCTCGGTGTCGCCTTGGCGTACGCCGGCGCCGACGCCAGGCCCGAGCACTTCCAGGTCCGGTGCGACATAACCCTTGAGGTCGCAGCACGCTTTGCCTTGATCCGACTTCAAAAATGCGTCGAGCGCGATCGAATCGGCCTGGGTGGCATCGATCCGGCCGGCGGCGAGATCCTGATTTGCCTCGTCCTGCGTCTGGTATTCCTTGATTTCCGCAGCGTCGGTGAAGTGCTTCTTGGCGTAGGCGGCGTGCACCGTGGAGGCCTGAACGCCGACTATCTTGCCCTTCAGCCCCTCTGGCGTCGCATCGAATTTCTGATCCTTGGCGCCGATCACCGCGGTCGGCGTGTTATAATATTTGTCGGAGAAGTCGATTTCCTTCTTGCGTTCGTCGGTAATGGACATCGAATTCATGATTGCATCGATCTTCTTGGTTTTAAGCGCCGGGATAAGGCCGTCCCATGGGACTGGCGTCAATACGCAATCCAGCTTGGCTTCGCCGCAGATGGCGTTGACGATGTCGACTTCCCAGCCGCCCCACTTGCCGGATGCATCCTGCGAGTAAAACGGCGGATAGGCTTCAGGCGAAAATCCCACCTTGATCTGTTCGGCGCTTGCCGAAAATGCACCCGACAATGCGATCAGCGTGGCCGCGAGCACCGTTTTGAGAAAAGGTTTCATTTCTTTCAGTTCTCCCGTTTTTTTGCTTTGACGTTCCCGTCTGCTTTTCTCGCAAGTCATCCAACATTGCGCAGAAACTGCTTCAGTCTTTCGGATCTGGGTGCGCCGAAGATCTGTTCCGGCGGCCCCTCTTCCTCGACCAGCCCATTATGGAGGTAGACGACATGCGTCGCGACCTCGCGGGCAAACTTCATCTCATGGGTGACCAGCACCATGGTGCGGCCTTCGCGCGCCAGGTCGCCGATCACCTTCAGCACCTCACCGACCAGCTCCGGGTCGAGCGCCGAGGTCGGCTCATCGAACAGCATGACGCGCGGATTGATGGCCAGCGCCCTGGCGATCGCGGCGCGCTGTTGTTGGCCGCCCGACAGATAGGCGGGATAGACGTCGCGTTTTTCGGCAAGGCCGACGCGGGCGAGCAGCTTTTCCGCCTCGCCGATCGCCACATCGCGCCTGACGCCGAGCACATGCACGGGAACCTCGATGACGTTCTCGATCAACGTCATGTGGCTCCACAGATTGAAATTCTGGAAGACCATGCCGAGCTTGGAGCGGATGCGTTCGATCTGCTTGCGGTCGGCGGGCACGGTGTGACCGTGGCTGTCGGCCTTCAACCGGATCTGCTCGCCATTGACGCGGATGATGCCGCTGGTCGGGTTCTCCAGGCAGTTGATGCAGCGCAGCAGCGTGGATTTGCCCGAGCCTGAGCCGCCGATGATGGCGATCACCTCGCCGTCGCGCGCCGACAGCGAAACGCCCTTCAGTACGTGCAGGTTGCCGAAATTCTTGTGCAGGTTCTCGACGTGGATGGCTTCGGCAGCGCCGTTCTGCGCCGGATGCTTCAGGGCGGTGACGGGCGCTGTCATCGTCGCGGCGCCCCGCGGAGCAACCGAGGCAGTCCTTGCTGGAATTTTTTACCCATTACCCGTCACTGGACAGCGTTCCGATTCTCAAGATGGACCGTTCCGCTTGCCTCCGTCAACCGCAGTTTTTGGACCATTGATCACCGCCTGCCGAGTGGCTATTGGCAGGAGGGGCGCGTTTCAGGAGAATTTAGTGGTCAAAGCATACGGGTCGCAGTCGATGGCCGGGACGCTGCAGCGCGTGCTGATGCGCTCCGCCGCCAGCGCCATGCGTCGGGCCGAAGCGCTGGATTGGCACTATGGCCCCGGCTTCGATCCGCAAAAAGCGGCGGCCCAGCATGATGCGCTGGCCAGGCTGATTTCTGTCTCAGGCGCCGAAATCGAATGGCTGAGCGACGCCGATGACGGGCTTGCCGATTCGGTCTTCACCCACGATCCCTCGCTGATGACCGACCACGGCGCGGTTATCCTCGCTATGGGCAAGGCGCTGCGCCGGCCCGAGCCAGGCCTGCACGAGGCAGCCTATGGGCGCATGGGCATCCCCATCCTTGGCCGTATCGAGGCTCCCGGCCAGGTCGAGGGCGGCGACTGCGTGTGGGTGGATGCAAACACGCTGGCCGTCGGCCGCGGCGTGCGCACCAATCAGCTCGGCATCCAGCAGCTCGCCAACCTGCTTTCGCCCAAGGGTATCCAGGTCTACGGCTTCGACCTGCCGCTCTGGCAAGGCGAGGAGGCCTGCCTGCACCTGATGTCGGTGATCAGCCCGCTCGCCGACGATCTGGCGCTGGTCTATGCGCCCCTCCTGCCGGTCGCCTTCCACCAAATGCTGCGCGAACGCGGCATTCGGCTGGTCGAGGGCGACGCCGACGAATTCTTCGCCTCGAATGGGCTCAGCCTCAACGTCCTGCCGACCGCGCCGCGCCAGGTTATCGCCGTTGCCGGTTTTCCGAAGACGGCGGCTGCCATGCAGGCCGCTGGCTGTACGGTCTCGACATTCGAGGCCGATGCGCTGTGCATTGCCTGCGAGGGCGGCCCGACCTGCCTCACACGCCCGGTGCTAAGACAATGACGACCATCGGCGAAGCGCTCATCACCTTGCTCGAAGCGCACGGCGTCGACATAGTCTTCGGCATTCCCGGCGTACACACGGTCGAGCTCTATCGCGGGCTTGCGCGGTCGAAGATCCGTCACGTCACGCCGCGCCACGAGCAGGGCGCCGGCTTCATGGCTGATGGCTATGCGCGCGCCAGCGGCAGGCCCGGCATCGCCTTCGTCATCACCGGGCCGGGGCTGACCAACACCATCACCGCCATGGGCCAGGCGCGCGCCGATTCGGTGCCGATGCTGGTAATCTCGGGCGTCAACGCCACACCGACGCTGGGCAAAGGCCTTGGCCATCTGCATGAACTGCCAGACCAGCGCGGCATGATGGAGAAGGTGGCGCTGTTTTCGCACCGTGTCACCGACGCCGGCGAGCTGCCCGGCGTGCTCGCCCGCGCCTTTGCGCTGTTTTCATCCTCGCGTCCGGGTCCGGTGCATATCGAGATCCCGACCGATGTCATGAGCCTGCCTGGCAACAGCATCGTGCCGTTGCTGCGGAATTCAGCGCCGCCCGAGCCGGATGTGGCGGCGATTGCCGCGGCGGCAAGGCTATGCGCGTCCGCCCGCCGGCCGCTTATCCTGGCCGGCGGCGGCGCCAAAGCGGCCGAAGCACCGTTGCAGCGCCTTGCCGAGAGGTTGGGAGCGCCGGTCGTCCAGACCGCCAATGCGCGCGGCCTGCTCTATCGCCATCCGCTTGGCGTGCCGGCCAGCCCCAGCCTGAAGGCGGTGCGTGCGCTGATGGCCGGCGCCGATCTGGTCATTGCCGCCGGCACCGAATTCGGTCCGACCGACTATGATGGCTATGGCGACGGCGGTTTTGTCCTGCCTGCCAATCTGATCCGCATCGATATCGGCGCCGACCAGCTTGCCCGCCGGCCGGCCCGGATTTCGATCCAGGCCGATTGCGGTGCAGCGCTCGAGGCGCTGGGTGCCGAACTCGGCACGGGCCAGGCGCAATCGGTCGACGGCGCCGCTCGCGCCGCCGCGACGCGGCAAGCGGCCTTTGCCGAGATCGGCCCGGCTATGCAGGCGCAACTGCGCGCCGTCGAGACGATCCGCGATGCGCTGCCTGGCGCGATCATCGTCGGCGATTCGACCCAGCCGGTCTACGCCGCCAACCTCTATTACGATCATGACCGGCCGGGCGGCTGGTTCAACGCGGCCACCGGCTTCGGCGCGCTCGGCTATGGCCCGGCGGCGGCGATCGGCGCCGTCCTTGCCAGGCCTGAGGCGCCGGTCGTTTGCCTCACCGGCGACGGCGGCTTCCAGTTCACCCTGCCGGAACTGGGCGCCGCGCTCGACGCTGCGGCGCCGGTGATCTTCGCCGTCTGGAACAATCGCGGCTACCGCGAGATCGAAACCTCGATGCTCGACGTCGGCGTCGAGCCGGTCGGCGTCTCCCCGGCACCGCCGGATTTCTGCAAATTGGCCGAAGCCTACGGCATTGCCGCCGAGCGGATTTCCGGCGCCGGCGGCTTGGCGGACGCGCTTGGGCGCGCGCGGGCGACTGGACGACCTTACGTCATAGAGATTTCGGTTGAGTGATCGCGCGAAAGGCGCGACCTTCCGGATCGGCGGCGCGCAATGACGGAGCGGTCGAATATGACGGAAACACTGGACGGCAGACATATCGTGGTGACCGGCGGCACCGGTGCCCTTGGCGGCGCGGTCGTAGGGAACCTGCTGGAGCAGGGCGCGATCTGCCATGTGCCCAACGCTCACGCTGCCGCGCCTGCACATTTCCCCTTCCCGGCGCATGACCGCGTCAGGTTGGCGCATAACGTCGACCTCGCCGACCCTGCCAAGGTCGACGCCTTCTATGCCAGCGTTCCGAATTTATGGGCATCGGTGCATCTGGCCGGCGGCTTCACCGCCGCGCCGGTCGAGAAGATCGAGCCCGCCTCCTTCGCCGAGATGATGGACACCAACGCCCGCACCACCTTCCTGTGCTGCCGCGCGGCGATACGCTCGATGCTGGAATCTTCCGTGCCGGGCCGCATCGTCAATGTCACCGCGCGAGCCGGGCTCGATCCGCGGCGCGGCTCCGGCAAGGTGGCCTACGCCGCCGCCAAGGCGGCAGTCGCCGCGATGACCGTGGCGATGGCCGAAGAGCTGAAGGGCAACGGCATTCTGGTCAACGCCGTGGCGCCCTCGACGCTCGACACGCCGGCCAACCGGGCTGACATGCCGAACGCAGATTTCAGCAGATGGGTCAGCCTTGAAGCGGCCGCCGAGGCCATTGCCTATCTCGCCTCGCCGGCCAACATGGCCATCAGCGGCACGCTGGTGCCGCTTTACGGCAGGGCCTGAGCCTGCGGTCCGTCGCAAAGGTCACAAGCAAAAGCCCCGCCTGATCGTTCCGGCGGGGCTCTCTTGTTTCGTTTATAACCCGCGCGAAGCGCGGTGTTGGCTTAGCTGCCCTGCTTCTTCAGCGCGGCGCCAAGGATGTCGCCCAGCGAAGCGCCGGAGTCGGTCGAACCGTATTGGGCGACCGCTTCCTTCTCTTCGGCGATTTCCAGCGCCTTGATGGAGACCTGCAGTTTGCGGGTCTTCTTGTCGAAGGCGATGACGCGGGCGTCGACCTTCTGGCCGACGGTGAAGCGCTCGGGGCGCTGCTCGTCGCGGTCACGGCTGAGGTCGGAGCGCTTGATGAAGGTCTCGATGCCGCTGTCGACCAGCCGCACTTCCAGACCGCCATCCTTCACGCCGATAACCTCGCAGGTGACGACTGCGTTCTTGCGCAGTTCGCCCGACGTCGCGGCTTCGCCGACCGTGTCCTTGGCCAACTGCTTGATGCCGAGCGAGATGCGCTCCTTGTCGATGTCGACGTCGAGCACCTGCGCCTTGACCATGTCGCCGCGATTGTACTCCTCGATCACCTGCTCGCCCGGACGGGTCCAGTCGAGGTCGGAAAGGTGGACCATACCGTCGACGTCGCCTTCGAGGCCGATAAACAGGCCGAACTCCGTCTTGTTCTTGACCTCGCCCTCAACCTGGCTGCCGACCGGGTGGCTGCGCGCGAAGGCCTCCCACGGGTTCTCCAGCGTCTGCTTGAGGCCGAGCGAGATACGGCGCTTGGCCGGATCGACTTCGAGCACCACAACGTCGACTTCCTGCGTTGTCGACAGGATCTTGCCGGGATGCACGTTCTTCTTGGTCCACGACATTTCCGAAACGTGGATGAGGCCTTCGATGCCCGGCTCCAGCTCGACGAATGCGCCGTAGTCGGTGATGTTGGTAACGGTACCCTTGATCTTCTTGCCGATCGGGAACTTGGTGCCGATCTCGGACCACGGATCGCTCTCGAGCTGCTTCATGCCGAGCGAGATGCGGTGGGTTTCCTGGTTGATGCGGATGATCTGCACCTTGACCGTCTGGCCGATGTTGAGGATTTCGGTCGGATGGTTGACGCGGCGCCATGCCATGTCGGTGACGTGCAGCAGGCCGTCGATGCCGCCGAGGTCGACGAACGCACCATAGTCGGTGATGTTCTTGACGACGCCTTCGACCACCTGGCCTTCTTCGAGGTTCTGCACGATTTCCGAACGCTGTTCGGCGCGGCTTTCCTCGAGCACGGTGCGGCGCGACACCACGATGTTGCCGCGGCGGCGATCCATCTTGAGGATCTCGAAGGGCTGCGGGTTGTGCATCAGCGGCGAGACGTCGCGGATCGGGCGGATGTCGACCTGGCTGCGCGGCAGGAAGGCCACGGCGCCGTCGAGGTCGACGGTGAAGCCGCCCTTGACCTGGTTGAAGATGACGCCTTCGACGCGTTCGCCCTTGGTGAACTTCTCTTCGAGACGGACCCAGCTCTCTTCGCGGCGGGCCTTTTCACGCGACAGCATGGCTTCGCCAAGCGCGTTCTCGATACGCTCGACATAGACCTCGACCGTGTCGCCGACCTTGAGCGTCGTATCCTTGCCCTTGACGCCGAATTCCTTCAGCGGCACGCGGCCTTCGACCTTGAGGCCGACGTCGATGATGGCCATGTCCTTCTCAATGGCGGTGATGATGCCCTTGACGACCTGGCCTTCGCCGGAATGGCCGGCGGAAAATGATTCTTCGAGCAGGCTCGCGAAATCATCGCGAGTGGGGTTTGCAACTGACATAGTTTCTCCTGGAATGCCCCGCAATCTGTCGCAGGGCCGGCGCCGTGGGTTAGCGTTGCGTTGGCCTGCCAACGTTCCGGGCAAAAGCCCTGGCCGCCTTTGAGCGGCAATTCCGGCGCATGAAGAATGCTGGCAGGCTGGTTCACGCCCGATATGGGAATTCTTTTTGTCGCCGGCAATCGGCGGCGGCAGGAAAACCCAGGCTCAGGCTTTGTTTCTCTTGGCCAGGACGTCGTCGATGATCGCCCGTGCTGCCAGAAACGCGGCTTCTATAGCCATTTCCGACGTGTCGAGCAAGTGCGCGTCGACGGCCGGCTTCAAGGGCGAGTCCACGCGGCCCATGTCGCGCTCGTCGCGGCGCACGATATCGGCAAGGATTTCGTCAAAATTGGCAGTGCCGCCGATGCTCTCGATTTCATCCAGCCGCCGCTTTGCCCGCACCTCGGCACTGGCCGTGACATAGAGTTTTACGTCGGCATCGGGACAGACGACGGTGCCGATGTCGCGGCCGTCGAGCACCGCGCCAGGCGGTGTTCTTGCGAAGTCACGCTGTTTCTCTACCAGGATGCGCCGCACCGACGGGATCACTGCCACTTTCGAAGCCGCCTCGCCAACGGCGTGTGCCGAAAGCACTGCGCGGTCGAGCTTTGCCGGATCGACCTGCCGGGCCGCGGTTTCAGCGGCCGAAACATTGTCGAGCGGCAGGCCGAGCCGGAGCAGCGCATGCGCCACCGCGCGATAGGTAAGGCCGGTGTCGAGCAGGTTCAGCCGATAGTGATCGGCCAGCCTGCGGGCGAGCGTGCCCTTGCCGGCGCCGGCGGGGCCGTCGATGGCGATGGTAAAAGGGATGCTCATTGGCAGTGGACCAGCCCTCGCGCCTTCGTCATCCCAGGGCGGAGCAGGAGCGAAGCTCCGTCGCGGAGACCCTGGGATCCATGCCGTGACATGTACCGAGGGATGCGGCGGGCCAGAATTCTGAACCGTTGCGATGCTCTGACGTCACGGCATGGATCCTGGGGTCTTCGCCGCGTCGCTTCGCTCCTTGCTTCGCCCCAGGATGACGAAGGGAAGGATGTTGGCGCCCAATCTCCAAGGTTTACGATTGCCATCAACTGTCACTCGATCTCCGCCCCCAGCCCCTTCATCAGCCCCATGAATTCCGGAAAGCTCGTAGCAATCATCGCCTGGTCGTCGATGGTCACAGGTTTTTCCGTCGCCAACCCCATCACCAGAAAACTCATGGCGATGCGGTGGTCGAGGTGGGTCTGGACGATGGTGCCTTGTCCATTTGGGTGCTGGCCCAATCCCTTGCCGCCCGGCTTTCCACGCACGACAAGCGAGGCCTCGCCCTCGGTGCAGTCGACGCCGTTGAGCGTTAGCCCGTTGGCGACCGCCGACAGCCGGTCGGATTCCTTCACCCGAAGCTCTTCCAGCCCGAGCATCAGCGTTTCGCCCTCGGCGAAGCTGGCCGCCACGGCAAGCACCGGATACTCGTCGATCATGGTCGGCGCCCGTTCGGGCGGCACGGTGACGCCCTTCAACTCGGAATAGCGCACGCGCAGGTCGGCGACATCCTCGCCGCCTTCGTTGCGCGGGTCGATTATGTCGATGCGCGCGCCCATTTCCTGCAGCGTCAACAGAAGTCCGGTGCGGGTCGGGTTCATCAGCACGTTTTCGATTGTAATGTCCGAACCCGGCACGATCAGCGCCGCCACCAGTGGAAAGCCCGCCGAGGAGGGGTCGCCTGGCACCGCGATGGTCTGCCCGGTGAGCTTGCCCTGGCCTTCGATGAAAATGTGGCGCACGCCGCGCTCGTCGGTCTCGACCGACAGATTGGCGCCGAATCCCTTGAGCATCTTTTCTGTGTGATCGCGCGTCATCACCGGCTCGATGACGGTGGTGATGCCCGGCGTGTTCAGCCCAGCCAGCAGCACCGCCGACTTGACTTGTGCCGATGCCATCGGCACGCGGTAGGTGATCGGCGCGGCGTGCTTAGGCCCGTGCAGCGTGATCGGCATGCGGTCGCCAGGCGTCGCCTTCAGCACCTGCACGCCCATCTGGCGCAGCGGCTCGAGCACGCGGCCCATCGGCCGGCCGGACAGCGAGGCGTCGCCGATGAAGGTGGTCTCCATGTCATAGGTGCCGACCAGGCCCATAGTGAGGCGGGAGCCCGTGCCGGCATTGCCGAAATCGAGTGGGCCTTCCGGCTGCAGCAGCGCGCCATTGCCGGTGCCGCGGATCACCCACTCAGTGCCATGCTTCTCGATATGAGCGCCCATCGCCTTCATGGCGGCGCCCGTACGCATTACGTCCTCGCCTTCCAGCAGCCCGGTGATGCGGGTTTCGCCAGAGGCCAGGCCACCGAACATGAACGAGCGGTGCGAGATCGACTTGTCGCCCGGCACCCGTGCCGCACCTGAAAGGCCAGATGATTTGCGGGCGGTGGCCTGTTTCGGGGCAGCAGCGTGCGACATGGTTCTTTCCTGGAAACGCCGGCGCCCGGCTATTTTCTTCTGGTTTGCGCGGTCTCCTATCATGGCGGACCGAAATGGTCATCCCCTTGGTACGAAGGCCTTCGAATTCACGCTTTTTGGGACGCCGGCTTTTCGCTTTGACAGCGCCGTAAACTCTGGTTAAGGGGACCAAACTTTCATCGACGAGGCTTGCTGTGGCAAAACCCGAACTTGGCACCAAACGCATCGACCCGGAGACGGGTCGAAAATTCTATGACTTGAACAAGGACCCGATCGTCTCGCCTTATACGGGCAAGAGCTATCCGCGATCCTATTTCGAAGAAGGCAAGATCGCCGCCCTCGAGGAAGAAGAGGAAGTTGCCGAAAAGGAAGTGGACGCCGAGGAGGAAGAGGGCGTCGAGGTCGTCTCGCTCGAAGAGGCGGACGAGGACGCGAAGGCCGACGAGCTTCCCGATCTCGCCGATGACGAGGACGACGTCGACCTTGGCGATGATGAGGATGACACATTCCTCGCCGACGAAGAGGAAGAAGACGACGACGTTGCCGACATGATCGGCGTCGGCGACGACGACGACGAAGTCTGAGCGAACCGCATTCGCCGGCTTTCGCCGCGCCGCCTAGAAAAAGCGGTCGTTGAAGGCTTGATATTGACTGAAGGCGGGGTTAGAAGCCGCCTGCACTAATGGCGCGGCCTAGAACCCGCGCCGGATCTCTTCGCCGGAAACGGCGCCGGCGAACTGCCGGAGTGGGGCCATAGCTCAGTTGGGAGAGCGCTTGAATGGCATTCAAGAGGTCGTCGGTTCGATTCCGATTGGCTCCACCAGTTCTCTCCGCGAAAATCAGCAGAACGGCCGCCGGTCCCGGGCTGGCCGCCATCTGTCGCCGACCTAGCTGAGACAAAATGTATGGCTAGCCGACCTCGGCTCGCCGTCCATCTAAAATGGTGAGCCCGTGCCCGGTCTGGACCAGGCAGCGGGCTGAAACGACCGCTGAGCAAAACTCCGTTACTTGTTGCAGTTCTGCATATCCGACGTCATGGCGCCGCTTGGGGTGTTGTTGTCGGTGTCGTTGCCTGCCGTATCCTTGCAGCGGTCCCCCATACCGTTTGTCTGCGGCGTGGTGGCGTTCGTTGCATTCGGATCGATCTGGTTCGGCGTAGTGGTACTGGTCCCGTTGTTGCCGCTGTTGCCGGCGGTGCCCGTGTCGACGCCGGTATTGCCGTTCATACCAGTTCCGCCAGTTCCCGAACCGGTTGATTGTGCCATGGCAGATGTGGCCAGGCCGATAGCAAGTAGGGATGCAGAGAGAATTTTCATCATCTTAGTGTCTCCATCGAGTTGCATCGCTGGATCGCGATCTAACCCAACGAGAGTTTTTCCAGGATGTTCCGTTCGACAGAAATAGTGATCGATACAGTCATTATGAGAGCTTTGTTGTTCGTCGTTTCGCGAATGGCACCACGACAGCGGTAAAAGGCGAGCCGCAAGCCGGTGTGTTGCCGGACGCCAGCACCAGCGGCTCGTCGGGCAGGCCATGGACGATCAGCTCCGGGGTCGAGAGCGGGGATGCAGCATGCCGAGGTAGATCTCGCTGGCGGCGAGTGCTCTTTCCAGCAATGGCGAATTCATCCCGATGAGATCCAACTCGACCTCCGGATAACGGCTGCGAAACATCCGCACCGCCTCCTTATCGAATCGAAACGGCCCGTTTCATTCCAATCCTCTGCGATCCCCTGATCGTGAGCAGCATCCAGCCTGTGCGCAACACGGAGCGTCGGCCATGGCGCGCTCGACGGGCTGTGATGCGGTTGATAAGCCCTCTCCTTAAGGAGAGTCGAAGACATGACGGTTGCGATCGAGATGGGCCACACGAGCGCAGGCGCCCCGGCGGCGCTGGATCTTGAAGAACTGCTGGCGACGCGCCTTTTGGTGCAGGGCAATTCGGGCTCCGGCAAGTCCCACCTGCTGCGCCGGCTCTTGGAGCAGAGTGCGCCCTGGGTGCAGCAGACGATCATCGATCCCGAAGGCGACTTCGTGACACTGGGCGACCGTTTTGGCCATCTGGTGATCGACGCCGAGGAGCATACCGAGCGCGGCCTGCAGAGCGCCGGCGAGCGGGCGCGCATCCACCGCGTCTCCACGGTGCTTAATCTCGAGGGGCTCGACGCCGAGAACCAGATGCGGCGCGCCGCCGCCTTCCTCGGCGGACTTTTCGAGGTCGCCCGCGACCACTGGTATCCGATGCTGGTGGTGGTGGACGAGGCGCAGCTGTTCGCGCCGGCGGTTGCCGGCGAGGTTTCGGACGAGGCGCGCAAGCTCTCTCTCGGCGCCATGACCAATCTGATGTGCCGTGGCCGCAAACGCGGGCTGGCCGGGATCATCGCCACCCAGCGGCTGGCCAAGCTTGCCAAGAACGTCGCCGCCGAGGCTTCCAATTTTCTCATGGGCCGGACCTTTCTCGATATCGACATGGCGCGCGCCGCCGACCTGCTCGGCATGGAGCGGCGCCAGGCGGAAGCCTTTCGCGACCTCGAGCGCGGGCAGTTCATGGCGCTCGGCCCGGCGCTGTCGCGCCGCCCGCTCGGCTTGCGCATCGGCCCGACCGATACAAGTCCGCGCAAGGCGACGCCGCGCCTGATGCCGCTGCCGGAATCGGGACTGGAGGACGCGCGCGCGATCATCCTGGCGGCCCCGCCGCCCGAAACCGTCCGGCCGCAGCGCCGGTCGTCGCCGGACCTGCTCGATCAGCTGATGGCGGCAAAATCGGCGGCGCTGGAAATCCGCCCCGAAGCGGTGGAGCCGCCGATCAGCGCCGAGGACTTGGCGGAGCGGCGCGAGCGTGTCGACCGGGTGCTGCGCGCTGTGCTGGCGCAACCCGACGCGGGCTTCCGTGTCATCGGCGTGCTCTATCAGGAGTTCGTGGTCCGCTGCCGCATAGAGGGCCTCGCCTCGGTCGTGCCGGACCTGCCCGCGTTCCGCCGCATGCTGACGCGCGCCCGCGCCGGCCTGGGCTCCGACATGGCCGACGATGACGCCTGGCAAGATGTCTCGGCGCGCGCCTCGCTGCTGCCCGAGGATATGCAGGGCGTGTTCATGATGATCGCCCGCGCGGCCAAGGAGGGGTGGCCCTGCCCGAGCGACGCGGCGATCGCCCGCGCCTATGGCTCGCACTCGCTGCGCCGCGCCCGGCGCCTGCTGACCTATATCGAGGAGCAGGGGCTGATCGTCTGCCAGCTGGATGGGGTTGGCCGGCGGACGGTGACGCTGGTCGAACTGGCCTGGGCGACGGCGCCGGGCGATCCGAATGCCGAGGAGGCGGAGCAGGGGAGGGTGGTGGGATGATGGGGAGGGCGATTTGGGCGAAAGCTGGCGTCGCTCAACAGCAGCAAAGCCAAAAGCGGTCATCGCCGAAGCATTACTCAGACGTCGCGTTTGGGCGGAAAGTGGACCGGCGGCTTCTTGGTGCGAGATGTGAGTGAGCCGGCGGTCTGCACGGCAAAGGATTTGTCCTGATCTGGACCCAACGCAGTCAATTAGTGCTGCCAATATCTGGCGGTGGATTTTTTCTTTGCTCACGATGAGCGACGAATGTTCGGTAGGGCAGAGGAGGTGGGGAGGTAACGCAACGTCCCGTTAGCACGGCCGCCCGCTAGACTAACTCGCTGCCATCAGGACGGTACTCTCCGGCGACCACCGCAGCACCACTTCCTGGCCCTCCGCCAGCTTGTCAGCACCGGTGTTCTGCACGATGACTTTCAGTATCTGTCCGCCACGTTCGACGAAGTAGGTGCTGCTATTGCCGGCAAAGATGCGTTTCGACACTTCCCCCCGCAGCACGTTCGCATTGGCCGTATCCGGAGCCG
>NZ_JAMYUV010000079.1:0-14718 GCF_040323405.1 Mesorhizobium sp. M0048 | reverse complement strand
CCGGAAACTGTCCGGGACTTAGCGGAAATGCTGTCCGCGACTTACTGAAATCACTGTCCGGGACTTAGTGAAATCGGCGTCCGGGACTTACCGAAACACGCAAGTTGAGTGCGCTGGCCGACCAGGATATCACGGGTCCGGAAGATCACGGCGGAGGCCTGCTTGGCTTCGCTCTTCACAGCCACGAAGCGCATGGTCGGTCGCTGCGCCGCCTCGCAGATCGCCTCCGCATCGGACATGTCGTTCTTCTGCCGTTTGACGAAAGGCTTCACATAGGCGGGTGCGATCAGCCGCACGGTGTGGCCGAGCTTCCCGATCTCCCGACCCCAGTAGTGGGCACCCGGGCATGCCTCCATTGCCACCAAACACGGTGGTTGGGCGGCAAAGAAAGCCAGCACCTGGTCGCGCCGCAGCTTCCTGCGGAAGATGACCGCTCCGGCAGAGCTCGCTCCGTGTGCTTGAAAGACATTCTTGGCCAGATCCAGGCCGATGGTGCTAACTTCCGTCATGGGGCTCCTCCTTTAAGTGGCTGAGAACACCTCCACTCTGGCACATCGATGCCGTCGGGGGCGTCCATCCCATCACCGGAAGACCACGACCTTCACCGGCGCGCTCAGGCTGACCGGAATGACCGCGCACGCCAACAGAATGCGCAAACTACTTCAAGGCCGCAGGCTATGAACCGGATTAAACCGGACGTGCTCTAGCCGGGGAAGATGCAGCAACATCGTGAAGCGTATCGTACGCTCAACCAGCGCGCCGATCGCCGAGCTGCCAAGACCAAGGACATCCGGCGCCCCGGCAAGTCCGGCATATCGGGCGACGGCTTTCCGATCACGCAGGCCGTGCGAGAGAATCTCGTTCACAAGCATGTCCGCAGTCTCGATACCGACACCGATGATCCGCACAAGAAGGCGAACCATTGCGAGCGGACCCTTCTCCGTGTCCATTACCACCGAGAGCTGCCGCAACCGCTCCTGTTCGATCTCGTGGATTGTTCATGCAACAGATGAAGCCGTCCGAGATTACGGCGCAACTCGGCTCGGCTTCGTTCCGATAGGGGCATACCTTCCCCCAATGCAGAGCTTCCAGTTTGTCGGCAGCTTTGCGCAGATTGGGTTTGAAGGTGCGAATGCCGAAGCGAGCGAGATTGCCTTGATGCGGTTGGCTATCCGTGTACGTTCGCGGCGCGCCTCCTCCTCGTTGATGGTTGGGATGGCTGCCATGCTGCAGTGGCGCTGCTCGCCCCGCAGCCAGCCAAGAAGGGCGCGCATCAGCAGTTCGGTATCGAGGCGATCGGTCTTGGCACGCCGATGTTCGCGGGAAACCGCGAGGCTCGATGGCTGTATGACATAAGCTTCGACCGCGCGCGCCTTGAGCCAGCGCGCCAACCGCGGGAAGAGCTGGTGAACGCGGTGACGGCGCGCTCACCGTACATCACCAACCGCTTGCACAATCTCCCGTCCAACTCCCATGGCGACGTGCGGAACTATATTGGCCCATCTCGATGCTAGATACCACTCATATGCAGACTGTATTTGACGCGAGCCGGGACAATGTAACAGAAAGCTTACGCTGTAGGACTGTTCCTTCATCGTGCGGGAATCGTATGAAGTCGGTTCGGCGGACCGGTACGAGCCGGTCCGCTGCCCAACGCGATGCATTCAGGGAGACATGATGAACCGCTTCCTCGCCCGGCGCTTTGCCTATTCGTTGGTGACCCTCTTCGTGCTCAGCCTGCTCGTGTTCTTTCTCGGGCAGGTTCTGCCAGGCAACGTCGGTCGAGCTATCCTTGGCCCTTTCGCCGATCAGCAGGCGGTAGAAGCGCTGAATCACCAGCTCGGCTTCGATCGACCGCTCCTCGTGCAATACGGCACTTGGATAGGGGATTTTATCCAGGGCGACATGGGTCAGTCCTACATATATCGCGCCCCCGTCGCTGACTTCGTAATTCCCGCGCTCGGCCATTCGCTGAAGCTAGCGGCCCTGGCCTTCCTCATCGTCGTGCCCCTCGCGATCGTTGGTGGAGTGGTGGCCGCAATGAATGTCAACCGCCTAACTGACCGCATTATCAGTCTCGGCGGTCTGTCAGCGGCCGCTATGCCGGAATTCGTTAGCGGAGTCGTGATGATTCTGATTTTTGGTATTTGGCTGCGCTGGCTGCCAATCTCCGCAGCATGGCCGGATGGCGCCGGACCCCTAACGCAACTCAATTACCTAATCTTGCCCGCAATGCCGCTCGTGCTCGTCCTGTTCGGCTATATCTGCCGCATGGCACGTGCGGGGATGATCGAGACGCTCGACTCTGACTATACCCGCACTGCCGTCCTGAAGGGCCTGCCCTGGCGTCAGGTCATTTGGCGGCACGTGCTCAGGAACGCGCTGCTACCGACGATTACCGTCATCGCCAGCCAGACGGGCTATCTGATTGGCGGCCTTCTGGTGGTGGAGACGTTATTCCGCTACCAGGGGATCGGGTCGCTGATCTACAACGCAGCCAAGGGCAAGGACTTCCCGATGCTCGAAGCCTGCGTGCTAATCATTGGAATCACCTACGCCACGGCGACAATAATTGCCGATCTCCTGTACTCCCGGCTTAACCCGCGCATTCGGATGAGTGGCGGCCAATGACCGAAGTTGCCATTCCTGCAACCCAGAACCGGCGCCGCGAGTTGTTTGCAGCGCTGTTGCGATCCAACTCCTTTCTGACCGGACTGACCATTGTGCTTTTCTGGGTCTTTTGCAGCCTGTTCGGGTCATACATAGTGCCTTACGATCCGCTAGCAGAGGACGTCCTAAACGCGCTTGCTCCGCCTGCGGCAGCACACTGGTTTGGGACTGACCAACTCGGCCGCGATGTTTTTTCGCGGGTGATCGTGGGCTCGCGCGACATTCTCATCGTAGCACCCCTCGCGACGATCCTGGCGACGGCCGTTGGCACGGTACTCGGTCTTCTTACCGGATACTTCCGAGGCATCCTCGACGACGTTATCTCGCGCCTGATAGAGGCCGCGATGGCAATTCCGGGGGTAATCGTATCACTTCTCGCAATCGTGGCGCTCGGCACGTCCGAGAACACTGTCATCATCGTCATCGGCCTGTCCTTTGGCCCCGTCATCGCTCGCACTGTCCGATCGGCGGTCCTGGCCGAGCGGGAGCTCGACTATGTCGCTGCCGCCACACTACGACGGGAAAATTCAGCCCATATCATGTTCATCGAAATCCTGCCCAACGTACTGCCCCCCATCCTTGTCGAATCCACGGTGCGCCTCGGTTATGCGATCTTCGCCGTCGCTACCCTGAGCTTTCTCGGCTTCGGCCTGCAGCCACCCTCGCCCGATTGGGGGCTATCGATCTCAACCAACTATTCGATGATCAGCGGCGGTTACTGGTGGACGGTGCTGTTCGACGCAGTGGCCATCGCTAGCCTTGTGGTCGGGGTAAATTTGATGGCCGAGGGGTTGCACGGGGCGCTCGATGACTGAGCCGGCGTTGCGCCTATACCGACTCTCTGTCGCCTACCGCGCCGGCGGGTGTAATCGCGCGGTGCTGCGCGACGTAAGCTTCGAGATTGCCCGGGGTGAGGCGTACGGGTTGGTCGGCGAGTCGGGCTGCGGCAAGTCCACGGTGGCGCTGACAGCGGTGCGCTATCTGCCGCGGAACGGCAGGATCACCGGCGGGGCGGTCACGCTCGACGGGGTGGACGTGATGCGGCTCGGGCCCGAGGCGCTTAGGGACCTGCGGGCAAAAAAGGTCTCGATGGTCTATCAAGACCCCAGCAAAGCGCTGAACCCTTCGCTGAAGGTGGGGGGGCAGTTGGTCGAGGTGTTCGAGGTGATGGGCGTCCCGCTGGCCGAGCGTGAAGTTCGTGCGATCGAGGTGCTGAACAAGGTGCGCATCGCCGATCCCGGCTCAGTCATGCAGCGCTATCCGCATCAGCTTTCAGGCGGGATGCAGCAGCGGGTTGCGATCGCGATGGCGCTGGCAAACGATCCGACGATGCTGATCCTGGACGAGCCCACAACCGGCCTTGACGCCACCGTGGAGGCCGAGGTCCTCGACCTGGTCACTGATCTCCGGCGAGAGTTTGGCACCTCGATCCTGTTCATCAGCCACAACCTCGCCCTAGTGGCGAAGATGTGCGACCGCGTCGGCGTCCTTTATGCGGGGATGCTGGTGGAGGAAGGGCCGACGCGGGACATCTTGGATTCACCGCGCCATCCCTATACTGTGGCGCTTCTGCGGTGCCTACCGCGGGGCGGGCAGCGGAAGGACCACGGACGGCTTGACACCATCCCTGGTTTCTTGCCCATGCCTGGCGCGCTGATGCCCGGTTGCCCCTTCGCCGAGCGCTGTGCGCTCGCTGACGACCGCTGCAGGACGGAAATTCCGGCGTTGCGAGATGCTGGCGGTCGGCTCGTGCGTTGCCATTACCCTGATTTGGCGGCTGACCTTCCGCGCAGCACGCCGGCCGATGTGGCTTTGCCGAAGCCTGCAGGGGGGATCGCGCCAGTGCTCCGGGTTAGCAATCTCTCGAAGACTTATGGCCAGGGGAGCCACGCGGTGCGTGCGGTCGCCAACGTCTCGATATGCCTGCTGCCGGGGGAAACACTGGGTCTTGTCGGCGAGTCTGGCTCCGGCAAAACCACTCTGGCCCGAATGCTCCTGGGCCTGGTACTGCCCGATCCCGGCGGGACCATCGAGCTCGACGGCAACCCCCTTGCTCCCGGTCTCGACCGGCGCCGGGATGAAGACGTGAAGGCGGTACAGATCGTCTTTCAGAACCCGGATTCGGCGTTGAACCGCTCTCACTCCGTCGCTCGCATCATTGGCCGCGCGTTGCGCAGGCTCGGCGGTTTCCGAGGCGCGGACTTGTCTAGCCGTCTTGACGCGCTCGTGGCGGCGGTCCGCTTGACGCCCCGACACCTAGCTCTACGCCCGCGCCAGCTCTCCGGCGGGCTTAAACAGCGCGTGGCCATAGCGCGGAGCTTCGCCGGCGACCCTCGCGTTGTGGTCTGCGACGAACCTACCTCGGCCCTCGACGTTTCGGTTCAGGCGGCGATCCTGAATCTTCTCGCCGAGCTTCAGTCGGCCCGGGCGGTCAGCTATGTCTTCATCTCTCACGATCTTGGCGTCGTGCGGTATCTTTCCGACCGAATTGCGGTGCTCTACCTCGGGCGGATCATGGAGATGGGGCCATCGGAGCGCGTATTCGAGGGACCAAACCACCCCTATACGGAGGCACTTCTTTCCGCCGTCCCCAACCTCGACAGCACCCAGAACATACGCATTCGGCTGTCGGGCGAAATTCCCTCGGCGGCCAATCCGCCTCCAGGGTGTGTCTTCCAGAGTAGGTGCCCGCGAAAGCTCGGCGCGATTTGCGAGACATCGGAGCCACCGGTGATCGAAGTGGAACCCGGCCATGTCATTCGTTGCCACATCCCAGCAGAAGACCTCGAACGCTTCCAGCGGCCATACAAAGCCGGCGTCCAAATCGTTGAGGCCCATCTGGACAAAGTCGGTCTGAACCAGCTCGCCGAGTAGTGATTGCCAATTTGAGGATTACCAAGATGAAATTAAGCGAGTATGTTAATTACGATGCAACCGGTCTTGCCGCTCTAGTAACAAGCAAACAAGTGACGCCATCGGAGTTGGTGCAGCTAGCCCGTGTGGCCCATGACGAGGTCAATCCTAGCATCAACGCCGTCATCGAGTTTTACGAAGATGCTGAAACCGCAGCTGGCGCGAATGGGGGGCTTTTCCACGGCGTGCCTTTCTTTCGCAAGGATATTGGTTTCACCGAAGCTGGCCGCCTTCAGGAAAAAGGAAGCCGTCTGTTCAAAGGCCATCGCTCTGACACTGACAGCTATTTTTTTAGACGCGCTCGGGAGAGCGGGCTCCGGACGATAGGAAGAACGACTACTCCGGAACTTGGGATGTCCCTGTTGAGTGAAAGCATTCTCCATGGCATCACCCGCAATCCGTGGAATTTGGAACGCTCGACAGGGGGCTCGTCTGCTGGATCAGCGGCGGCAGTGGCCGCGGGTATCACTCCTATCTCCCATGGCAGCGATGGCGGCGGCTCGATTCGCATCCCCGCCGCCTGGTGCGGTCTTGTTGGGCTGAACCCGTCCCGCGGACGTATCTCCGGCGGCCCGAACAGCCAGGATGCTTCGTTTGGCCTAACACGCGAGTTTGTTCTATGCCGGACAGTACGCGACATGGCCGCCGCGCTCGACGTCTTTTCTGGTCCCTACCCCGGCGATCCATTTATCATCGTCCAGCCGAACCGGTCCTACGTAGAAGAACTTTTACAACCCACCGGGACGCTGCGAGTGGGGGTGGCGAGGACCAAGTGGGGCGCGGTCGATCTTGAACCGGAAGTTCTGAAGGCTGTCGAGTCGACGGCCACCCTTCTTGAGGAAATGGGGCACACCGTCACTGACATCGAGCCGCCATATGAGTCAATTGAGTACACGCGAGTTATGCTCGGCAGGACACGCTTCAGTTCAAAGTCGCTTGAAGAGGCCGCGCGGGACATGGGACGCGTTATCACCGCGGACACGTTGGAGCCCATTAATCTCAAGCTGTATGAGTACGGCCGGAATTCCCCGGGGCGGGCGGGGGACGTAGAAGAGGTATTGCGGAGAATGCGGTTCCGAGTGGGTGAAGCGATCCATTCTTTTGATATTCTGTTGACACCCACGATGCCGATGATGGCCCTACCGCACGGCGGCATCAACAGTACGATCAACCCGACGCTGTCTGCTGAAGAATTCAAGGCAGCAGATGCCGCGAATATCGCATACACTGGCGTATTCAATGTCTCTGGTCATCCTGCAGTGTCCTTGCCATTGGCACAAAACGCCAGCGGCCTGCCGATCGGGATACAGATAGTCGGTCGTTTTGGCGACGAGGCCACTCTGGTCCGTGTCGCACGCGACCTAGAGGACGCTACGCCCTGGAGGCACCGGCGACCAAAGACTCGGGCAGGGGCCAAATGACGCCAATGACGTAATTGCTGTCCTTTGCTCCTGTGAACAAAGACTGCGATCGACGGCTGTCGGTGGAGATTGAACAGAGAAGGCAGCAGGGAAGCAACATGTTGGACTGGTGTGTCGCAGAGGGAGACCGGCGAGTGGTCGACGATCACGCGCCGCCGGTCTCCCGGAGCGCGCTCCGGAAGACCGGCGACAGCGCTAAACTGGGGAAGAACCAAACGGCACTTCTGGGGCGTATTGAGCCGGCATCGACACTGGCTGCCAAGCAGCCGTTCGATCACCCGGCGCATCAGATCGCGCTCCAGGAAATGGTCGAAGCGGTCCGCATCTCGAAAGAACGGGTCGAGCGACTTGAGCGTGTGATCGAGGAGTTCGTTCCGGCCTGGTCATTGGCACCGATCGTGCGAGCGCTGCAGGCATTGCGTGGCGTAGACCTGATCGTCGCCGTAACATTCGCCACCGAGGTTGGCGACGTGCAAAGGTTCGAGAGTCCGCGCCAGCTCATGGGATGTCTCGGCCTCGTTCCTGGAGAACGATCGACCGGCGAGACAGTCAGACGGGGCGGCATCACCAAGGCGGGGAACGGCCGCGTTCGCCATATGCTGGTCGAGAGCGCCTGGACCTATAGGCATCCGCCGAGGGTTGGTGCGAAGAAACTATACCGTCTGGAGCAAGCATCTCCACAGGTGCGAGAGATCGCTTGGAAGGCGCAGACCCGGCTGACGACCCGATATCGGATGTTGAGCGGCCGGGGCAAGGGGACAACGGTGGTCTGCACAGCGATCGCCCGTCTACCGCGTTGAGAGCGATATCCGCGGTCGCTCCGCCGACGAACGCGGCGCCGTCCGGCAGGAGAGAAGCCGTCCCGTCATCAATGCCCTTGAGCCGTGGCTTAGGCAGCAACTCACCCTTATCAGCCAGAAGCCCAAGCTGGCGGAAGCCATCCGCTACGCACTCTCGCGCCGGCAAGGTCTGACACGATTCCTCGACAACGGTACGATCGAGATCGACTCCAACGTCGTCGAGCGCGCCATCCGTCCCATTGCGCTGAACCGCAAGAATGCGCTCTTCGCCGGCAGCGACGGCGGTGCGATATACTGCTCATCTGTCGATCGCCTTATAAATTAAGGACATTTTGGCGCGGATCATGAGACGCCGGACGCCGTGATCGCCGCGCATCAGCTTCACGCCGAACGGCATCATTCTCGATATCCGAGAGGTGAATGATCCAGGGTGCCCCCTTGCATAGTTGATTCGCTGCCAACGTGCCGCGGTTGACCATGCGACGAACTGTCGACGGGCTGACCTGGAGAATCCCCGCGGCTTCGTCGAGCGTTGCTTCGCCACGCTCCGCACGTTCGCCGTCGCGGTATGGCGCAATGCCATGGGTGTTGCGAAGACTGCACACCCTACTACGCGTCCAGCTATTGTCCTTCCCTGTCCTTTTGCCGGCGCGATTGAGGATGGCGGCGATGGACAGATCCGACATCTGGCGGGCCAGTACCCGAACAAGATCAAGGGTATCGCCTTCGATCGTCCAGCGGGTTTGCCCGACCTTGTTCTTCTTCACGATGAGACGTGTGTGATCGCCACCTTGCCAATGGATGATGAGCGCCAGACTATCGTCCACGACATCGACAATGATCTCCTTGACCAACAAGCGAATGATCTTCTTGCGCGTCTCGTTCGAAGCGCCCGGACTGTCCCATGCCTGGGCGAGGTCCTTCCCGAGAGCCATCAGCCTTGCACGATCGTCGGCGGAGACCGTTGGTGCTTGCAGCGGGGCCAAGCGGTCCAGCTCCTCCTCAAGCTCGCCCAGGTGGGTCAGCTTCTCGTTCCAGCGTCGCTCGAGTTCGCCGGCGACAAGCCGGTTCTCGGGATCGACCGCATTGTATTGGCGGCGTGCACGCTCCGCCTCGTACCGGGCCTGCCGGCAAGCATTCTCGACCTGCTGTCGCTTGTCACTATGCTCCTGGCCTTGCACTTCCATGGCAGCCAGCGCCGCCTCGATGCCGAGCGGCTGCAGTCGACCGAGAACCTCCTGGACGACTGCCCGGTCAACCCGCATACCGCCGAAGCGGATGCAGTTGTCGACGGCCTTGTCGCTGAAGGTGCCGCGACAGACGTAACGTTGGGTGTTTCCGCCTTTGCCGCTGTAAGCGACATGCAATCGACGGCCGCAGCGTGCGCAGCGCAATAGGCCTGGCAGCAAGGCTTCTCCGCGGCGGATCGCCCCGCGCCCAAGGTAGCTCTTGCCGTTGGCGTTGTCGGCGATCAAGTGCTGATTCCTCTCGAACTCCTCCCAGGAAATATATGCCTCATGGTGGCTGCGGATCAAAACCTCCCAGTCCTTCCAGTTCCGGCGCATGCTGTCACGCATCACGCGCTTGCGGCCGCCTTCGATTACAACGCGCGTTCCGCGCCGGCCAAATGCGTAGGCGCCGGCATAGACCGGATTGGTCAGCATGTGGTGCAGCGTGTGATAGACCGGCACCTTCCATTCAATCGCGTGTTTGCCGCGGCCCTGAACGACGGCCGGAACTAGAACTTGCTCCTGCCGGAACCAGAGCAAAACCTGCCGGATCGACTGCAACTCGGCGAACTTGCGGAACACCAGAGCAATGCCGTCCTGGACACGACGATCCGAATCCTTGTCGAGCTGCCCATCATCCGCTTTGACATAGCCGACAGCCACAGTCAGCAGAAGTTCCCCCCGGCGCGCCTTCTGCCTGAGCGCCTCGATGGAGCGCTGCCGGAATACCGAAAGCTCCATCTCGCTCATCGTGCCCTTCATGCCAAGCAGCAGACGATCGTTGATCAGACGCGGATCGTAGACGCCATCTTCATCTACGATCAATGTCCCGACCAACCCGCAGAACTCAAGCAAGGTGTGCCAGTCACGGCCGTTGCGCGCCAGCCGCGACGCCTCCAGCGAGACGACCGCTCCGACACGACCTTCGCAGATGGCCGCCAACAGCTTCTCAAAGCCGGGCCGAGCCGTGCCGGCGCCGGATCGGCCGAGATCGTCATCGACGATTTGCACATCATCCCAACCCAACTGCCGAGCCCGCTCAGCTAGGCCATATTGGCGACGCTGGCTCTCAAGGTTGTTTACGACCTGGTAGGACGTTGATTGCCGGATGTAGATGATGGCGCTGCGGCAAAGGTGCTCAGCGGTAATCTTGCTCATCACCCGCCTCCTTCCGGTTCGGGATCGACAGTCCGACGCCCGGCACGGACGCTGCTTCGACGAGTAGAGACTGCAACAGCACCACCGCCTTTACGCGTTCCTCGCCCGACATCTTGGCCGGCGGTATGGTGGGCACAAACAAATCCAGTTGGGTGCGCAGCGGATTCTTCATCGGCATGTCCTCCTCCGGAGATCGAGTCTCTTGGAAGAGAGCCTACGAGATGATCGAGAAGTGCGCGAAGTTCGAGGAGGTGTGTGAGCGAAAGTCGGGGCGCGGCAACGATCGCAACCGAACTGGCCTGTGGGGCGGCCATCCAGTCCGGAAGATGGAAGCTTCCGCCGTGCGGCTGCCGAACCAAAAGGTGGCGGATGCCGTCATGATCATGCTCACCGACCACCGCAACGGTCTGCCCAACCAACGGATGGAATGGATAGGTGACGACAACGTCGAAGCCCGGATTCCCGGCATTATGACGCTGCTTCCGACGGCGGCGCCGAGCACTGGGCAACGATCGCTTCGCTGATCGAGACATGCAAGCTCAACGGCATCGAGCCTCATACCTATCTCGCTGACGCGGTCGCCCGGATCGTCGCCGGCCATCCATAAAGCCAGATCGACGATCTGCTGCCTTGGGCCTACAGACCTATGCCGCTCAAAGCCGTGGCCTGAGAACAGCGGTTACACCGCAACGCAAGTAGCCCGGCGAGCAAAGTACCCCTCCGGTGAGTCACCAGCCCGCGCACCGTCATGAAACACGCTCAGTGCGAGGGCGACGCTGAACCCTGTGCAGGAGATTGAGGTGTGGACCTTGGCCGGAACCCCGGCCTGCCAGGCCAATCTCTTTGCTGCCGCCAGTACGACCTGCTTGTCATACTTCACGCGGCGGGCTAACCTCGATAAGCACCTTTGCTAGCGTCACGAAGTCTGCGACAAACATGCCAATCTCCCGCCGCACTGTTTCTGCTGCGAGCGTGAACCCGGCGCATTCGAGGACGAGGGCGCCAACGGCTGGCTCAACCTTCAAAAGCGACCTAACGCCTGCAAGCACATCGGATGTGATGACATCAGGAGGGGCGTCAGGGCAGGGATCCGCGAGCCGCTGCCACGTTAGAGAGCCTTCAATTCCTCCAATTGCAACATCTATCTCCTTTGACGACCATCCGGCCGCATTGAAATGGTGTTCTGCAAGTTTCGTGGAGTCATAAGTCAAAATCCCTACCTTGCGACCCGATGGCATGCTCTTGGCGGCAAGCGGCACTAGCGCGAGGCTCGACAACACAACTGGTACGGAAACCGCAGCCGCTACTTCGGCTTGGTGCAGCGAACTGAAGCCGCAGTTGGTGGTTATCGCCGACACCCGCTCGCTTTCCAGTTTTCGCGCTCCGCTGACATACGCATCCTTGAGCGATCGGTCTCCGGCAATTAGCCTGGCCACGTTTGCGCCTTCAACAGTCAGACGCTTGATGGGAAATTGATGTGTCTCAGGCGAGCACAATGCACCAAGATGGCTGATTGGTCTGTTTTCGAGTTCCAGTATTCCCAAGGTCTTCTTCTTCATGACGCATCTCCTATTTCGGATTCCGAAATGTTTGCCTTGGTGGTTTTCTGCGGCTCGGCTCGAACCAGTGCCGTTAAGCGACAGTCTCCTCTAGAGATCCGGGGCCCCGTCAAACATCTGCCTATGCACCTGACGGCTGCGCCAAAGAATCATTTCGCGCCAGTCCTCCGACCTCGGATCGTAGTGTTCGCGAAGACGGAGTCGGATGCCTTGTGCAAGTTCCGGGTCAACCTCGGGATTTTTCGCCAACCAATGATCCTCTCTCAGGACCCGTCGACCGTTCTCCGGATCGAACGTGCCGAATTCAAGCGCTACGTAAACGTGACGCTCACCAAGCAGCCGCTGCCAAAACTCATCAATGCAGCCCCGTATCGGCACTGACGATGAAGTCCCAAGATCGGGCGAGGTAACCGACCTTCCAAACATTGCCAGTGCACGTTCATAACCCGCAAGTCCAGAGGGTTGCTCGGTCTGAAGCTCGCCGTATCCGAAGGGCCCCAGGCCGGTATGTGCGTCGACAATCACCACCCGATCTCGGGATTTCAGAGAGAAGTCATCCGCAATTCTCTCTAGCCTCAAACGCGAATGGCTAGGACCAAAGCCTCCGAAGAACACGCCGTCGGGATAACTATATTGGCCAGCCTTTCGCGCGGTTTGAAAGGCGACTTCGCCTTTGTCCTTGCGAAATTTCTCAATGGCCCGCTCAGAGGCTTCAAATACAGGACCTCTTATCAGAGCTGGGACTAGATGGTCGGCAAGGTCGTCATACCCCGGATTGGCTGGAAGCGGCTGCGAGAAGTCCACGAAGTTACGATTAAGGTCACAGCCCTCCTCGGTGACGCGACGGTTCCATGCAAAACCATACGGGTTGAGCGCGTGTATGAGCAACATCGCTTGGCCTGGCCCCAACGATCTAGCAGTGCCCCTTCGCATCCAGTCCACCTGCCCCGCCGATCCGCAGTAGCCCTCCACGCCGTGTGTGGCCGAGATCAATACGCCCACATGACGCGCGTCTGGATTGCCGAACCAAGCGACATCGGTGAACAATTCTTCCCCACCCGGTCCGCGGGCCGGCGATTTATATGATTTCACAGACCTGGCGAGATCGAGGAACTTCTGGCGCGCTTCAAAATACGTGTCGGAAAAGTTCTCGGAGATGTCCTGCATTATCGCTTCGCGCATTTGTCAGTCCTTAACGATCAGTTCGCGGGGGCTTTTGGTGAGTGGTTCGTGACCATCCTCAGTGACAACGAACGATTGGGTAATTGTAATGCCAGTGTCTTCGAGCCAAAGGCCTGCCATCAGATGAAAGGCCGCCCCGGCCTGTAGGACCGTACGATCTCCTCGACGAATACTCGCCGTACGCTCGCCCCACGTCGGCGTGTATGCCACACCGATCGAATACCCTAACCGGCTATCCTTTTCGATACCGTGGACGCTCAGGGTCTTTCGCCATGCCAACTCGATTTCTTCGCATGTCGAGCCCGGTCGCACCACATCAAGAGAAGCGTCGATGCCCTCAATGACGTGGGATGCCAAATCGCGATAGCTTTGGGGCGGCTTACCAAAGTAGATTGTGCGGCACATCGGAGCATGGTAGCGAAGTCGACAGCCGGAAATTTCGATATTGGCAATGGAGTTGGCAGCAATAGGGCGGTCACTGAAAATTGGGTGTGCCTCGCGCGCTCGCGCGCCGAACCCCATATGAGGCGGGCTCGTCGCGGGAAGCCCCCCGAAAGACTCGGTGCCAATCATCTGCGCGTGGTAGATGGCTGCCGCCACATCGCACTCTCTCACTCCCGGAGCGGCGACTTCAACAGCGCGGGCCATCATGCGTTCGGTGATCACGCCTGCTTGTCGCATATAGGCGACTTCTTCGGCACTCTTGACGAAGCGTACCCAATTCACAAGAAGTTCGGCATCCTTGAAACGGACATTCGGCATTGCCTTGACAAATTCTGCGTGGTCTCGAGCCGTATAGTAGTAAGCACCCATCTCAACTCCCACTGTTTTTGCGCTCGGCGACTCTCGAACAATCGTCTCAGCTATAAACTGCGACGCGTGCCGATCCGCAGCCTGAACGTAGACATCGGGATAGGGGACAATGCGGTCGGCCGAGAGGTAGCTCGTGAAATGCGCGGTGGCCGAGTCAATTAACCGCCCGACCCAAAGAGGCAGCTCGACGTCTTGGAAAATCACCAGTGCCTGGACCGTATAGAACGACCACGCATCGTATCCGCTCAGATAGTATATGTTCGCAGGCTCTGTAATCACAAGTACATCGAGGTCCGCGTCCTCCATGCGGGATCTAACACGACGCAGTCTAGATCTGTACTCAGCTTCAGAGAAATTAAGAATAGGCATCAGAATTCATCCGTAGAGAGTTTCTTTGGTAGAAGGGGCACTGATAGTGCCCAAGCTCGTAGACCGACGAATCCCCTCATCCGGCAACTTAGGGCACGGCAACTACAGGAACGGTAATCGTGCGGCCGACAAAGTCCAATATAAATACGAGGGTCTATTCATCGCGAATCAAGATTGATACAGAATCTGCCGCGACCTGGCGGTAGGCCGGCATGGCCGAGAAGCAATGCTCACTGTTCCCTCGGCGGAAGTACCCACGACGTCGATGAGGCGGCTTATACCATCGGTTTCCGCGCTACGCATTTTGGAAGCAGAATGTTCACGCACAGCTCTGGCGCGTACTCAGCGACCTGGAGCGGGGCGGTATGGCCGCACCTGAAGCCGCACTTTCAGACACTTGCGGCGTGGTACCGTGAACATCCCGTTCCCCAATGTTATTATGACGCCACCACCATGTTGTCCTCAGGGTGCCGGTTGCATAGTTTGATATCGCTGCTATCGAGAGCACGTCCGGGGTTCGATGAATCGATTGTGATGTGACGCGAATCGGTTTGACTGATTCAACGTCCACTTTATGGAGGTTGACGATGGCGAGAGCACTTGG